>CAKZXZ010000024.1 GCA_937883775.1 uncultured Paracoccaceae bacterium
GCACCGCCGCAACCCTACAACTACCACCCACCCCCATGACCCAACTCCCAACCCCTCGCGGCACGCTCACGCCCGACCGTCCCCTCAACGACCTCACTTGGCTCCGCGTCGGTGGCCCCGCGGACTATCTGTTCCAGCCCGCCGACCTCGACGATCTGCAAGCCTTCCTCAAAGCGCTGCCCAAGGACGTCGAAGTCTTCCCCATGGGCGTCGGCTCGAACTTGATCGTCCGCGATGGGGGCATCCGCGCCATCGTGATCCGCATGGGGCGGGGGTTCAATGCAATCACCATTGACGGCGATACCGTCACCGCAGGTGTCGCCGCCCTCGACGCCCATGTGGCGCGCAAGGCCGCAGACCAAGGTCTCGACTTGACCTTCCTCCGCACCATCCCCGGCGCTATCGGGGGTGCCATAAGAATGAACGCGGGGTGCTATGGCTCTTACGTGGCCGACGTTTTCCATTCTGCCCAAGCCATCACGCGCGAGGGCGAGATCAAAACCCTGACCGCCCAAGATCTCAACTTCGCCTACCGTCAGACCGACCTGCCCGACGGCTGGGTTCTCACCCAAGCGACCTTCCGCGCACCCAAGGGGGACCCGGAGGCCCTGAAAACCCGCATGGATGCGCAGCTTAAAAAGCGAGACGAGACGCAGCCCACCAAGGACCGCACCGCAGGCTCCACCTTCCGCAACCCCGCCGGATTTTCCTCGACCGGTCAAGCGGATGACAGCCATGCGCTGAAAGCGTGGAAGGTGATTGATGACGCAGGCCTGCGCGGGCACACCCTTGGCGGCGCGCAGATGTCGCCCAAGCATCCCAACTTTCTGGTCAACACCGGCACCGCCACCGCTGCTGATCTCGAAAACCTTGGCGAGCTGGTGCGCAAAAGGGTTTACGAAACCAGTGGGATAACGCTAGAGTGGGAAATTATGAGGGTCGGTGAACCGGCCCCGCAAGGTACTAAAGAATAAACAAGAAACGGGTCGCACAAGACGGCCTGCGGTAAAAATTGAGGCACACACGGGATGTCGAGCAGGACACCCCCGAAAGTGGCGGTACTGATGGGCGGACCTTCGGCTGAGCGCGAGGTGTCCTTGTCCACTGGGCGCGAATGCGCCGCCGCTTTACGGGACGAAGGTTTCAACGTGATCGAGCTGGACGCGGGTCCGGACCTGATGGCGCGTCTTGCGGACGCGGCGCCTGACGTCGTGTTCAACGCGTTGCATGGCCGCTGGGGGGAAGACGGCTGCGTGCAGGGCCTCCTTGAGTGGCTGCAAATTCCCTACACCCATTCGGGTGTGCTGGCCTCGGCGCTGGCGATGGACAAGCAGCGCAGCAAGGACGTCTACAAGATCCACGGCCTGCCTGTCGTGGAAAGCGTGATTGCCCCCGCCAAAGACGTCCAAGCCGCCCATGTCATGCCGCCGCCCTATGTGGTGAAGCCGAACAACGAAGGCTCCAGCGTTGGCGTTTACCTCGTCCATGAAGGCGATCAGCCCCCACGCCTGAATGCCGAAATGCCCGATGAAGTCATGGTCGAAGCCTTCGCGCCCGGTCGCGAACTGACAACAACCGTCATCGGCGATAAGCCCCTCACCGTCACCGATATCGTCACCGACGGCTGGTACGACTACGCCGCCAAATACGAAGAGGGCGGTTCGCACCACGTTGTCCCCGCCGATATCCCGCAAGACATTTTCGACACCTGCATGGATTACGCCCTCCGCGCCCATAACGCGCTGGGCTGCCGGGGAGTCTCCCGCACCGATTTCCGCTGGGACGAAAGCAAAGGCCTCGCAGGCCTGATCCTGCTGGAAACCAACACCCAGCCAGGCATGACGCCTACCTCGCTCACCCCCGAGCAGGCGCAGAAAGCCGGGATGAGCTTTGGCCAACTGTGCCGCTGGATGGTGGAGGATGCCTCATGCAACCGCTGACCGCCACCAAACCCGCAGCGCCCCGCCGCGATCCCGCGCCCTCGCGCTGGGCCTACCGGATGAACCGCCTCTGGCTGACCCCGCTTTTCCGCGCGGCTCTGCGCGTCGGCCTGCCTGCCTTCCTCGTGATCTTCATCGCTGGCGCTTACTTCGCCAACCCCGAGAACCGCGAAAAGGCGGGTCTGATGGTCGCCGATCTGCGCAACCAGATCGAAACGCGCCCCGAATTCATGGTCAAACTGATGGCCATCGACGGCGCGTCCGAGCCTCTGGCCGAAGACATCCGCAGCGCCTTCCCCGTGGAATTCCCGATCTCCTCCTTCGATCTGGACCTCGCGCAAATGCAGCGCGATATCGAAGAACTTGCCGCCGTCGAAGACGCCGCCGTACGCATCAAGCCCGGCGGTATTCTTGAGCTGCAAATCACCGAGCGTATCCCCGCTATCGTCTGGCGCTCCCCCGAGGGCGTCAAGCTGCTGGACCGTGAAGGCTATGTCGTTGCTGACATTCCCGCGCGCCTTAGCCGCCCTGACTTGCCGCTCATCTCGGGTGAGGGTGCTGCCGAACACGCCACCGAAGCGCTTGAACTTCTCGCCGTCTCCGCCCCCATCGCTGACCGCATCCGCGGTCTTGTCCGCATGGGAGAGCGCCGCTGGGACGTCGCCCTTGACCGCGACCAACGCATTCTGCTGCCCCAGGAGGGCGCGGTGGCCGCACTGGAGCGGGTGATCGTTCTGGATCACGCCAAAGACATGTTGGCCCGCGACCTTGCGGTCGTGGACATTCGAAATGCCAGCCGGCCAACGATCCGGCTGAACACAACAGCAGTCGAAGAACTGCGTCGCATACGCGACATCCAGACCGGGCAAAACAACGGGCAGAATGGGGCAAACTAAACGATGACCGACCTTTACCAGACCCAACGGGCCATGCGGAACATGCGGCAAGCCGCGATGCAGCGTGGCGTGATTGCGATCCTCGATATCGGCAGCAGCAAGATCGCCTGTCTGGTGCTGCGCTTTGATGGCCCCTCGCAATTCTCGGATGCCGATGGCATCGGGTCGCTCGCCGGTCAGTCCAGTTTCCGTGTGATTGGCGCAGCCACGACGCGGTCCCGCGGTGTCCGCTTTGGCGAGATTGACGCCATGCAAGAGACCGAGCGCGCCATTCGCACGGCCGTTCAGGCCGCCCAGAAGATGGCCAACACCCGCGTCGATCACGTGATCGCCTGTTTTGCCGGTGCCCGCCCGCGCAGCTACGGCCTAGACGGGATGGTCGAACTGGATGAAAACATCGCGACCGAGCAGGACATCGCCCGTGTGATGGCCTCCTGCGACGTGCCCGATTTTGGTGAGGGGCGCGAAGTGCTCCACGCCCAGCCCGTGAACTTCGCCATCGACCACCGCTCCGGCCTTGGCGATCCGCGCGGGCAGATGGGCAACGAATTGGCCGTCGATATGCACCTGCTCACGGTCGATGAAACGGTGATCCAGAACCTGCTTTACTGCATCAAGCGCTGTGATCTTGAACTGGCAGGGCTTGCGTCGTCCTCCTACGTCTCCGGGATCTCTTCGCTGGTCGAGGACGAACAAGAACTGGGTGCCGCTTGCATCGACCTTGGTGGCGGCGCGACGGGCCTGTCGATTTTCATGCGCAAGCACATGATTTATTCCGACGCAGTGCGCTTGGGCGGCGAACACGTGACCTCTGACATTTCTATGGGGCTGCAAGTGCCGCCCGCCACCGCCGAACGGATCAAGACCTTCTATGGTGGCGTTGTCGCTACCGGCATGGACGACCGCGAGATGATCGAAATCGGCGGCGACACCGGCGATTGGGAGCATGACCGCCGCACGGTCAGCCGCGCTGAACTGATCGGGATCATGCGCCCAAGGGTCGAGGAAATCCTTGAGGAAGTTCGCGTCCGTCTGGACGCTGCAGGGTTCGAGCATCTGCCCAGCCAGCAGATCGTTCTAACCGGCGGTGGCAGCCAAATCCCGGGTCTCGACGGTCTGGCCTCCAAGATCCTCGGCCAGCAGGTGCGCTTGGGTCGTCCGCTGCGCGTGCAGGGCCTTCCGCAAGCCGCAACAGGCCCCGCGTTTGCCTCCTCCGTCGGCCTTTGCCTCTTCGCAGCCAACCCGCAAGACGAATGGTGGGATTTCGAGATTCCCGCCGAAAAATACCCGGCCAGGTCGCTCAAAAGGGCGATCCGCTGGTTCAAAGACAACTGGTAGGCGCTAAATATGGGGGTTTCGGCGAAATACCGCTGAAACCTTCCGGAAAAACACGATATTTTGTGCCTTTTTCGTGTTTTTTGGGTGACGTGGCGGGAATGTCACGATACGATTGGCGCTAATTCGGGGGTCAACCCCCTCAAATGGCAGATAACAGGCGGACACATTATGACTTTGACCCTTTCGATGCCCGGGCAGGAAGATTTGAAACCCCGTATCACCGTCTTCGGTGTGGGTGGTGCTGGCGGTAATGCCGTCAACAACATGATCGAGAAAGAGCTCGACGGGGTCGAATTCGTCACTGCCAACACCGACGCGCAAGCGCTGCAGCAGTCGATGGCGCAGGCCAAAATCCAGATGGGTGTGAAAGTTACCGAAGGTCTGGGGGCAGGGGCCCGCGCGACCGTTGGTGCCGCCGCCGCCGAAGAAAGCATCGAACAGATCGTCGATCACCTGGCAGGTGCACACATGTGCTTCATCACCGCTGGTATGGGAGGCGGCACTGGAACGGGTGCCGCGCCGATCATCGCGCAAGCCGCACGTGAGCTGGGCGTTCTGACCGTTGGCGTCGTGACCAAGCCGTTTCAGTTTGAAGGCGGCAAGCGGATGCGTCAGGCCGAAGACGGCGTCGAGGCGCTGCAAAAAGTCGTCGACACGCTGATCATCATCCCGAACCAGAACCTGTTCCGTCTGGCGAACGAGAAGACGACCTTCACCGAAGCCTTCTCCATGGCCGACGACGTTCTCTATCAAGGTGTCAAAGGCGTGACCGACCTGATGGTCCGTCCGGGCCTCATCAACCTCGACTTCGCAGATGTTCGCGCTGTGATGGACGAGATGGGCAAAGCCATGATGGGCACAGGCGAGGCGACCGGCGAAGATCGCGCGATCCAAGCCGCTGAAAAAGCCATCGCCAACCCGCTGCTGGACGAGATTTCGCTGCGCGGCGCGAACGGCGTTCTCATCAACATCACCGGTGGTTACGACCTCACGCTCTTTGAGCTGGACGAGGCCGCGAACCGCATCCGCGAGGAAGTGGACCCCGAGGCGAACATCATCGTCGGTTCCACGCTTGACACCGGCATGGAAGGCACGATGCGCGTCAGCGTTGTGGCAACTGGCATCGACGCCACGGAAAGCAATGCCGAAACCCCGCTGCCGCGTCGGTCGCTGGCCGAGCCGCTGAAGCCGGTTGAAGAGGCTGTCGAAGAAACCGCGCAAGAGGTGGCACCAGCCGCCGCCGTTGCCGCAACGGCTGCCGCCGCCGAGCCGACATTGCTGGACCGGATGGAGCCCGCACAGGCCCCGGCCGCCTATACCCCAGCCGAACCCGTCTTCCAGCCGCGTGTCGAAGAGCCGGTACAGCAGCAACCCGAAGCGACAGATGATCTGCCGCCCCCGGCCTACCAACCTCAACCCGCCGCGTATGAGCCGACCCAAGAGGTCGAAACGCCCGAAGCGGCCGCGTTCGTTGCGCCCAAAGCGCCCCAGCCCGGTGCCCCGTCACCGCAAGCCATGGCGCGCCTGCAAGCGGCCGTTCAAAAAGTACCGGCCCAGCAGCCAGCAGCCCCCGCACCTGCGGCTGAGCCTGAGGGCGACAAACCGCGCTTTGGGATCAACTCTCTTATCAACCGCATGACAGGTCACGGACCCGAGGCAGGTGAGCGCCCCGCTCCCGCGCCGATGCGCCAGCAGCCGCCGGTGCAATCCTACGATGATGACGCTGAAGCGGATCCTGAACAGGAGCGCATCGAAATCCCTGCATTCCTGCGCCGTCAGGCCAACTAAATTACGTCACATTTGAAACATTAAGGGTCGCCCTAGGGCGGCCCTTTTTGTTTGATCGTAAAGACTTAGCTGAAATAAGCGAAATTTTGCCGATCCGATTCGCGATATTTCAAACCGTTACAAAGAGTGAATTGAGGCTGGTTTGTCGCGCAGATACTTAAATGATGCATCGACAAAGACTGCGATGCGCGAGGCTGAGGCAAACGTGCAGAAAACACTCAAATCATCGGTAACATTCGACGGGATCGGTCTCCACGGTGGGGAACCGGTGCGCGCGACCGTGCATCCGGCGTCTGCCCATCATGGTATCTGGTTCAAGCGCGTCGATGTTACGGATGCAAACCCGTTCGTGCCCGCTAAGTGGAATGCGGTTGAACAGATTTCGCTCTGCACGCTGATCCGCAATGAAGACGGCACATCGGTTTCGACCCTAGAACATATCATGGCCGCCTTGGTCGGGTGCGGCATCCACAATGCCCTGATCGAATTGAATGGCCCGGAATTGCCGATCCTTGACGGCTCCGCCGCCGTTTTCGTGCAACGCTTTCTTGCAGCAGGGCTGCAGGCGCAGGACGAACCGGTCGCAGCAATCCGCGTTTTGCGCCCCGTAGAGGTAAGCGATGGGTTGGCCTCTGCGCGGCTGGATCCGGCAGATCATCTCATTATGGATTTCCGCATCGACTTTGAAGATGCCGCGATTGGTCAACAGACCAAGACGCTTGATTTGTCCAACGGCACTTTTGTGCGCGAATTGTGTGACAGCCGAACGTTCTGTCGTCACTCCGACATCGAATTTATGCACGCCAACGGGATGGCCTTGGGCGGCACGCTGGATAATGCCGTTGTGGTCGATGGCGAAACCGTCCTCAGCCCGGGTGGCTTCCGTTACAAGGACGAGGCTGTGCGCCACAAGATGCTCGATGCGTTGGGCGATCTTGGTCTGGCTGGTGCGCCGCTGATGGCGCGCTACACTGGCAACCGGGCCGGGCACGCGCTGACCAACAAATTGTTGCACGCGCTCTTTGCGGATCCGACGGCCTATGAAATCCAGCAATGCAGCGACCGCGAAAGCCGAATTTTGCCCGGCGTTGGCGTGCGTAAAGCTGACCTTCCCGCGATTGCCTGACGTTTTCCGCGTCAAAGGCGTTTTGCCCTCCTTTTTTCTGTGTTAAACCGCAAGGAACAGGGTAGGGATCGCAGTGTCCTTCTGTCGAATGAACGGGAATATAGTCTGATGACAGGCACTTACGGGAAACTTCGGGGAACAGTGGCTTTGCTGGGTGTCGCGCTTTTAGCGGCGTGCGGCGGTGGCGGAAATCGCGAACAACCACTGGAAACCTTTTCTGCGGAAGAGATTTACAACCGGGCCGAGTTTGAATTGGCGCAATCCGAGCCGGACGAGGCCGCGCGGTTCTTCGGCGAGGTTGAGCGTCTTTACCCCTATTCCGAATGGGCAAAGCGCGCTTTGATTATGCAGGCCTTCGCCTATCACAAGAATCAGGACTACGAGCAAAGCCGCGCCTCGGCGCAGCGCTATATCGACTTCTACCCAGCCGATGAAGACGCTGCCTATGCGCAGTATCTGCTCGCGCTCAGCTATTACGACCAGATCGACGAAGTGGGCCGCGATCAGGGCCTGACCTTCCAGGCGCTCCAAGCGCTGCGCACGGTCATCGAACGCTATCCCGACAGCGAATACGCGCGCTCTTCGATCCTCAAATTTGATCTGGCCTTCGACCATCTCGCCGCCAAAGAGATGGAGATCGGGCGCTACTACCTCAAGCGCGGCCACTATTCCGCAGCGATCAACCGCTTCCGCGTTGTGGTTGAGGAGTTCCAGACCACGACCCACACGCCCGAGGCGCTGCACCGTCTGGTGGAAAGCTACCTGTCGCTGGGTCTGACGGACGAGGCGCAGACAGCAGGCGCCATCCTTGGCTTCAACTTCCAGGCCACCGATTGGTACGAGGACAGCTTTAAGCTGCTCACCGGTCGCGGGCTTGAACTGGAAGCGGCGGGCGACAGTTGGCTGCGGCAGGTCTACCGGCAGGTGGTGCAGGGCCGCTGGCTCTGATCTGACCCGAGGGGGGTGAGCGCTGATGCTGCGAGGTCTCGACATTCGGGACATGCTGATTATCGACCGGTTGGAACTTGCGTTTCAGCCAGGGCTCAATGTGCTGACCGGCGAAACCGGGGCCGGAAAATCCATCCTTCTCGACAGTCTCGGCTTTGTTCTGGGCTGGCGCGGGCGCGCCGAACTGGTCCGGGCAGGGGCCGAGCAGGGGGAGGTCACCGCCTGGTTCGATCTGGCCGACGATCACCCGGCGCAAACCGTCCTTGAAACAGCAGGCTGGTCGCGTTCGGACGAATTGATCCTGCGCCGCGTCAACACCCGCGATGGCCGCAAAACGGCTTATGTCAACGACCGCCGCGCTTCGGGCGAGGTGCTGCGCGCGCTTTCAGAGACTTTGGTTGAACTGCACGGCCAGCATGACGATCGCGGTCTTTTGAACCCGCGCGGGCATCGCCTGCTTTTGGATGAGTTCGGCAATCTGGCCAACAGGATCGACGCAACGCGCAAAGCGTGGCGGGCGTTGTCTGAGGCGCGCCGAAAGCTGGCAGCGCTTGAGGCGCATCTGGCCGAATTGGCCGCCGAAGAAGATTTTCTGCGCCACGCCGTGGCCGAGCTTGACGCGCTGGCACCGGAACCCGGCGAAGATGAAAAGCTGGACGCGCTGCGCCGCTTGATGCAGGGCGCCGAGAAGATCCGCGAAGACATCGCAAAGGCGCATGAGGCTCTTGGCCTGCAAGGGGCTGAAGGGCGGATGGGCGACGCCCTGCGCTGGCTCGAAGGGGCCTCAACACAGGCCGAAGGACAGCTGGATGCGCCGATTGCCGCGCTGGAACGCGCGCTTGTTGAATTGGGCGAGGCCAGCACAGGGATCGATACGGTTCTGGACGGTCTGGCGTTCAACCCATCCGAACTGGAAGACGCCGAAGAGCGGCTTTTCGCGATCCGCGCGCTGGCGCGCAAGCATGACGTTCTCCCCGATGAGCTGAACGCCTTCGCCGAAGGCCTGCGCCAGCGTCTGGCGACGCTTGATGCCAGCACGGGCGATCTCAGCGACATGAAAATAGCGGTGCAATCCGCTGAAAAGGCTTATGAAACCGCCGCTCAAACAGTGTCCCAGGCGCGCCGGCAAGCAGCGCAAAAGCTGGACAGCGCCATGGCCGCCGAGCTTGCCCCCCTGAAGATGGAGCGCGCAGTTTTCACGACCACTATTACCGAAACTGATCCCGGCCCCGACGGGATCGACGCCGTTGCGTTCACCGTTGCGACCAATCCCGGTGCGCCTTCGGGTGCGCTGAACAAGATCGCATCGGGCGGCGAGCTAAGCCGCTTTTTGCTGGCGCTCAAAGTGTGCCTGACCAAATCAGCCTCCGGCCTCACCATGATCTTTGACGAGATTGACCGCGGCGTCGGCGGCGCGACCGCCGATGCGGTGGGTCGTCGTCTGGCGGCCCTTGCGGATGATGCGCAAGTGCTGGTCGTCACCCATTCCCCGCAAGTGGCGGCACTTGGCGGTCATCACTGGCGCGTTGAAAAACGGGTCGAGAAAGATATGACCACTTCAACCGTGGTCCCACTCACCGACCCAGACCGCGTGGACGAAATCGCGCGCATGCTATCTGGTGACACCATCACCGACGAAGCCCGTGGCGCGGCCCGTGCCCTCCTCGCGGGCTAAAACGCGTCAAAAGAGTTTTTAAAGATTTTTGCTGAAAATTCCTAATTCCCGCGCACCAACTTACCGGGGTTGAGGATATTCTGCGGGTCCATCGCGCGCTTGATCTGGCCCATCACGTCCCAGCCGCCACCATGCTCGCGTTCCATGTATTTCATCTTGCCCATGCCGACGCCGTGCTCCCCCGTCACGGTGCCACCCATGCGCAAAGCCCGGTCAACCATCCGGTCCGATAAGCGAAGGGCCTCCTCCAGATCGCGGGCGTTGCCGTCCTCGATCAACAGGGCCGAGTGGAAATTGCCATCCCCGACATGCCCCACAATCGGCCCCGTCAGGAACGATGTGTCGATATCTGCGACCGTCTCGTTGATCGCCTCGGCCAGCATCGAGATTGGCACACACAGGTCCGTCACCAGCGCCCGCGCGCCGGGGCGCGATGCAAGGATGGCATAGTAGGCGTTGTGGCGCATCTTCCAAAGCGCTGTCCGGTCTTCGGCCTTGGTGGCCCAATCGAACCCTTTGCCGCCCATCTCATCGGCAATCGCGCCGAACATCTCGGATTGCTCGGCGACTGCCGCCGGGGTGCCGTGAAACTCCACCATCAAATGCGGCATCTCCGGCATCGCAGCACTCGCATAGCTGTTGAACGCTCGTGCCGTGGCCGCATCGACCAACTCGATCCGCGCCATGGGCAAGCCCATCTGGATCGTCTGGATCACGGTGTTCACCGCCGCATCCACCGTCTCGAACGCGCAGACAGCGGCGCTGACGGCTTCCGGCTGGCCTTGCAGCTTCAGCGTCAGTTCAGTGATAAGCCCCAGCGTGCCTTCCGAACCCACGAACAGCTTCGTCAAATCATACCCCGCCGACGACTTGCGCGCGCGTGTCCCGGTGCGGATGATCTCGCCCTGCGCGGTCACCACCTGCAAGCCCATCACATTGTCGGCCATCGTGCCGTACCGCACCGCCGTTGTCCCCGACGCCCGCGTCGCCGCCATGCCGCCCAGCGACGCATTCGCCCCCGGATCGACTGGAAAGAACAGCCCGGTCGCGCGCAGCTCTGTGTTCAGATCTTCGCGGGTGACCCCCGGCTGGACAACCACGTCCATGTCCTCAGGATGCACCGCCAGCACCTTGTTCATGCGCGAAAAATCGACCGAGACCCCGCCACGCACCGCCAAGGCATGCCCTTCCAGAGACGTGCCAGTCCCCCACGGAATGATCGGACACTCGTGCGCGGCACATAGTTTGACCAGCGCGGCCACTTCCTCCGCGCTCTCCGGATAGGCCACCGCATCGGGCGGTGTGGTCGCAAAATGCGATTCTGATCGGCCATGCAAATCCAGATCGGACTTGGACCGCGTGAGCCGATCGCCTAAGACTGGTTCCAACGCGGTCAAAGCGGTCTGTATCGTCATTTTGTGATCCTCTCCGTCGCGATCTTATATTGCAAAGCAAGCCCTTAGGAAACCGCATGGCGGAGCCTGCCAAATCCCTGCTAGCCCAGCAACTCGACGATGTGCTGTCGGCCTGCAAAGGTGGCTGGCAGGTGATGAAACATCGCGGGCCCAGCCAGATCCAGTTTTGGTTCATCGCGCTTGTGATCGGGATTGCTGCCGGGTTCGCGGCCCTCTTTTTCCGCAAAGGCATCATCTGGCTGCAAGGCACGCTTTACGGCACCGATGACCCCAGCCATATCCACAGTTTCGCGGTGAACCTGCCGTGGTATTGGGTGCTGCTGATCCCGGTCTGTGGTGGGCTGGTCGTGGGTCTGATCCTGCATTGGTTCACGCCCGATGGCCGGGTCCGGTCGGTTGCGGACGTGATCGAAGGGGCCGCGCTCCACGACGGGAGGGTCGAGAAAAGAGCCGGTCTCGCCTCGGCGCTGGCCTCGATGATAACGCTGTCCTCGGGCGGATCGTCGGGGCGCGAAGGGCCGGTGGTGCACCTCGCAGGGGTTGTGTCCAGCTACGTCTCGAACTTGATCCGGGCCGATGGGATCACCGGGCGCGACTTGCTGGGATGCGCCGTGGCGGCCGCCGTCTCGGCCTCGTTCAACGCGCCGATTGCAGGCGCGCTTTTCGCGCTCGAGGTGGTGCTGCGCCACTTCGCCGTGCACGCGTTTGCGCCCATCGTCATCGCGTCAGTCGCGGGCACGATCATCAACCGGCTGGAGTTCGGGGACGTGACCGAGTTCGTCTTGCCCGTCTCAAACAACCTCGATTTCTATATTGAATTGCCCGCTTTCCTGTTGCTGGGTCTCACCTCGGGCCTGATTGCCGTGGTGCTGATGCGCGCCATCTTCTGGACCGAAGATATGGGCAGCTACCTGCAGGAGAAACTATCCGTCCCCCGCTACCTGCGTCCGGCTTTTGCAGGGCTGCTGCTGGGCATCATGGCGATCTGGTTCCCGCATATCATCGGGGTCGGCTACGAGACGACCTCGCTGGCGCTGACGGGCGAGCTGGTCTTCCATGAAGCCATGGTTTTTGCCATCCTGAAAGTGGCCGCTGTTGCCATCACCATGGGGGGGCGCATGGGGGGCGGGGTTTTTTCGCCTTCGCTGATGGTCGGCGCGCTGGCGGGCCTTGCCTTTGGCATCGTGGCAACGGGGATCTTCCCGGATATCTCCGGCTCTGAAACGCTTTATGCGCTGGCAGGGATGGGTGCGGTCGCCGCCGCGGTTCTGGGCGCGCCGATCTCAACCACGCTGATCGTGTTCGAGCTGACGGGCGACTGGCAGACCGGCCTTGCGGTGATGGTGGCGGTGTCGCTGTCCACCGCGCTCGCCTCGCGGCTTGTGGATCGGTCTTTCTTCCTGACCCAGCTTGAGCGGCGCAACATCCATCTGGCCGCCGGCCCGCAGGCTTATTTGTTGGCGATGTTCACCGTCGCCAAGGTCATGCGCAAGAAAGATCATCCCCGCGCGGCCAAGGATGAGGCCTGTTGGGAGCTGGTCGAGCAGGGCATCTACATTGACGGGAACGCCACGCTGGAACAGGCGATGCCGATGTTTGACACCAACACCGTGCGTTTCATTCCGGTCGTGACGCTGGGCGGTGAAGACAGCCCGCCCGAGCTATGGGGCGCGCTGTTTCATGTGGATGCGTTGAAGGCTTATAACCGGGCGTTGGCTGCAACGGCGGCGGAAGAGCATTCCTGAAGCGGAACTGGGCAAGCGTTTTTCTTGAAAACGCGTCGTGCGACAGGTGAATTGCGCAAGCGTTCTCAAACGGGAGAACGCGCCGCCCGATAGGTGAGTTGCGAAGCAAGTCACCGTAAGGGATGCAAATCACCGTAAGCGGCTAGCCCCCCAGACCCCCCAGGATACTTCAAAAAAGCGAAAGCTCAGACTTGCTCCACCGTGACGCGGTCGGTGTAGAAGGCCAGATGGCCTGCGATGCGCTCCATCCCGTCGATGGGGGTCTCGTAGGACCACACGGCATCTTTGATGGGGCCGCTTTTCGCCTCGATCGTGTAATAGCTGGCTTTGCCTTTATACGGGCAGGTGCTGGTGCGGTCTGAAGGGGTTAGAAAGGCCATCGCGAAATCGTCCCGTGGGAAGTAGATCACGGGCGCACCGGCACCTTCGTGCAGTTCCAGCGCATTGGCGGATTCTCCCAGAACGGCCCCGCCTGCGCGCACCACCCATGTGCCATCTGCTTTGTGAATCTTGATATGATCCGCCATTTGCGGTCCCCTCCCGGTTTTGGATGTCTTGTATCGTGACCCCGTGTGACACGGATATGTCAGAGCGGTGCTGTGGCCTGTTCTAGCCAATCGCGCGCGTGAGCGCCAACACTATCGGCAAGCTTGTCGAAAACCGCTTTGTGATAAGCATTTATCCACGCATGTTCATCCGGGGACAGCAGGTCGGTCACGATCAGGCGGCGGTCAATCGGGACCCATGTCAGGGTTTCGAAATCCAGCATATCGCGCGGGTCTGCGCCTTTGATAGGGGGGGCGTCCTGCACCACGATCAGGTTTTCGATGCGGATGCCAAAGGCCCCTTCGCGGTAATAGCCAGGCTCATTCGACAGGATCATGCCGGGTTTCAGCGCCACCTCAGAGACGCGTGAAATCCGTTGCGGCCCTTCATGCACGCTGAGGTAGACGCCAACGCCGTGCCCGGTGCCGTGGTCGTAATCAAGCCCCGCCGTCCACAGTGCAAAGCGCGCCAGCGCATCCAGATCGCGGCCCGCGAGGCCCTTGGGAAAGCGCGCCCGGCTGATGGCGATCATGCCTTGCAGCACACGGGTAAAGCAGTGGCGGTGGATATCGGGCTGGGGTCCAATGGCGATGGTGCGGGTGATATCAGTGGTGCCGTCCAGATATTGCCCGCCACTGTCAACCAGCAGCAGCTCGCCCGATTTGACGGCGCGGTCGGTGTCTTCGGTTACGCGGTAATGCACGATGGCGGCGTTTGGGCCCGCGCCGCTGATCGTCTCGAAACTGATGTCGCGCAGCGCGTTGGTGGCGCGGCGGCGGGCCTCAAGTTCCTTGACCACGCCGATCTCGGTCAGGGTGCCGGGGCCCTGTGCATCCAGCCAGGCAAGGAATTCGACCATGGCGGCGGCATCGCGCAGATGCGCCGCGCGCGTGCCTGCAATTTCAGTTGCGTTTTTACAAGCTTTGGGCAGGATGCACGGATCGTCGGCGCGGGCAGTCTTGGCGGTAATCGTGGTAAACACGCGCGCAGGCGCAGTGGCAGGGTCAACGCGGATTGTGCCGGTCAAAGCGCCAAGGGCCGGCTCGAAATCGGCCACGGGATGCACGCGGATGTCTGCCCCCAGATGCGTGCCCAAGCCACCCGCTTTGTCGCCGAAAACATACAGATCCACGCTGGCATCATGATGCAGGATCGCAAAGGCCTGGGCCACCGGGTTGCGTTCGATATCCGTGCCGCGAATATTCAGCAGCCACGCGATGCTGTCAGGCAGGGTCAGAACGGTGGCGTCCTGCCCGTCAGCGCGTAGGGTGGCGGCGATACGGGCCCGCTTTTCTGCATGACTTTCGCCTGCAAATTCAAGCGGGTAAGGGGTGATCTTGCCTGTTGGCGGTACAGGCTGATCCGCCCAGATCGAATCCACCAGATTGTCCACGGGTTTCAGCGTGATCTCATGGGCGGCCAAGCGCTCGCTCAGGCGGTCAATTTCAGATTGGGTATGCAGCCAGTCATCAAAACCGACGACCGCGCCAGCGGATAGATGCTGGATCAGCCAATCAGCCAGCTTGGTTTCGGGCCAGGGGACCGGGGTGAACACATCGGCGACTTGCGATTTGACTTGCACGCGGTAGCGCCCGTCGATGAACACACCTGCGATCTTGGTTAAAATCGCGGCAAACCCGGCCGAGCCGGTAAACCCGGTCAGCCACGCCAGGCGGGCATCGCGCGGGGCGACATATTCGCCTTGATGGGCATCGGCGCGCGGGACCAAAAAGCCATCAAGATCATGATCTTTCATCACCGCGCGCAAGGCGGTCAAACGGGGCGGGCCGTCCTCGGGCGACGTGCTGGCAGTGAAGGTCTGAAACATCAGCTGGCCTTTTTCAGCCCCATGAATTTGGCGCGCGCGCGCGGGTCGCTGTCAAAGAGCGCGGCAAGCTGTTCGGTCATCGCACCCGCCAATTGTTCGACATCGGTGATCGTGACGGCGCGGTCATAGTAGCGGGTCACGTCGTGGCCGATGCCGATGGCGATCAGCTCCACCGCTTTGCGCTTTTCGACCATCGCGATCACGTCACGCAGGTGTTTTTCCAGATAATTCGCAGGGTTAACGGACAAAGTTGAATCGTCCACCGGTGCGCCGTCGCTGATGACCATCAGGATCTTGCGCGCCTCGGGCCGGTTCGCCATGCGGCGGTGCGCCCATTCCAGCGCTTCGCCGTCGATGTTTTCCTTCAGCAGGCCTTCCTTCATCATCAGCCCCAGATTGGGACGCACGCGGCGCCAGGGCGCGTCGGCGGATTTGTAGATGATGTGGCGCAGATCGTTGAGGCGCCCGGGTTGTTGCGGGCGGCCCTCGGCCAGCCATTGTTCGCGGCAAAGGCCGCCTTTCCACGCGCGCGTCGTGAAGCCGAGGATCTCGACCTTGACCTGACAGCGCTCCAGCGTGCGGGCCAGAACATCCGCGCAGATCGCGGCGATAGAGATCGGGCGACCGCGCATAGAGCCGGAATTATCCAAGAGCAACGTGACGACAGTATCGCGGAACTCGGTATCTTTCTCGACCTTGAAGGATAGCGGCGTCGTCGGGTTGGCGATGACGCGAGCAAGGCGGCCGGCGTCGAGCATGCCTTCCTCGCGGTCAAACTCCCACGAGCGGTTTTGCTGGGCTTGCAGACGGCGCTGCAGCTTGTTGGCAAGGCGCGAAACCGCACCTTTCAAAGGCTCCAACTGCTGGTCGAGATAGGCGCGCAGACGCTCCAACTCGGCCGGTTCAGCCAGATCTTCGGCCATGATCTCTTCATCGTTGTCGGTCTGATAGACCTCATAATTCGGATCAGCCGCAGAAATCGGCGCGGGCTGAGGGGGCTCAAGCGGGCTTTCGCCTTCGGGCATCTCCGCCTCTTCGCCCATCTCGGCTTCGGCCATATCATCCAAAGTGACCGACGCCTGAGAGGCATCCTGCTGCTCTTCCTGCGACTGCTCGGGCGAGGCATCCATGTCCTCGTCGTCTTGATCGTCCGATCCGGTGCTATCGGGATCCTGTTCGTCTTGTGCGTCTTCTTCGGCGCTGTCCTGATCGTCTTCATCGGTGGTGTCGGGATCATCGCCAAGCTGATCGCCATAGCCCAGATCGTCAATGATCTGGCGCGCAAGCTTGGCGAATGTTGTTTGATCTGAAAGACTTGTGGACAAATCCTCAAGCGTGCCACCGGCCTGATCTTCGATAAAGCCCTGCCACAACTCCATTACATTGCGCGCCCCGGGTGGCAGGTCGCGCCCGGTGGCAAGATGGCGGATCAGATAGCCTGCGGCGGTGGCCAGCGGAGCCTCTGAGGCTTCCTTGATCTGGTCGTATCCACGGCGCTGCGCCTCATTGGCGATTTTGGCGTCGATATTGCCAGCAGTGCCGGGCATCGCGACCGCACCCACCGCTTCGCAGCGGGCGGTCTCCATCGCGTCGTAGATATCGCGGGCCATTTGGCCTTGCGGGGCATAACGGTTGTATGTCGCGGCATCGTGGAATTTGTGGCGCAACGCAAAAGCATCGGCTGTTCCGCGCGCCAGTAAAATCTCGTCGCGGCTCATCCGGCGGGTCACTTGCGGCAAGCGCACGGTGTCATCGGTGCGCCCCGGTGGGTCGGCGGAATAGGTAACCGCTAATTCCGGATCATCCGCCATGACTTTTGTCGCTTCGGCCAGCGCTTTTTTGAACGGATCGGCGGGGTTGTCATTTTGTTGCATAAGCTGCGTCCGGGCAAGAAGTGATGCCCGACAATCTAGGTCAAACCCCTGCCAAGGGCCAATGGAAAAGCAGCAGGTGGTTTCGCGTGCGAAACCGGGTTTTCAGGAGGCCTCTGTTGAAAACATTGAAGGTTTTTTCCGGGAACTTAACATAATCCCGAGGCGACGTGCAGCGCACTGTTTTCAAACGGAAAATTAAGGAATACCGAGATGCGGTGACGGGGTGATCCGAGCCTATCCCAGCAGGAATCGGTCGCATTCGCGCAAGAAGGCCTCTGCCGCTTCTCGCGCCTTTGCTTTGATGATGGCATCGCCATAGAAATCAGCGCGCATCAGTAGCCGCGATTGGGCAAGCTTGGCGTGGATTTGCCAATCCATCGCTTGCGCCTGTGGCAGGCCGTAATCCACGGCATCAGGGATCGTCGCGCTCAGCAATGCCTCGAAGTTGCCGCGCTGGGTTTCCAGCTGTTCGGGCACCAGTCCGCCGATCGTGCGCTGATGATCGACGAAGGCAGAGAGCCGTCCGGCACAGGTCGCAAAGACCTGAACCCGTTCAGACGGGGAGGTCGGCCAAGGTTGCGCGCTGCCCATGATGGGTCCCAGTCCGACAAGACCCAATATGAGCGCCATTGTTATTATTCTGCTCATGTTTTCAACTTTACTGCTGAAAACATGTCTAACAATTAGGCTATTTAAGAACAGTTAACGGGTGTGACTAAATTGTATGCAAAGGTCTACGGTCGGCCAAAGCCGTTCACACATCCGTCTTGTGGTGAGGTCGCCTAGCCGAGGCTCATGCTGGCCGCACTTTCGGGCAGCTCTTCATCAAAGCAGCGCTGATAGAACTCGGCCACCGTCTGGCGCTCAAGCTCGTCACATTTGTTGAGGAAAGAGAGCCGGAAGGCGTAGCCGACATTGCGGAAAATCTCGGCGTTTTGGGCCCAGGCGATCACGGTACGCGGGCTCATCACGGTGCTGAGATCGCCGTTCATGAACGCCGTCCGGGTCAGGTCCGCGACGGTGACCATGCGCTGCACGGTCGTGCGGCCTTCGGCGGTGTTATAATGGGGCGATTTGGCAAGCACGATGGCGGCTTCGGCCTCAACCGAGAGATAGTTGAGCGTTGCCACAAGGCTCCACCGGTCCATCTGACCTTGGTTGATCTGCTGGGTCCCGTGATAAAGGCCAGTCGTGTCACCCAGACCTACGGTGTTGGCGGTCGCGAAGATGCGGAAATTGGGGTGCGGTTCGATCACCTGGTTTTGATCGAGCAGGGTCAGCTTACCGTCCACCTCTAGCACGCGCTGGATGACGAACATCACGTCGGCGCGGCCCGCGTCGTATTCGTCAAACACAATGGCGCAGGGGTTGCGCAGCGCCCAGGGCAGGATGCCTTCCTGGAAATCGGTGACCTGCTTGCCGTCTTTCAGCTTGATCGCGTCTTTGCCGATCAGGTCGATCCGGCTGATATGGCTGTCGAGGTTCACACGCACCGTGGGCCAGTTCAGCCGCGCGGCGACCTGTTCGATATGGGTCGACTTGCCCGTACCGTGATAGCCTTGGATCATCACACGACGATTGTGCGAAAACCCGGCGAGGATGGCGAGCGTGGTGTCCGGGTCGAACTTGTAGGTCGGGTCGATCTCGGGCACGCGGTCTGTCCGCTCGGCAAAGCCTTTGACGACCATGTTGGTGTCAATTCCGAAGACCTCGCGAACAGAAATCTCTTCGGTTGGTTTTGCGCTGATATCCATCGTGCCGTCTGCCATTTTCGGTCCTTCCTGCTGCCCGGTTTGGGGCCGTGTTCGTCGTGCAACATATCGCGCAGGAGGGCAAGGGGAAGGGGCGTAATCGCGGAAAACGACTGCGATTTATATTTGCGCCGTATCATCTTAATTTTGCCATGATTGCTCCATATCGCAAATTCGATGAAAGACGTATTGAGTTCTCGGGTAGATGGGCTTTTCCGACGGTTAAGCCCCGGTGAAGCCAAGTTGCTGGCCGCGTTCCTTGTGGGCGCCATCTTCGGCATGTTTTTGTCATGGAGCGCGCTGGACACGCTGTCATGGCGCAGCGCAACCTTCGAAAGCGATTGGAAAACCCAGGAACGCTGGCTGGTGTTTTCGGGCACTGTCGTGACCGGGGCGCTGGTCTTTTTCATGCGCAAGCATTTTGGCCATGGTGGGCTGACCGGCCTTTTGCGCGCGCTTGTCGCGGGGCTTTGGGTGCTGTTTCTGGCGGGCATTCTGACAGGCACGCTGAACATGCCCCTTTGGGGCACGACCTTTGGCGTTATCATTATCGCGGCAACGCTGGTAAAATCACCCTTTGTGGCGGCCAGCGCGGTGATTGCGCTGGCCTTGATCCATTGGCTGTGCCGCCCCTGGCAGATCGAGCGGCGGTCGATCTTTGGCTTTGGTGAAACGGATTACTAAAGCGGCGTCTTACTTGAAGCTGCGGCTTTCCTTGATCTGATCCCAGGCCCAGACGACCTCCTGCAACTTCTCTTCGTCAGAGCGGTCGCCGCCATTCATATCGGGGTGCAGGATCTTGATGAGCGCCTTGTAGCTTTTGCGAATCTCGGCCTTGGTCCAGTGGTCCTTGGCCTCAAGAATTTCAATCGCGCGGCGTTCGGTGGGCGGCAGTTTGCGGGTGCCGGTGATCGATTTGCCGGGGTTGCGCGTGGCGTTGGCGCCCAGCACTTCATGGGCATCGTTCACGCCCAGACGGGCCCAGGCGCGCTGTTCGTCGGTTTGCTTGCCAAACGGCTTCGTCTCGCGCTCCCAGACGCGGTCCTTGTCCATCTGTTCGTTGAAGGCCTCGTCGGATGTGCCGTCGAAGAAGTTCCACTTCAGGTTATATTCGCGCACGTGATCTTTGCAGAACCAGAAGAAATCATCCAAGCTATCAGGTGATTTGGGCGCGCGGTATTTGCCGGCTTCCTGACAGCCAGGCTTGTCGCAAATCCGGGTCGAGGTTTCGAACGCGCCGGACATGCCGCGACGCCCGCGGGTGTTCTTCTTCTTGGCAGAAGAGACGGACATATCAAAACCGAAGGGATCGTCTTTGGACATAGCGTGTATACCTTTTCGACTCGGAAAGGGCAGTTTAGACTGTGATTTCCGAGATTGAAGGGGGCGGGCCGAAAAAATGTCGAGAACGGAAGAAATCAGAACAGCACTTGAGGCGAGCTTCGCACCACAAGACCTTGAAGTCATTGATGAAAGCGAAAGTCATCGGGGGCATGCGGGCTATCAGGAAGGTGGCGAGAGCCACTTCCGTGTACGCATCAAAGCCGATGCGTTCGGCCCGATGAGCCGGATTGAGCGGCACCGCGCTGTGCACAAGGCCCTTGGCGCCGACCTGGTTGGACGGATCCACGCATTGGCTTTGGAAATCAGCTAGAACGCAGGCGTTAAGGCGCGGGGTCTATTCCGCCGCGACAGTTGCGCCGTCACCCGTTTTGGGGCGCGCGGTGTCGGTGTTGACCGCAGGGCCAACCGGGGGCGCATTGCCAGGCGCGTCTGCCGGGCGGGTCATCTTGACCGCTTCAGGATCAACCACAGGGGCAGCCGCCGGCACGATGACCGCGTCATCGCTTTGCAGCGCGCGGCGGAACACCAGCACATTCTGAAAGACGGTCGTGCGCGATGTCAGACCGCTGCGCTCTTCCGAAGGCAGGGTGTCGGCGCGCTGGTATTCCCAGCCTTGGGCGCCCATGTCGTTCATCAGCGTCTCAAGCGTGTGCGCGAACCGTGCCTCTCCGGCTTTGACACCTTTGACCTTCTCGCCCCGCTTGGGCGCTGGCACGACTTTGTATTCGAACTGTGTCATCGATAACTCCCATCCAGTGCGGCGCAGGCTAGCAAATAACACTAGAAAGGCCAAGATATTAAGGGCTTAGCGGACACCACCAAGGCTTGTGGCGTCTCGCAGGTTGTCTGCCAGATATAGGAAACCGGGCGCCTGTCTCAACCGTCTGCCTGGATGCTGCGCGTTACTCCGCCAGTTTCCTCGCGACGATCTCGTTCACGGCTTTGGGGTTGGCCTTGCCGCCGGTGGCTTTCATCACCTGACCCACGAACCAGCCTACCAGCTTGGGGTTTTCGCGGGCCTTGGCGACCTGCGCGGGGTTGTCGGCGATCACCTGATCGACGGCGGCCTCAATGGCGCCGGTGTCGGTGACCTGCTTCATGCCGCGCGCCTCGACGATTTCAGCCGGGTCGCCGCCTTCGGTATAGACGATCTCAAAGAGGTCCTTGGCGATTTTGCCACTGATATCGCCCTTGGTGATGAGCGCGATGATGCCGCCGAGTTGATCGGGGGAAACGGGGCTTTCAGTGATCTCTTTCTCGTCTTTTTTCAAACGACCAAAAAGCTCGTTGATGACCCAGTTCGCAGCCAGTTTGCCGTCGCGGCCGTCAGCGACCTTTTCAAAGAACGCGGCAGCAGCGGTTTCGGCCGTCAGCACAGAGGCGTCGTAATCCGACAGACCGAAGTCGCTGATAAAGCGGGCTTTCTTTTCATCGGGCAGTTCGGGCAGGTCTTTCGCGATGTCATCGACCCAGCCTTGTTCGATCTCCAATGGCAACAGATCGGGGCAGGGGAAATAGCGGTAATCATGCGCTTCTTCCTTGGAGCGCATCGACCGCGTCTCGCCCTTGTCGGGATCATAAAGGCGGGTTTCCTGCACGACCGCGCCGCCGTCTTCGATGATGGCAATCTGGCGGCGTGCCTCAACCTCGATCGCCTGCTGGATAAAGCGCATTGAGTTCATGTTCTTGATCTCGCAGCGTGTGCCGAGATGCGAAAAGTCCTGCGTCTCCTGATAATTCTCGTAATCGCCGGGGCGACAGACCGACACGTTCACGTCTGCGCGCAGGTTTCCGTTCTGCATATTGCCGTCGCAGGTGCCCAGATACTGCATGATCTGGCGCAGTTTGACGACATAAGCCGCAGCCTCTTCGGGGCCGCGGATGTCGGGGCGGGAGACAATCTCCATCAGCGCCACACCGGTGCGGTTCAGATCCACAAAGGACATGTTCGGGTCCATGTCGTGAATGGACTTGCCCGCGTCCTGCTCAAGGTGGATGCGTTCCACCCGGACCAAACGCGCGGTGCCGTCGCCCAGCTCCACCAGCACTTCGCCTTCGCCCACGATGGGATGGTATAGCTGCGAAATCTGGTAGCCCTGCGGCAGATCAGGGTAGAAATAGTTCTTCCGGTCAAAGGCCGACCACAGGTTGATATCAGCCTTTAGGCCAAGGCCGGTGCGCACGGCTTGGGCCACGCAAAACTCGTTGATGACAGGCAGCATGCCGGGCATGGCGGCGTCAACGAAAGCCACATTGCTGTTCGGCTCGGCCCCGAATTGCGTCGAAGCCCCCGAAAACAGCTTGGCATTCGACGCAACCTGCGCATGAACCTCAAGGCCGATCACAAGCTCCCAATCATGCTTGGCGCCCGCGATCACTTTGGGCTTTGGGGTCTCATAGGTCAGATCAAGCATGGGGCAGGTCCTGTTTGTGGAAACAAAAGGGTTCTAAGCCGCCCGCTTGGGCAGGACAAGAGGGGGATTTCGCCGACAGTTCTGCGATCCTGCGCGCATTGTTTCCGGTCTGCACCATGCCGCATCACACAGCCCTTGCCAACGCGGCTTTGGCTGGGGCAGGCTGCAGGGATGAGATTGATGATCGCCTTTGTTCTGAGTGCTTTAGCGGCGCTGCCCCTTGCCGCTGATCCTGCGCAAATTCGGCCTGTGTCGCGGGCAACGGCGATGGATCAGCTTGTGGATGCCAGCGTTGCTCTGCCGGTGCGCGACATCTCTGCCGATGTGCGCCCCATCGCCCGGGACGAGATTTTTCCCCGCATGCGCTGGGATCATCGCGGTGAGCATGCGCTGTGGACGCGCGCGGCGATGGAGGCGGTGCAGGGGCACGGCGCGCCATTGGTACAGATGGTGCCGGGCGATATCGCCGATTGGTGTCCGGCATACCCTGAGAATGGACCTGAGGCGCGCGCTGCATTCTGGGTGGGTTTCATGTCGGCGCTGTCAAAGCACGAAAGCACCTATAAACCGCGCGCGGTGGGCGGTGGTGGCAAATGGTACGGCTTGCTGCAAATCCTGCCTGCAACGGCGCGCGGCTATGGCTGTCGCGCAGGCACGGGCGAGGCGCTCAAAAGCGGGCCAGCGAACCTAAGTTGTGCGGCGCGCATCATGGCGGTGACGGTGCAGCGCGACGGCGTGATCCATGCGCGTCAACCGCGGTGGAGCGGTGTTTCCGCCGATTGGGGGCCAATGCGCAGCCCATCGAAACGCGCGGATATGGCGAACTGGTTGAAAAAGCAAAGCTATTGTAAGTCGCTGAAATCATTGCGCCCCTCAGCACGTCCTTCCAACTAAGCCGGATCATGGGAAATGCCGAACAGCGCGAGTTGCTTGCGTAACTTGCCGCTGCCCGGGACACTGTCGCTTGGCATCGTGAACGCCGTGCCATCGCGGAGGTAGAGCCGCACAAAATCAGGTCCTTCGCTTTCGATCCTGATCCTGACATGCTCAATCTCCTCGAGCTTGAAAAACCGCGTATCCTGGCCTTGATAGACCCTTAGGCCTCTCTCGCTCAGGGTCATGCCGGCTTTGGGATTGACGTAAACATGCCAAACCAACAAGACCGCACACAGCCCCCAGATCGCCAAAACCCACCATGGTGCCCCCATATAGGCCGCTCCGGCCACGCATGCGATGACGAAAAGAGTGACGATCAGATAAAACGGGTCGCGGCCCGTGACGTGATATTCATAAGGCGTCATTGGCGCAGGATAGCGCCGGAATTTGGCAGGAGTTTGACGCCCGTCGTCAGCCTTTCGCGTTTCGAATCCGGGTGAGCATCTCGGTGCTGTCGCGCGACAGGCCGTCTTGTGCCAGGATGCGGTCGATCTGGGCCAGTATCTTGGCTTGCCGATCTGCGTCATAGCGTGGCCAGGTCTCAAACGCGGTGCACATGCGGGCGGTGGTTTGCGGGTTCAACGGATCGAGCTTGATAAGCCAATCCGCCAGCACGCGGTAGCCGTTGCCCGAGGCATGGTGGAACCCGGCGGGTGTCATTGCCAGCGCGCCCAGTGTTGCGCGAAAGCGGTTCGGGTTTTTCATTGTGAAATCTGGGTGTTGCGTCAGTTTTTCTGCCACATCGGCCACGTCGCGCGGTGCCGCGAGAGACACCTGAAGCCCGAACCACTTGTCGATGACCAACCGGTCTTCGCGCCACTGGTTGTAGAAATCCGCGATCGCGCCGTCGCCTTTGCCCGCCTCGATCAGGCAAGCAAGTGCTGCGAGTTGCTGCGTCATGTTGGATGCCGCTTCATACTGGGCGCCGGCTTGCACGCCACCATCAATGCGGGTGAGGTAAGACAGCGCCGCGTTGGCCAACGCACGCTTGCCGGATTGTTTGGCGTCGGGTGTGTAGGGCGCGTCGACCTGATGCGCTGCATAGAGGCGGGGGAGCAGGTCTTGCAGATGCTCGGCAATCATCTGGCGCAAGGTTTGCGCGGCGTCATAGATAGCCTCTGGATCGGGTGTTTCGCCCGCATCGACAAGGGCTTGGGCGATTTCGTCCTGGCTGGGAAGACCAAGGCAAAGCGCACGGAAGGCTGGATCGCGGGCGTCATCACGAGCCATTGTGGCCAGCGCATCGAGGTAAGCTGTTTGCGGCGGCGTTCCGGTTTGGATCATCGCTAGCAAAGTCTCGCGGGCCAAGGCGCGTCCGGCTTCCCAAGCGTTGAACGGGTCGGTGTCATGGGCCAGCAGGAAGGCGCGCTCCGTCGCGGTTGTATCGCGGGTCAAGATCACCGGGGCCGAAAAGCCGCGTAGGATCGAGGAAACGGGTTTGGTGGTTAGGCCGTCGAAGGTAAAGCTTTGCGTGGCTTCCGTCATTTCCAGCACGGTTGTGGGGGCGACTTCCGTGCCGTCTTCGGCCAGTAAACCCACTGCGATAGGCAGTACTTGAGGTAGCTTTTCGTCCTGTCCGGGCGTGGGCGGCGTGGTCTGGGTAAAGGTGAGCGTATAGGTGCCGTCTGCGAAGCTGTCGGTTACGGTTAAGCGCGGTGTTCCGGCCTGCGAATACCAGCGCTTGAACTGGCTCAGATCGCGGCCCGTGCTGTCCTCAAACACCTTCAGCCAATCCTCGATCGTACAGGCTTGCCCGTCGTGACGATCGAAGTAAAGATCGCAGCCTTTGCGATAGGCCTCGGCCCCGATCAGGGTGTGGAGCATGCGGATCACCTCCGCGCCTTTCTCATAGACGGTCGCGGTGTAGAAATTGTTGATCTCGACAAAACTTTCGGGGCGCACGGGATGGGCGAGCGGGCCGTTATCCTCGCGGAACTGACGGCCCCGCAGCGCGATCACATCGCTGATACGCGCGACCGCTTCGGATCGCATATCGGCGGTGAACTGCTGGTCGCGGAAGACGGTCAGGCCTTCCTTCAGGCACAGCTGGAACCAGTCGCGGCAGGTGATCCGGTTGCCGGTCCAGTTGTGAAAATACTCATGAGCGATGATCGCCTCAATACGTTCGAAATTTGCATCAGTAGACGTCTCTGGCGATGCAAGAACGGCAGAAGAGTTGAAAATGTTCAAGCCCTTGTTCTCCATCGCGCCCATGTTGAAGTCATCGACAGCGACGATATTGAAGAGATCGAGGTCATATTCACGCCCGTAAGCCTGCTCGTCCCAGCGCATGGACAGCTTCAGCGCGTCCATCCCGAAAGCGCATTTGCCAATGTCATCTTTGCGCACGTAAATATTCAGATCGACAGCCCGGCCCGAGGCGGTGGTGAAGCTGTCGGAATGGGCGACCAGATCGCCAGCCACGAGGGCGAACAGATATGCCGGTTTCGGCCATGGATCGTGCCATTCGGCCCAGCCGTCACCGCTTGCCACCGGGTTGCCGTTGGACAGCATCACCGGCAGATCGCCTTCGATCCGCACCGTGAACACCGACATCACGTCGGGGCGGTCGGGGTAATAGGTGATCTTGCGAAAGCCCTCGGCCTCGCATTGGGTGCAATACATGCCGTTCGACATATAAAGACCTTCAAGCGCGGTGTTCGTCTCGGGGCTGATCTCGACCTCTGCCTCCCAGGTGAAAGGCGCGTTGGGCACATTGCAACGCAGGCCGCCTTCGGTCAGGACCGGCGTGACTTCCGCGCCGTCGATCCGGGCCCATTTCAGGTTCAGCTCTTCGCCGTGCAGAAAGAAATCCCGCGATGCGGCGTCCGGGTTGGGCGCAAACCGGATCCGGCTGAGCACGCGGGTCGAGGTTGGCGCAAGACGGAAGGTCAGATGCACCTCCTCGACCAGATAGGCGGGGGGTGTGTAGTCTTGTAGGTAGATCGTTTGGGGGGCCGCGTCGCGCATCGCTCTCTCCTATCGCTTGGGGCAAGGGTAGCTGCGCGGGCGGGCGCTGCAAGGCGAAAACATCCTGACAGGACGCTGTCAGGAGGGGTGTGTCAGAAGGGGCCATCTGATAAAGGAGAGACCAAGATGAGCTACACCCCCGCAAACCCCGTCGTCTGGAGCGAAATCCCCGTGCGTGATCTGCAGAAGGCGTCGGCATTTTATGCCGCCATCACCGGTATGGAGATGCAGCTGAACGAGATGGGACCCCAGCCGATCATGATTTTCAGCGCCGACAAGGGCGTGTCCGGTCATCTCTATGAGGGGACCCCGGCAAGCGATGGAGGTCCCACGATCCATCTGGCTGCAAAAGGCACCATTGACGAGATGAAAGCCCGCGTCTGGGATGCAGGCGGCAAGGTCGTCTCGGACCCGATCGCGATCCCGGACGGGCGCTTCATTTACTGCACCGATCTGGATGGCAATTCCATCGGCCTGTTTGAGGCCAGCTGATGCGCCGCGCCGACCGCCTGTTTCAGATCGTGCAATATCTGCGGGGCGGTCGGCTGACCACGGCGGCGCAGCTGTCACAAAAGCTTGAGGTCAGCGAGCGCACGATCTACCGAGATATCGCTGATCTGCAATCCACGGGCGTGCCCATCGATGGCGAGGCAGGCGTTGGTTATGTCATGGCCGAAGGCTATGATATCCCGCCGCTGATGTTCACGAGTGCCGAGATCACGGCGCTGGTGGCCGGCGCCCGGCTGATCCGCGCTTGGGGTGGTTCCGAGATGGCGGCTGCTGCGGAAGAGGCCTTGTTGAAGGTCGATGCGGTCTTGCCCGACGCGGCCCGCGCCCGGGCGCGCGCAGTGTCGATCCACGCGCTAGGCGTGCAGATGGAGGACGCGACGCGGGCGCGTCTGGATCAGATCGTGGTGGCGGTAGATCAGCAAAACCGCCTGACCTTTGCCTATCAGGACAAGGAGGGCGCGCACACAACACGGGCCATCCGGCCTTTGGGGCAATGGTTTTTTGCGGGGGTCTGGACCTGTGTCGGCTGGTGCGAATTGCGCGAGGATTTCCGCATGTTTCGCGTGGACCGCATGACTGATCTGGCCTGTGGCGCGCCCTTCAAAGCCGAGCGCGGCAAGACGCTGCGCGACTTTTACCGGACCGAAGACATGGATGGCTGCCGCATGCCGGGTGGTGGCGGGCTGCTGGGATAAAGCGCCTTAGGCCGGGATATTTTGCCAAAGTGAAACACCGCCTTATCTGACGGTCATGACGACTCTGGTTTGGTTCAAACGCGATTTGCGGATCACCGATCACGCGGTGCTGGCAGAGGCGGCCGCGCGCGGCCCGGTGCTGCCGCTTTATATTGTCGAGCCGGAATTGTGGGCTTTGCCTGATGCCAGCGGGCGTCAGTGGGCGTTTGTTGCCGAGTGTTTGCAAGACCTTCGATCTGATTTGGCCGCTTTGGGCATGCCGCTTGTCGTGCGGATCGGTGACGCGGTTACGGTGCTGGCAGAGATGGCGCAAACTCACGGGGTCGATCTGCTTCTCAGCCATGAAGAAACCGGCAATGGCTGGACCTACACCCGCGACCAGCGCGTCGCCGCCTGGGCGCGGGAGGCAGGCTTGCCGTGGCGCGAAACGCAGCAAGCGGGCGTTGTGCGGCGTCTGACCACCCGTGATGGCTGGGCCGCACAGCGTGACAAGACGATGCGCCAGCCGCAAATTGAGGCCCCCACCGCTGTGCCGCCGCTGGATGTGGCCCTTGGGGCGATCCCGTCTGTGAAAGATCTGGGACTGGAGGATGTGTGCCCAGAGCGGCAGCGGGGCGGGCGGCAAGAGGCGCTGTCGCTTTTGGGCTCGTTTCTGACGACGCGCGGGCAGACCTATCGCAAGGCGATGTCGTCGCCGCTAGACGGCGAATGGGCCTGTTCGCGCCTGTCTCCGCATTTGGCATTTGGCACGCTGTCGTCGCGCGAGGCGGCGCAGGCCTCGGCGGCGCGCAAAGCCGAAGTGAAAGGCACGCGCGCAGGTTGGACCGGCGCGATGCAGTCGTTTCAGGCGCGCTTGGCGTGGCGCGATCACTTCATGCAAAAGCTTGAGGATGAGCCGCGGATCGAGACGCATTGCCTGCATTCAGCCTATGAAAACACGCGCCCGCGTCAGCCTGATGCGGTGCGCTTGGCGGCGTGGGAGGCAGGCGAGACGGGTCTTCCCTTTGTTGATGCCTGCATGCGCTATCTGACAGCGACAGGCTGGCTGAACTTTCGGATGCGCTCGATGTTGATGGCGTTGGCGAGCTATCATCTGTGGCTCGATTGGCGGGCCACCGGGCATATTCTGGCGCGTCGGTTCACCGATTACGAGCCGGGGATTCACTGGTCGCAGACGCAGATGCAATCGGGCACGACAGGCATGAATACGGTTCGGATTTATAACCCGGTCAAACAGGGCCACGATCAGGATCCCGACGGTATTTTCACCCGCCGCTGGGTGCCCGAACTGGCCGATATCCCGGATAAGTATCTGCAAGAGCCGTGGAAATGGGACGGCGCCGGCGCGCTGCTGGGGCGCGGCTATCCCGAACCGGTTGTCGATGTTGCGGCTGCCGCCAAAGCAGCCCGCGAAAAGGTCTGGGCGGTTCGGCGGGGCGATGCCTTTCGCGCCGAGGCTGCGCGCGTGGTCAAGAAACACGCCTCGCGCAAGGACGGACCGCGGCATTTCGTTAATGATCGCGACCCACGCCGATCTTCTGGCAAGCGTCCGAAGAAATCCGATACCCAGCTGAGCCTCGATCTTTGAACATGCCACGCAATGTCAAGAAATCTAACCTGCCACAGAAAACCTGTGAAACCTGCAAACGCCCGTTTTCATGGCGTAAAAAGTGGGAAAAAGTCTGGGATGAGGTGAAATACTGCTCGGAGAGATGCCGGCGCGAGCGAAATTCAGTTAAGAATAACTAATCTGACGCGCAAGATTTCTGATGTGAGTAGATCGGCACTCTTGTTGCCTATCGGAAACCTGCGCCCTAAAACGTATACAGCCGTATGCCAATTCATGAGGATCCCATGGTCAATCGCGTTGAGCGCGCCGGGCTTGCCGTCGCCACTGAGCTTGCCACTTTCATCGAAACACAGGCGCTGCCGGGCACAAAGGTCTCGGCTTCTGATTTCTGGGCGGGTTTCGCCGGGATCGTGAATGATTTGGGTCCGAAGAACCGGGCGCTTCTGGTTGAGCGGGCCAAAATTCAGGCCAAGATCGACGATTGGCATCGCGCGCAGAGCGGACAGCCACATGATGCGGCGGCCTACGAGGCTTTTCTTCGCGAGATTGGCTATCTTGTGCCCGAAGGCGCCGATTTCACCATTGAGACGACAGGCGTGGACCCCGAGATTGCGACGATCCCCGGCCCGCAACTGGTTGTGCCGATCCTGAACGCGCGCTTTGCACTGAATGCTGCAAATGCACGGTGGGGGTCACTTTATGATGCTCTCTATGGCACCGACGCGCTGGGCGATTTGCCGAGCGGTGCGGATTATGATGCGGAACGCGGCGCGCGGGTGATCGCTTGGGCGCGGGCGCATCTGGACGAAGCAGCTCCGCTGGAGGGGGCGTCCTGGGCGGATGTTATCCGGCTCGATACGGTCGAAGGCGCGTTGGAGATTGTGACCAAGTCTGGCATGGCGCAATTGGCAGAGCCTTCGCAATATGTGGGCTATCAGACCGATGCCAGCCAGAACCTGTCGGGCGTGATCTTGCGCCGGAACGGGCTGCATTTGCAGATCATCATCGACCCGTCGCACCGCATCGGGCAGGTCGATCCGGCGGGTATCGCAGACGTGCGTCTGGAATCGGCTATGTCGACCATCATGGATTGCGAAGACAGCGTGGCGGCGGTGGATGCTGCCGATAAGGTTGACGCGTATTCCAACTGGTTGGGCCTGATGAAAGGCGATCTGGAAGAGACGTTGGAGAAGGGCGGCAAGACGATCACGCGGCGCTTGAATGATGACCTGCGCTTTACGGCGGCGGGTGGTCAGCCCGACGCGCTGAAGGGGCGCGCGCTGATGCTGGTGCGCAATGTGGGGCACCTGATGAGCAACCCTGCCGTTCTGGATGCCGAGGGGCGCGAAGTGGGCGAAGGGCTGATGGATGCGATGTGCACCGTGCTGATCGCGATGCACGATCTGCGCAAGGATGGGGGAATGAGGAACTCTGTCCAAGGGTCTGTTTATATTGTGAAACCCAAGATGCACGGGCCGGAAGAAGTGGCCTTTGCGGATGAGATTTTCAGCCGGGTTGAGGCTGCATTGGGGCTACCTGCAAACACTGTGAAGATGGGGATCATGGATGAGGAACGGCGCACATCCGTGAACCTAAAGGAATGCATTCGAGCGGCGAAATCGCGCGTCGTGTTTATCAACACGGGGTTCCTTGATCGCACAGGCGATGAGATCCACACCTCGATGGAGGCGGGGCCGATGCTGCCGAAAGGCGAGATGAAATCGACGCCTTGGATTGCCTCTTACGAGGACCGCAATGTCGATATCGGGCTGGCCTGTGGGTTGCAGGGCCGCGCGCAGATCGGCAAGGGGATGTGGGCGATGCCCAACCGTATGGCCGAGATGCTGGAGGCCAAGATCGGTCATCCGAAAGCAGGTGCCAATTGTGCCTGGGTTCCGAGCCCAACGGCGGCCACGCTGCATGCCACGCATTACCACAAGGTGGATGTGCTGGCCGTTCAGAATGCGCTTGCCAAGGGCGGGCCGCGTGGCACGCTGAACGATTTGTTAACGATCCCGGTGATGGATGGGCGTAACCTGTCGGAGGCGGATATCACCGCCGACATCGAGAACAACGCACAGGGCATCCTGGGCTATGTGGTGCGGTGGGTGGACCACGGGGTCGGATGCTCGAAAGTGCCCGACATTCATGACGTGGCGCTGATGGAAGATCGCGCGACCTGTCGCATTTCGGCGCAGGCACTTGCTAATTGGCTGCATCACGGTGTGATTTCCGAGGCGCAGGTGATGGACGGCATGCGCAAGATGGCGGCTGTGGTGGATCGCCAGAATGCAGATGATCCAAGCTACCGCGCGATGGCGCCGGGCTTTGACGGCGTTGCGTTTCAGGCCGCCTGCGATCTGGTGTTCAAAGGCCGTGAGCAGCCCTCGGGCTATACCGAGCCGGTGCTGCATGCGCGCCGTCTTGAGCTAAAATCAAACATCAACATCGCCGCATAAGGATCTGATATGGCTGAGATTACTCTGCGCAAAGCGCGCAGCATCATTCGTGCGACCCTCACCAAGGGGCGCGAGTTGGACCTGAAACCCCTGTCGATTGTCGTGCTGGATGCAGGTGGGCATCTGAAAGCGTTTGAGCGCGAGGACAAGGCTGCGCCCGGACGGTTCGCGATTGCCCATGGCAAGGCTTATGGTGCGATCATGTTGGGCATGGCGGGCACTGCGCAAATGGCGCGGGCTGAACAGCAAGCGTATTTTATGGCCGCGGTGAACGGCGTTTACGGCGGGCAGGTCGTGCCGGTGCCGGGCGGCGTGCTGGTGCGTGACAAGAAGGGCGATGTGATCGGGGCCGTGGGGGTCACGGGCGACACGTCGGACAATGACGCAGCGGCAGCGCAGCATGCGATTGAAGCGGCGGGTTTGGCCGCGGAAATCTAAGCATTTTCGCACAAAACTGCCAAATGGTGTGCGGTTTCGCGCCTTTTTATATGGGATGCCTTGTCGTAATTTAGAGGCATTCCAGAAAGAGGCAGTCATGCACAGACCCATCGTCGGCATTATCGGCAACGCATATCTGATTAACGATGAGTATCCGGCTCATGCAGGCGGGACGATGAACTCGCAAGCTGTGGCGGACGTGTCGGGCGCGATGCCTTTGCTGATCCCGGCGGACCCTCGGTTCGTGTCGGTTGAGGAACTGATGGAAACCTGTGACGGTTTTGTCTTTACCGGCGGTCGTCCGAACGTGCATCCCGCACATTACGGCGAAGAGGCGACCGATGCGCATGGCGCGTTTGACGAGGCGCGCGATGCCGTGGCCTTGCCGCTGATCCGCGCATTGGTGGAGCGTGGGCAGCCGTTTTTAGGGATTTGCCGGGGCTTTCAGGAGGTGAATGTTGCGATGGGCGGCACGCTTTATCCGGAGATCCGCGATCTGCCGGGGCGTGACAATCACCGCATGCCGCCCGATGGCACGCTGGAAGAAAAGTTCGAGTTGCGTCACACGGTGACGTTCTCGGACGGTGGCGTTTTTCACCGGCTGATGGGCGCGCGCGAGGTGTTTACCAACACGCTGCACGGGCAGGGCATCAAGGATGCGGGTGCGCGGGTGGTGATTGATGGGCATGCACCCGATGGGACGCCGGAGGCGATTTATATTGAAGGCGCACCGGGGTTCACGCTATCGGTGCAGTGGCATCCGGAGTGGAACGCGGCCAATGATCCAGTGTCGCGGCCTTTATTTGAGGCGTTTGGCCGGGCGGTGCGGGCGTGGAAAGAGGGCGCGCAGCCTTTGGCATTGAGCGCCTGATCTGAGGTTTGCGCCGCGCTTTGCGCGTCGCCCCGCTGGGGGTTTCACCCCCAGACCCCCACGGTATTTAGGGACAAAAGAAAGGGCGGCGGTTTTAGAGCGCCGCCCCTCGTTGTTTTAGAGCCCGCCGAGCGTCAGGAAATGCGTCTCGCCCGAGCTGTCATCGACGCCGTCATTGTCGGTGACGGCAAAGGCGTTGCCAGCGGTATCGACGGTGAAGCCTTCGATCTTGTCGACGACATAGCCGTTGGGCGCTTGCAGATCGGGGAGGAAGTCGCGGATCACTTCTTTAGTGACGAGCGGTAGGTCAGTGCCGAGGGGGGCGGCAGTGAGGCCGTCCAGGCTGACTTTTGTGAGCTGTTTGACCTTTGCGGCGGCGCCGATCTGGTTGTCGCGTTCTACGATCCAGAGCGCGCCATCATGGGCGGTTATTTCCGAGAGGCCGACCCAACCGGTCTCGGCTGGTTCTGTGGGATAGCGCACCGCACCCCAGTCGCCGCTCTCGATATTGTAGCTGACGAGCTTGACGGTGCTTTCCGGATCATCGGCCCAACTGCGCTGGATCGCGATCCAGAGGGTGCCGTCGATCAGGGTCACACCTTCGGAGCCGAAGCGCCGTTCGACATCAAGGAGTTCCTTGGGGAAGGGAATGCTTTCTTCGATCTCGCCATCGCTGTTCACATGATAAAGCCCGTGCGGGATCATCCGATCCGTGCGTCCTTCAGAGGCGAGCCAGAAGCCGCCCTCACCATCTGCAGCGATCCCTTCAAGGTCCAGCAGTTGCGCAGGCGCACCGCCACGCGTCACAGGGATGCGGTTGGTGATGACAGCGGGGCTTTGCGTGGCGTCGATCCGGAAGATCGAGGGCTGCATCGCATAAAAGCTGTCGTTGACCGCATAGAGGATGCCCGGCTCGGACGGATGGGCGGTCAGCCCAGACAGTGCGCCCCAGCCGATGGGGCGGTCGCCGTCCATCACGGAACGGATCGTGGGATAGGCAGGGGCGGCATCCTGCAATTCGTAGATCATCACATGGGCGCGGTTGCCGCCGTCTTCGATCAGATCGACCTCGTTCGCAGTGATGAAGAGGTTGCGCTCGGGGATCGCCACAGCGCCTTCGGGACCGACGCCAGAGGGCAGGGCCTGAACAAACTCAGGATCACCACCGGTGTCGCGGTAGACACCGACGAGGCTGGAGCGTTCGAGCAGGATGAACATGTAGGTGGCGTCGGCGAAGGTGCCGATCTCCATCCCCTCGGGCTCGACCCCTTTGTTGCCAGAGCGGCGTTCAGGATAGTGGCCCAGCATCGCGGCCTCGTATTCCAGTTGCAGGCCGCTTTCAAACAGCTCGGTGCCGTCCTTGTTGAAGATTGTGAAGCCGCGCGAGCCGCCTTTCCAGTCGCCTTCACTGGCGATCACAAGGCGGTCAGTGTCGAGCCATTGCACCGCGTCGGGTTCGCGGGGGACATTGGTGAGCGTGCCGTCGAAGGTCAGGGCGCGTTCCTCATCCACGTCGACATTTTCCAGATCAACGCTGCCTGCGGAGAAATGTGAGGCGACGGTGCCATCGGCGTTCAGAACAACGATGTGGTTGTTTTCCTGAAGCGTCACAGCGATCTGGCCTGCGGCGTTGACGTCGACGAACTCAGGCTCCGGGTCGTCGCCCGCAACGTTGGCCAGACCGGTGACGTCAGCGGTGATGATGCCCGCGCAATCCATCCCGCCATCCGAGACGGGGATGATCTGCACTGCGCCACCGGGGGCTTGAGGCAAGCCGCCATCGCCGAGGTCTTCGTCACGCTCATTCTCAATCGCGATCACAACGAAGCTCCCATCGGGGGCGGTTGCGGTGCTGTCGGGTTGGCCGACAAGATCACAGGTGCCGGTGATCTCGGACGCGGCGCTGTCGATGGAAACGATCTTGCCCGATGGGGCGGTGTAGCTTTCGGAGGTGTTCACACCGGCAAAGACGGTCGTGCCGATGACCGAGACGGCGGTCGGCTCGCCATCGACTGCGATAGTGCCTTTGCCCACGGGGTTTGCGGGATCAGTGATGTCGATCATGCCGATCACACCCAGCGGGCTGTCGGAATAGACCAACGTCATGCCGTCTGCCGTGGCCGAGATGATCTCGGGCGAGGTCTCGGCAGTGGCACCGGCCTCGGAATTGTCAGAGACCGGATAGCTGGCAATCCGGTTGAAGACATCTGCGGTGGCTGTGGTGGCCAGCGCGGTCAAAGCGGTTGTAACGAGTAGTGTTTTGAATGTCATAGCAGCATCCCCCATGGTGTATCGCGCCAAGGGGTAGGGGCTGCGTGCGACAGGTTTGTGACAATCAGCCGATTGTGTAACGCGCGTCGATTGTGACGGGGAAATTCACGGACCGCGCGATAAAGCAAACCTCGTGGATGCGGGCGTGGATCGCGTCGGCTTGCGCTTCGGTGCCCTTTTCAAGGGTGATCCGGGGCTGGAGCGTCGCGCTGAGAAAGCGGCCTGCGCCAGAGGGATCGCTTTCGCCGAGGCCTTCGGGGCTGTCGGTATAGGCGGTCACGATCAGGCCTGCGTCGCTGGCCAGGTGCAAGAACCACAGCATATGGCAGGCCGACAGCGCGTTCAGCAGCATGTCTTCGGGATTGTGCAGGGTCGGATCGCCCCCCAGTGCCGGATCGTTGGAACAGTGGATCTCCGGCTTGCCGGGCGTTTGCACGGACCATGTCCGATCATAGGCGCGGTAGCCGGAAGTGCCGGTGCCGCGATTGCCGGTCCAGGCGATCTGGGCGGTGAATGTGGGCATCTGGTTTGCTCCCGCTGCCGCGCCTTTAAGATCCGGCCTTGAGCCCCGATGCGGTCCAATGCAGATATCCGCCGGGCAGGGTCTGTGTTGCGAACCCGTCAAATCTGTCTGCGATCTGCGCCATCTCGCTGGGCGAACAGACGCCGCGCAGCGGCCCGCCTGTATAGCCCCAATCGTCTAGCGCCTCGGTCAGGTTGTCCTGACGCAACCGGATAAAATGCGCTGTGCCGGCAGCATAGACGGTGTAGGCACCCGGCGGGATGCGCATCGGCCGGTCCCAGGCGCAGACGATGAGGATTTCGTCCGGTTGAAGCGCGGCCCCAACCGGGTGCAGGATCTCATCAAAGGTTGCACCATTGCGCGTTGCGGCCTCGAGACCCAGTTGCGCATTGCCGAAAAACGGCCCGCCGATCCAGACCGACAAGGCGATCCCGGCCAGCGCTGCAAAGTGGTCTTTGCGCAGAAGCGTTACGAAAAGCCCCGCTGTCCCAACAGCCAGAAGTGGCGTCAGTAGCAGCATGTAGCGGGCATAGACGTTGCCCGAGGCCATCCACATAATTACCACGAAGATGAAGGCGATGCCGGTGAGGCCCAGCAACAGCGGGCGTTTTAACGAAAACGGGATCACAAGCAGCCCCAAAAACCCGATCAGCCGGGGGATCGGTTCATTGCCAAGAATGAGCCAGCGGATGGTGGTCCATGTGCGCGCGGCCTCGTCGCCCACTGAAGGCACGAACCGGTTTATCATCTCTTTTTCGACACTGCCGCCAATGGCGTCGTCTTGTGCAAACCGCCAGTCCTGTAAAAGCTGCCACGAGAAGGCCAGCACCAAAGCCAGAAAGAGCGATCCCAGAAACCACCGATTGCGCAAGCGGACGCGCAAGGGCACGTCCTGCAATTTGGCGGTGACAGCTAGGGCGAGCACCGCAAAAAGAAGAAACCCCAAGGCGACGGGGCCTTTTTGCAGGCCTCCCAGAAAGACGACAAACGCAAACAGAGGCCACAGCCGGGGCCGTTCAAATGCAAGCAGCATCGTGACCAGCCCCAGCGTGACAAAGAACGCAGCCCCCTGATCCAGCATCGCCGAGGTTGCATTGCTCCAGAAGCTTTGCGAGCTGGCCACGATCAGCACGGCACTGGCAACGGCCCAGGGGTGTTGCGGCAGCACGATGCGCGCCAAAAGCCCGGTTGCGCACAGGGTCAGGCCTGCAAACAGCAAGGATGGCGCGCGCAAGGCGATCACGTCTGACACACCAAGCTCCATCAACCCGGCGATCATCCAGTATTGCAGGGGCGGTTTCTTGAGGGTTGGTTCATTGCGGCTGTAGACGGCCCACCAATCCTCCATCCGGGCAAAGCTCACGCTGCGCTCGAAAGTGTAGTACTCATCGAAATGCGAGATCATCCCCACGCTGATGAATTGCCCGTGCCAGCCGACCAGAACAAAGATCAGCAGTACCGCGACCACGTAGGGGGCACGGTTTGCAAAGGCTGACAAGGGCGCACGCGAGGTCATGGGGCTGTTCTTCCGTCAACGAAGGCGTCTGGTGGTTTCTACCTTAATTTACGGTCAGTTCAACGGGCGTCTGGCTCTTGCGTGCGCAGGGCAGATCAGGGCAAATGCGGTATGAAAATGATCGATATCCCGCCGGTTTGGCTTTTGTTGTGTCTTGCTGCGGCTTGGGCGCAATCACAGTATTACCCTGTGTTGAGCCTGAAACATCCTGTCACCGACCTTCTGGGCGGTCTGTTGATCGGCGGCGGAGTTGTTTTGATTGCGATGGCGGTGGTCGAGTTTCGCAAGTGGAAGACCACGATCATTCCGCATCAAGAGGCCAGCGCCCTGATGACGTCGGGGATTTTTGCCAAGTCACGCAACCCGATTTATCTGGCGGATGCGTTGATCCTGACAGGCTTTATCTTGCGCTGGGATGCGGTGTTGTGCCTGCCGCTGGTGCCGATCTTTGTCTGGTGGATCGAAAAGCGCTTCATTCTGGATGAAGAACGCCGCTTGCGGTCGAAATTTGGCGTGGCTTTTCATCGCTATACCGAGAAAACCCGGCGTTGGATTTGAGATAATTCGCCGCTGTTAGCGCAACAAATGCAAAGGTCAGTTGAACCTGTACCCGCCATTGGGTAAACGACAAATCCTGAAATCGCGCCATCATCGCGAAATCAAGATCTTCTGAAGGGGGATATGGACAGTGAAAATCGGAACACCCACGGAAGTGTTCGAGGGCGAGGCGCGCGTTGCGATGACCCCGGACTCGGCACGCCAGCTGCAAAAGTTGGGCCATGAATGCTTCGTTGAAGCCGGAGCAGGGGCCAAAGCAGGTTTTTCCGACGCCGCCTATAAAGATGCAGGTGTCGAGGTTATCAAAGGTGCCGCAGCACTGTGGAAATCGGTTGACGTGATTGCCAAGGTGCGCCCACCCAATGACACCGAGGTCAAACGCCTGACCAAGGGTAAGACCCTGATTTCGTTCTTCTATCCCGGCTCGAATGAAGCGCTGATGGAGGCGGCCAGCAAGAAGGGCGCCAACGTCATCGCGATGGATATGGTGCCGCGTATCAGCCGTGCGCAGAAGATGGATGCGCTGTCCTCGATGGCCAATATCGCGGGATACCGCGCTGTGATCGAGGCCGGTAACAACTTTGGTCGTTTCTTCACCGGTCAGGTGACGGCTGCCGGTAAGGTGCCGCCTGCGAAGGTTCTGGTTGTTGGTGCCGGTGTTGCTGGTTTGGCTGCGATTGGTACGTCCACGTCGCTGGGCGCGATCACCTATGCCTTCGATGTGCGCCCCGAAGTGGCCGAACAGATCGAATCGATGGGGGCCGAGTTCGTCTTCCTTGAGTTTGAAGACAGCGAATTGCCTGATGGTGCCGAGACGGGCGGGTACGCGCCGCCCTCCAGCCCCGAATTCCAGGCCAAGCAGCTTGAGAAGTTTCGCGAGATTGCGCCAGATATTGATATCGTCATCACAACCGCTTTGATCCCGAACCGCGCGGCGCCGATCCTTTGGACCAAAGACATGGTCGAAATGATGAAGCCGGGCTCGGTTATCGTGGACCTTGCGGCCGAGCGTGGCGGCAACTGCGAATTGACCAAGATGGACGAGAAGGTCGTCACCGATAACGGTGTGACGATCATCGGCTACACCGATTTCCCCAGCCGGATGGCCGCGCAATCCTCGACGCTTTATTCGACGAACATCCGTCATATGATGGCCGACCTGACGCCCGAAAAAGACGGTGCGGTTGTTCACGACATGGAAGATGACGTGATCCGTGGTGCGACGATTACCTTTGAAGGCGACGTTACCTTCCCGCCGCCCCCGCCGAAAGTTCAGGCGATTGCGGTGCAGAAGAAAGAAGCCCCCAAAGAGCTGACACCCGAGGAAAAGCGCGAACAGGAAACGGCTGCCTTCAAAAAGCAGACGCAAAATCAGGTGGTTTTGCTTGGTGTTGGGGCGGCCCTTGTTCTGGGTGTTGGCCTGATCCCGGGCATGCCGGCCAGCTTCATGCAGCATTTCATCGTGTTCGTGCTGTCGGTTTTCATCGGCTTCCAGGTGATCTGGAATGTGGCACACTCGCTGCACACACCGCTGATGGCCGTTACGAACGCGATCTCGTCAATCATCATTCTGGGCGCGCTGATCCAGATCGGATCGTCGAGTTTGCTAATCTCGGTGCTGGGCGCACTTGGTATTTTCATGGCCGCCGTCAACATCTTTGGTGGCTTCCTTGTGACACGGCGCATGCTCGCCATGTTCCAGAAATCTTAAGGGGCAGGGGTCATGGAAAACGCATTCACCATCGCGGCCTATGTGGTCGCAGGCATTCTTTTCATCCTCTCGCTGGGCGGCCTTTCGGGGCAGGAAAGCGCGAAACGCGCGGTCTGGTATGGCATCGTCGGCATGGCAATCGCTGTCCTGGCGACGATTGTCGGGCCAGGCTCGGGCATGTGGTTCATCTCGCTTGTATTGATCGCAGGCGGGGCGGCTGTGGGCTATCAACTGGCCACCAAGGTCGAGATGACACAGATGCCCGAATTGGTCGCCATCATGCACAGCCTTGTGGGGCTGGCCGCTGTGTTCGTGGGCTTTAACGCGGACATCATGATTAACTATATCGGCGATATCTATGCGGCGCAGGATCTGGTTCTGGGGGCCGTCGGCGACGATGGCATCACCGCCATCGGCCTGCCGAAAGAGGCTTATGACGGCCTGTCCACCTTCGGCCAGCTGATCGCCAAGAAATCCTCGGTCGAGATTGGCATTCTGCGGGTCGAGCTGGTGCTGGGCATTTGGATCGGTGCCGTGACCTTCACCGGCTCGGTCATTGCGTACGCCAAGCTGGCGGGCGGATCGTCGATGTTGCCTTTCAAGGTCGACACCGGTGCCAACCAATTGCCCGGCGGTCACGCGCTGAACGCGGCGGCGGCGGTCGGATCGGTGATCCTGCTGGCGATGTATCTGGGCGGCTCGGGCAGCTGGACGCTTGTGCTGCTGACACTTCTGGCACTGTTTATTGGCTATCACCTGATTATGGGCATCGGTGGCGCGGACATGCCCGTCGTTGTGTCGATGCTGAACAGCTATTCCGGTTGGGCTGCAGCGGCCATCGGCTTCTCGCTTGGCAATGACCTGCTGATCGTAGTCGGCGCGCTGGTTGGTTCCTCCGGTGCGATCCTGTCCTACATCATGTGTAAGGCGATGAACCGGTCGTTCATGAGCGTGATCCTTGGTGGATGGGGCGGTGCCGCGGCTGGTGAGCAGATGGCTGTCGAGGGCGAACAGGTCGCCATCGACGCCGACGGTGTGGCCAATGCGCTGAATGAGGCAGACAGCGTCATCATCATTCCGGGTTACGGGATGGCTGTGGCGCAAGCCCAGCAAGCGGTCTCTGAACTGGTCCGCAAGCTGCGCGCGAAGGGCAAGAACGTCCGCTTTGCGATCCACCCGGTCGCAGGGCGTCTGCCCGGCCACATGAACGTGCTGTTGGCGGAGGCCAAAGTGCCCTACGACATCGTCATGGAGATGGACGAGATCAACGAGGACTTCCCCGATACGGACGTCGCCATCGTGATCGGCTCCAACGACATCGTGAACCCGGCCGCACAAGACGATCCCAACAGCCCCATCGCCGGTATGCCGGTGCTGGAATGCTGGAAGGCCAAGCAGGTTTTCGTGTCCAAGCGTGGCCAAGGTACCGGGTATTCGGGCATCGAAAACCCGCTTTTCTTCAAGGACAACACGCGGATGTTCTATGGGGATGCGAAAGCGTCGCTGGATGCGCTCTTGCCCAAGATCGACTGATCGATCCGCAGTTTCACAGATGCAAACGCCCCGCCATCCGGTGGGGCGTTTGTCTTTTCGGCATACGAAAGTATCCTGTAATATTGTGATATAATTGACATTTCCTTGTTTACAAACGGTCTGTCGTGTCTACCTAAAGCCCTATGAACCAAACGCGACCCATCACAATGCCCCTTGAAGATCACCCCTTGCGCTATGCGCTTGCCAACGAGCTGCATGCCCGGCCGTTTCCATCGCTAGAGGCGCCCTGCACGGCGGCTTATCTTGCGATCAAGCAGCCCAAGGACGCTGCCGCGCGAGACAGACAGGCAGATCTGGACCATCTGATCGCATTGCTGGACCGCTACGGCGCGCCCCATCCCCAGCCCGGTGCCACGCATTATTTCGGCAAGATCGGTCGCCATACGCTGAAGTGGGAACAACATACCGAGTTTGTCACATACACCGCCTTCTCCGAAGGATTGGGGAGCCGGGCGTTTGACCCTCATGATTTTGAAGTGTTTCCGGAAGACTGGTTGGCCATGGCGCCCGGTAACCGGATCACCTCGGCCTTGATCCGTGTTGATAACCGACCCTCGGCGAACGAGATTGAGACGCTGATCAGCGATTGGTTTGTGCCCGAAAGCCTGGCATGCAGTCATGTGCTGGATAACACGGCAACCATTGCCGGCGATTTCCGCATTGATCCTGCGGGCCATCTGCGGTTTGCCGTCTTTGTCGCCGATGATACCGGCGCCCGCCGCGTCGGGCGGATCGTGCAGCGCCTGTGCGAGATCGAAACCTACAAATCCTTTTCGATGCTGGGGCTGGCACGCGTCCGCGAGATGGGCAAGCGCCTGAACGAAATGGATGCAGAGCTGACCGATCTGGTCGGCAACATGACCGGCAATGGCGCGCTTGCAGAGGACACGCTCAAAAGCCTGCTCGGCATTTCGGCCGAGCTTGAGAATATCATGGCGCAGACATCGTTTCGCTTTGGCGCGACTGGCGCCTATGAGGCGATTGTGAACCAGCGCATCGACGTGCTGCGCGAAGAGCGATTTCAGGGCCGCCAGACCTTTGCCGAATTCATGATGCGCCGCTTTGATCCGGCGATGCGGACTGTGAAGGCGACCGAGCGGCGCTTGGCGGCGATGTCGGACCGGGCCATCCGTGCTGGTGATCTGCTGCGCACACGGGTGGATGTGGAACGCTCGGCCCAGAACCAGAAACTGTTGGAAAGCATGGACAAGCGCGCTGATTTGCAGCTGCGCCTGCAAAAGACGGTTGAAGGATTGTCGGTTGTCGCGATCAGCTATTATGCGGTCAATCTGGTCATCAACATGGCCGAACCTTTTGGCGATGCGGCAGGTCTGTCAAAACTGGTGATGACTGCGATTGCGACGCCGGTGGTGATCTTGCTGGTCTGGTGGATGGTCCAGCGCGTCAGAAAATCGATGGAGTAGGCGGCCATTGTTTGGGCCGCCTTCGGCGAGGATATTTGGAAAAAGCGAAAGAAGGGCGCCGCGTATGGGTGCCCTTCGTCTTTTTGGCTTATCGTCCGCGAATGCGTGGATCAAGCGCGTCGCGCAGGCCGTCGCCGAGGTAGTTGACGGATAGCACTGTGAGCGAGATCGCGAGACCCGGCAGCATCACGCGTTCCGGGAATTCGGCCATACGGGGCACGCTATCGGACAGGATTTTGCCCCAAGTGGGGAAGTCTGACGGGAAGCCGACGCCGAGGAACGAAAGCGCGCTTTCGGTGATGATTGCTGTCGCAAGGCCCAGCGTGGCAGACACCATGATCGGCGAGACCACATTGGGCAGCAGGTGGCGGCGGATGATCGTGAAGGGCCTTGTGCCGATAGAGCGGGCGGCGAGGACGAACTCGCGCTCTTTCAACGCAAGGATTTCACCGCGTACGATCCGGGCGGTGTTCATCCAGCTTGTCAGGCCAATGACGGTCACGATCAGGATGAACATGCCGGTCTCGGGCCCGAAATTGGCGCGCAGCGGTTGGCGGAACAGGGTCACGGCGACCAGCAGCAAGGGCAGAATCGGCAGTGACAGCACCAGATCGGTGAACCGCATCAGGAAGCCGTCCAGTGCCCGGAAATATCCGGAAATGACGCCAATCGCGGTCCCGATGATGAGCGACAGCAGCATCGCCGTCCACCCCACCGCCATGGACGCCCGCCCCCCCGAGATCATGTTGGCCATGATATCGCGGCCCAGATTGTCGGTGCCAAACGGATGGATCCACGCGACCTTCGCATCGCCATCCCAAAGCGCGACATAGATCGGGCGCAGGTCCTTGTTGCGGATATCAAGCTGCTGCGGATCGAACGGCCAGACATAAGGCCCGACCAGCACAACGAGCGTGATGAAGATCAGGAAGCCGCCGCCGAACAATGCTCCGCGGTGTTTACGGAACTGGTGCCAGATGTCGCGCATCTGGCTGGACGGCGGGCCTTCGGGGACCGGATCGGTCAGGGCGCCTTGGCGGGGG
>CAKZXZ010000025.1 GCA_937883775.1 uncultured Paracoccaceae bacterium
CCACAGACCAACGGCAACAAGCGCGCCGATGCCCACGGTGCCTTTGGTCAACAGCGGGCCACCGCCCCCTGCACCGCCGCCGCCCGAGCCATTGCGGCCATCGCCACCGCGACCGCCCATCAGGACGCGCAGCTGCTCTTGACCCTTCTTCATGATCTCGTCGATCTCGGGAATCTGCGGACCCTCGCCGCCGGGCTTGCGCCCACCCCCGTTATTTCCTTTGTTGCGGTCGTCATCGCCGCCGCGGTTGCCACCGCCGCCGCCCCATGGGCCGCCGTTATTTCCAGCCATTTTAGGTTAATTCCCCTCTCGCTCAGAGTATGGATTGATAACTGTGTGTCATTGCACGGAATTCAAGCCGTGCGCATCGGAGTTTTCATCGTCACAAGTTCTTCAGAAATCGTGGGGTGAACCGCACATGTCTGGTCGAACTGTTCCTTGGTTGCGCCTAATTTTACGGCAACACCAGCAAGTTGGATCATCTCGCCCGCGTGATCCGAAACAATATGGCAGCCCAGAACAACACGGGTTTTCTGGCTTACCACCAGCTTCATCAAAACCCTGTCAGGACGTCCGGCAAAGGCGGTTTGCATGGGCCGGAACGATGTACAGTAGACTTCGATGGGTTCGCGGTCGCGGGCTTCTTCTTCGGTCAGGCCGATGGTGCCCATCTCGGGCTGGGTGAAGATTGCGGACGGGATCAGTTCGTGATCGGGCTTGGTCGGGTTGCCTTTGAAGACCGTCTCGACAAAGGCCATGCCTTCGCGGATGGCCACGGGCGTCAGTTGCACGCGATTGGTCACATCGCCGATCGCGTAGATCGACGGCACTTTCGTTTGGCTATAGTCATCCACGATGACTTCCCCGCGGCGGCCCAGCTCGACACCGACATCCTCACAGCCCAGCGCATCGGTATTGGGGGACCGTCCGGTGGCGAACATGACCTGATCGAAGACATTTTCTTGCCCGGTGGTCGATTTCACCCATATGCCGCCGTCGCGCTTCTCCATCTCAAGCACATTCGTGCCGGTGTGCAGCGACACACCCCGCTCGCGCATCTGATCGGCGATCATACCGCGGGCCTCGTCATCAAAACCTCGCAGGATTTGCGCACCGCGGTAGTACTGTGTGACCTGCGTGCCCAGCCCGTTCATGATCCCGGCAAATTCGCAGGCGATGTACCCGCCGCCAACGATCAGCATGGACTTCGGCATTTGCTCAAGATGAAAGATGTCGTTCGAGGTGATGCCCAGATCATCATTGGGAATGCCGGGCAATTGCGGACGCCCGCCAGTGGCAATCAGGATATGCTTGGCCGTTTTCGACTCTCCGGTCGACAATTTCACGGTGTGCGCATCAAGCAGCGTCGCGCGGGCGTCGAAGGTTTCGACATTCGCATTCTTGAGCAGATTGCGATAAATCTCTTCCAGGCGATCCAACTCGGACGCCATGTGCTTTTGAAACTTCGGCCAATGAAACGCGCCGTCCTGAAGCTCCCAGCCGTAGCTACGCGCATCCTCGAACATGTTGCGATAAGTCGATGCAAAGACCATCAGCTTTTTGGGAACGCAGCCGCGGATGACGCAAGTGCCGCCCATGCGGTCCTCTTCAGCCAGAGCGACCTTGGCGCCGGTCTCCATCGCTGCAACGCGGGCGGCACGCACACCGCCAGAACCGCCACCAATGACGAAGAGGTCGTAATCAAAAGCCATGGAGTTCTTCCTTTAGTCAGTCAGATCGGAAAACAGGTTTTCGCTTTCCAGAAAGTCGATTTTTTCTTCTTCGACGGTGCCTGCATTGATGTCGCGCACTTCAACACGCCCATCGCCGTGGCCCACCACGACCGCATCGCAAATATCGATAAAAAGGCCGTTTTCAACCACGCCGGGGATCTGGTTCATCACAAGGCTTAGCTGTCGGGCGTTGTTGATCCGGTGCAAATGCAGATCAAGAATGTGGTTGCCCTCATCGGTGATGTAGGGCGCATCGCCGTTCATGCGCAGCGTTGTGGTCTGGCCCAAGACGTCGAGCCCGATGAGCGTTTCCTCAACCAGCGCTTTTGTGGTTTGCCAGCCAAAGGGGATCACTTCGACAGGCAACGGAAAGGTGCCCAGCGCATCGACCTGCTTGCCGATATCGGCGATCACGACCATCTGATCGCTAGCTGTGGCCACGATCTTTTCTTGCAGCAACGCACCGCCACCCCCTTTTATCAGGTTGAGATTGGCATCGTATTCGTCGGCCCCGTCAATGGTCAGGTCCAGCCATTTCGCCTCGTCGAGCGAGATCACCTTGATCCCCACTTCGCGCGCCAGATCAGCGGTGCGGCTAGAGGTGGGCACACCTTGGATGTTTAAGCCATCCTCGCGCACCATTTCGCCCAGACAACGCACCATCCAAGCTGCAGTTGACCCGGTGCCAAGCCCCACGCGCATGCCGTCTTCGACAAAGTCGCAGGCCCGCTTGGCAGCGACAAACTTGGCTTTGTCGATCGGCGACAGATCGGCGGACATGGGGCAGCACTCCGGTTATAATTTACGCGACTATAGGGCGGTCATGCGCGGGGTGCGAGAGGGAAAGCCGCTAAAATGTGCGCGTTTGTGACAGGCGTTGCGTCGCTTTCAGGCTGCGACATCTCATCAAGCAATTCTATATTGCCAACTAAGGCAGGGAGAGTTGCGATGTTTTTGTCCGTATTCGAGATGTTCAAGGTGGGCGTTGGCCCGTCCTCTTCTCACACAATGGGGCCAATGGTGGCTGCCGCGCGGTTCCTTGATCTGCTGCGTGCGCAGCCCTTTCAGGTGGCGGGCGTCGCTGGGTCCCTGCATGGGTCATTGGCCTTTACAGGCATTGGCCACGCAACAGACCGCGCGGTGATGCTGGGGCTGGCTGGATTCCTGCCCGACACTTACGATCTGGACAAAGCCGAAGCCGAACTGACGCGGCTGCAAACAGAGAAGACCGTTTTGCCCGAGGGGCTGGGTGTTTTGACATTCGATCCCAAGAACGATCTTGAATTCGACTTCGGCCCATCCCTGCCCGGCCATGCCAATGGATTGATCCTGAAGGGCCGCGATGCACAGGGGGATGTGGTCGTCTCTGAGACCTATTATTCAGTGGGCGGCGGCTTTGTGATGACTGCCGATGAGCTGGCCTCGAGCGCGAACACCAACGATGGGCCGCCCGTGCCATATCCGTTTCATTCTGCCGCCGAAATGCTTGAAATGGCGACGCTGTCGGGCAAAAGCATTGCTGAGATGAAGCGCGCCAATGAGCTGTCGCGGATGGGCGTCGCAGCGCTAGAGGACGGCATCGGACGGCTTTGGCAAGTGATGAACGACTGCATTCAGCGCGGCCTTGAGCGGGATGGTATTTTGCCCGGCGGCCTATCCGTCAAACGCCGTGCGCGCGGTATCCATGAGGCGCTATTGGCCGAACGGGGCATGAATCTGAGCGCGCCGCATACGATCAACGACTGGATCAGTGTCTATGCGATGGCCGTGAACGAGGAAAACGCAGCCGGCGGTCAGGTTGTCACCGCCCCCACCAACGGCGCGGCGGGCGTGGTGCCTGCCACGATCCGCTATTGGCTAGATCACGTCCCAGGTGCTGCGCCCTCGCGGGTTGGGGAATTTCTGCTGACTGCGGCCGCGATTGGCGGATTGGTCAAACACAACGCGTCGATCTCGGGCGCGGAATGCGGGTGTCAGGCCGAAGTCGGATCGGCGGCAGCGATGGCAGCGGCGGGGCTTTGTGCGGTGATGGGCGGAACGCCCCAGCAAGTGGAGAACGCCGCAGAGATCGCGTTGGAGCATCATCTGGGCATGACCTGCGATCCGGTCAAAGGGCTGGTGCAGGTGCCTTGTATTGAACGCAACGGGCTGGGTGCGATCAAGGCAGTTTCTGCCGCATCGCTGGCCTTGCGCGGAGACGGGACGCATTTCGTGCCACTGGATGCCGCGATTGAAACCATGCGCCAGACGGGCGAGGACATGAGTGAGAAGTATAAAGAAACGGCTCTGGGTGGCTTGGCGGTGAATATTCCGAACTGCTGAGCGGTCGGGGG
>CAKZXZ010000026.1 GCA_937883775.1 uncultured Paracoccaceae bacterium
GGTTCAAGGCAATCACGCGATGCCGGGCGCTGAAGTCTGGCATTTGCGGCGCCCAGAGGTCCAAGTCCACGCCGGCGCCATGCAGTAGCACAAGCACAGGGCCTTGCCCGGCTTCGATCCCTTCAAGGGGCAGCGCACTGGGTAGCTTGGTCATAGACAGCATGGGGCATGCTTCCGAATTTACGACGCAGCGCGGCCGTCCGCGACAAGGGTATCGACATCAAGCGGGTCGTTGACCAACTTGAGCGTACCGTCGGCCTCGATCTCCCACTCGGACAGGGGTCGGTCGCAATAAAGTTCCAACCCATTGCCGTCGGGATCGTTCAGATAGACGGCTTCACTGACACCATGATCGGCCGCACCTGTTAGTGTGTGACCTGCCTTCTGGACGCGATCAATCGCCTGGCCGAGCGTGGCGCGATCCGGGAAAAGCAAGGCAAGGTGAAAAAGGCCGGTATGGCCCTTGGGTGGCGGCGTGCCGCCTTTGCTGTTCCACGTATTGAGACCAAGATGGTGGTGGTAGTCATCAAAGGACAAGAAGGCCACTTGATCGCCGCGTTGGAGCACAACGCGCATCCCGATGACGTCTCGGTAAAAAGCTACCGCACGTTTCAGATCGGCGACCCTAAGATGGCCGTGACCGATTTTCGCCCCGGGAATGCCGGTAGTGTCAGAGGTCATGGGCATCTTCCTTTGTGCCGATCGTTTTAAAGCGCGGATCGGGCGAGCCAGACAAGGGCAAGCCCGGTGACGATAGCGAGCAGACCCATCAGGCGGCGCGCCTCTGGCGGGATGTCGCGAAGGGCGGCAAGCATCTGTTCAATAAGCGAAGGGGCCAGTGCGTACACCAGCCCCTCGATTATCAAGACCAGGCCAATGGCCAGGATGATCGTTTCAAACATCGCGTTACTGCGGCGTCAGTTCATCGGACTTCAGATAGTTGAAGAAGTCACTGTCGGGCGACAGAACCAACGTCGAGTTTCCACCCTGCAACGAGCGCTGATAAGCGGTCATCGAACGGTAGAACTCGAAGAACTCCGGATCGGCGCTGAACGCGGAGGCGAAGATGTTGTTCCGCTCGGCGTCGGCTTCACCGCGAATGATCTCGGACTGACGATTGGCGTCAGAGACCAGTTCGACCACGGTCCGGTCGGCTTGCGCACGAACGCGCAGCGCCGCTTCGTTACCACGGGCGCGTTCATCGGTCGCTTCGCGTTCACGCTCAGCACGCATCCGTTCAAACGTCGCGTCAAGGTTTTCCTCGGGCAGATCCGTCCGCTTGAGACGCACGTCGATGATCTCAAGACCCAGCGCGCGGGCTTCGGCAATCGCGTTGTTGCGGATCCGCAGCATCAGCGCAGCCCGGTCCGAGCTCAGGATGTCGTTGGAGCTGACCGAACCAAGGATTTCCCGCGTTTCCGCACGCAAGATGCTGTCGAGGCGGCTTTCGGCGGTGGCCAGACCACCCACACCAACAGCCTGACGGAAGCGGTTCACGTCGACGATGCGATAGCGCGCGAAGGCGTCAACAACAAGACGGCGATCATCCAGCGGCGTCACTTCGAGCGGGTCCACATCGCGCGACAGAATCCGGTCGTCGTAGCGGACAACCTCTTGGATCAGCGGGATTTTAAAGGCCAGACCAGGGTCTTCTTTGATGTCAACGACACGTCCGAATTGCAGAACCAGAGCCTTTTCACGCTCGTCCACGATAAAGATCGAGGACAGCACACCGGCGATAGCCAAGACCACGATGGGCAGAAGGAATGTAGATTTCTTCATCAGTTGGTTCCTCCGGTTCCGGTTGTCGTTGTGGCACTTGCGGCCGGAGCTGCACGATTGTTGCGCAACTCATTGAGCGGCAGATACGGCACGACGCCTTGGCTGCCACCGGCGCCATTGTCATCCAGAATGATCTTGTCGACGCGGCCCAGCACCTGTTCCATCGTCTCAAGATAGAGACGCTTGCGGGTCACTTCGGGCGCCTGAAGGTACTCGGTCAAAACAGCCGAGAAGCGCGATGCTTCACCCTGGGCTTCGTTCACGACACGCGCGCGATACCCTTCGGCTTGCTCAAGGACCTGTGCCGCTTCACCACGGGCTTCCGCGAGAACGCGGTTTGCGTAGGCATCCGCCACGTTTTGCAGGCGGTCGCGTTCCTGTTCAGCAGCTTGCACGTCGCGGAAGGCATCGATCACGGATTGCGGCGGGTCGGCCTTGTCGAAGTTGACACGGACGATGTTGACGCCGCTGTCATAGCTGTCGAGCGTGGATTGGATCAGCTCGTCCAGACGATCAGCAATGACACCACGATCCCTGTTGAGGATCGGTGCAAGGTTCGACTGCGCGATGATCTCACGCATCGCCGATTCAGAGGTCGCACGGATCGTCGGGCGCGGATCGGCAAGGTTAAACAGGAACTTCGCCGGGTCATTGATGTTCCAGACGACCTGGAAGTCGATGTCGACGATGTTCTCGTCACCCGTCAGCATCAGACCAGCATCGCCGCCCCGGTTGCCGGTGCCGATGTCTTCGATCTGCTCTCGCGTGACCGGGATCACTTCGGCTGTCACAACGGGCCACGGCGCGAAGTTCAGACCGGGATTTCCGATTGCGGAAAACTCACCGAGGAACAATTCGACAGACTGTTCTTCCGGGCGCACCGTGTAGAAGGATGCAGCCAACCACAGACCAACGGCAACAAGCGCGCCGATGCCCACGGTGCCTTTGGTCAACAGC
>CAKZXZ010000027.1 GCA_937883775.1 uncultured Paracoccaceae bacterium
CCTGCGCGGCTCACGTTGAAACCGGGGGAGGGGCCGCCCCATATCCGTTTGGACAAGGCGGCAGAGTTTTTGATCGGGGATCGGCTAAGATGAGCACATGCAAAGATGGCCCGGTCCTGATCGACCTTGACGATGCAGAGGTGGCAGAACCTGCCGCAGCGCCCCCCGTTCCCGACCTCGCGGCGCCAGCACCAACCGGGCAGGCGATGCAGACGATGGCTGCGCTGGCGGCGCGCAAACCCTCGCGTCTAGCGCGATGGTTCTGGTCGGCCCTTGTGGCGTTGATGGGGTTTGTGGCCTCGGTGACTGCGTATGATTTCGTGATGGGCCTTTTAGAACGCAATCCGGTTCTGGGCCTCACCGCGCTGATCCTGATTGGCTTTTTCTGCGTCATCCTGTTGGCCATCGCGGTCAAGGAACTGGCCGCCTTCGGGCGGCTCAAAAAGCTCGACACCATCCACGCAGATGCGCAAGAAGCGATGGCCTCAGACGATCTGAAAGCCGCGCGGAAGGTCACAGGCGAGATCGTGGCGCTTTATAAAGCACGACCCGAAACCGAATGGGGCCGCGCACGGATTGCAGAGAGACAGGGTGATGTCTTCGACGCGGATGGGTTGTTGGGGCTGGTGGAGACGGATTTGCTCGACCCGCTGGATAAAGCCGCCCGGCGCGAGATCGAAGCCGCTGCCCGCCAAGTCGCGACCGTCACCGCAATCGTTCCGCTGGCACTGGCCGACCTGATTGCGGCGCTCACCGCAAACCTGCGCATGATCCGCCGCATTGCCGAGATTTATGGCGGGCGCTCCGGCGCGCTGGGCAATTGGCGGCTGACGCGGTCGGTGCTGACCCATCTGGTGGCCACGGGCGCTGTGGCCGTCGGCGATGATCTGATCGGATCGGTGGCCGGAGGCGGCGTTCTGGCCAAGGTGTCCCGCCGGTTTGGCGAGGGTGTCGTCAACGGTGCGCTAACCGCCCGTGTCGGCGTTGCCGCGATGGAGGTCTGCCGCCCGCTACCCTTTCGCGCGATGCGCCGCCCCTCGGTGACGAACCTGGTGAAACGCGCTTTGACCGGCCTATTTGGTAGCGCTGAAAAAGAAGGATAGCCCCATGGACCGCATGGCCCCCGATCTGCAGACGATGATCCGCACACCGCTTCACGAGGCGCATGTGCGCGCGATGCAGCGGATTGGTGAAGAGCGCGATTTTGCTCCTGGTGACATGATCGCTGTGCTTGGGGAGCCGATCACGACGTTTTACTATGTGTTGAGCGGCGAGGTTGAGGCCATCGACTCTCGCACGGGCGGGCGCTATGGCAATGGCACCCTTGGACCGACGCAGTTTTTCGGGGAAATCAGCTTTCTTAATGGCGGCAACGCAATGCTGGGCGCGCGGGTCGTGGCCCCGTCAAAACTGCTTTGCGTGCCGCGTGAGGATATGCTGCGGCTGATGTCGGACATCCCCGAGATGAGCGATATCATCGTGACGGTCTTTGCCGCGCGGCGCAGGCGTTTGCTGGAAAGCGGGGATGCAAGCCTGACGCTGATCGGTGCCGAAGTGGATCGCAACATTCGCCGGATTGCCGCCTTCGCCGGGCGCAACCGCATTCCGTTCCGATCACTGTCTTTGGATGAGCACGAGGCCGAGGCCGTCGCCCATCAGTGCAGCATCGGCGAGGCGCAGCCTGCCGTGATCTTCGGCAAGACCCAGGTGGTCGAGGAAGCGACGCCATCCGGCATCGCCAGACTGCTGGGCCTGGACCTTGAAATCGCAGAGGACGAGGTTTTCGATGTTATCATCGTGGGCGGTGGACCTGCCGGCGTGGCCGCAGGCGTTTATGCCGGGGCCGAAGGGTTGCATGCGCTGGTCCTGGAAGATCTGACGATTGGCGGGCAGGCCGGCACCTCCAGCCGGATCGAAAATTACATGGGCTTTCCGACTGGCATCAGCGGCGCTGATCTGGTCTGGCGTGGGGAAATTCAGGCGATGAAGTTCGGCACACGCTTTGCCGTGCCGCGCCGTGCGGCCAAGCTCGAACAACGCGAAGACGGTGTCTTTTGCGTTACCCTTGAGCGCGGCGACATCATCTGTGCCAAAGCTGTGATCGTTGCAACGGGTGTGCAATACCGGCGGCTACCGCTCGATAATCTTGAAGCGCTTGAAGGGGTCGGCGTCTACTATGCCGCAACGGACGTAGAGGCGCGTTATTGTCGCGACACCGAAGTTGTCGTCATCGGCGGCGGCAATTCTGCCGGACAGGCGGCGATGTTCCTCAGTCGCACCGCCAAACACGTGCACGTGCTGGTGCGTGGCCCCTCCCTTGCCGCGTCTATGTCGGATTACCTGTTGTCCCGGCTTGAGGCGGATGCCCGCATCACCATCCACTATCAGACCGAGATGAAAGCCCTGCATGGTGAGGACCATTTGGATTGCGTGACCATTCGCGACAAAGCCAGCGGGCAGGATTGGGATATCGCGTCCCGCGCGGTGTTTGTGATGGTAGGGGCCGCGCCCAATACGGATTGGCTGTCCGGGCTTGTGGAGCTGGACGACAAGGGCTTTGTGAAGACAGGTGCGTCGGTGGGCGTTTCCTCATCCTATGAGACCTCGCATCCGGGGATTTTCGCGGTTGGCGACGTTCGCGCAGGATCGGTCAAACGGGTCGCCAGCGCCGTTGGTGAAGGGTCGGTTGTGATCTCGAAAGTGTGGGATCACGTAAACGCCGACTAAGCGTCAAAGCGGCGCTTTACGCCGCTGGGGCGCGGGCCTATAAGCGGCAGCAACATGAAGCTGATGCAGATCATTATACGAATTATATCCCCGGCGCTCTGATCCATTGAGCCGCCGGGCTTCAGGCGTTCGAGACCTCGCGCCGCATTCGTTTTCCCCCGATATATCTACGTTAAAGGACGCCTGACATGGCCGCCGAGACGCCCGACTACAAAGACACGTTGAACCTGCCGAAAACCGATTTCCCGATGCGCGCGGGACTGCCCAAGCGCGAGCCTGAATGGCTGGAGCGTTGGGCCAAGATCGGCATCTACGACAAGCTACGCGAGAAAGCATCTGGTCGTGCGCCGTTTACGCTGCATGACGGTCCTCCGTATGCGAATGGCCATCTGCATATCGGACACGCGCTGAACAAGATCCTCAAGGATATGGTCGTGCGCTCCCAACAGATGATGGGCAAGGATGCACGCTATATCCCCGGTTGGGATTGTCACGGCCTGCCCATCGAGTGGAAGATCGAAGAGAAATACCGCCAGAAAGGCCGCGACAAGGATGCGGTGCCGGTTGTGGAATTCCGCAAGGAATGCCGTGATTTCGCCGCCGGATGGATCGACATCCAGCGCGATGAATTCAAGCGTCTGGGTGTGACCGGCAAATGGTCCAAGCCCTACCTCACGATGGATTTCCACGCGGAGCGTGTGATTGCCGAGGAGTTCCAGAACTTCCTGATGAGCGGTGTGCTCTATCAGGGGTCGAAACCCGTTATGTGGTCTCCGGTTGAGAAGACAGCGCTGGCCGAGGCCGAGGTCGAGTACCACGACCGTCAGACCGACGCGATCTGGGTGAAGTTCCCGGTTGTGGCGTCGGATGTGGATATTTTTCAAAAAGCGAAGACCCAGGTCGTAATCTGGACGACAACCCCTTGGACGATCCCGCAGAACCGCGCCATCTGTTTCGGGCCCGAGATTTCTTATGGGCTGTACGAGGTGACGGGGCGGCCGCAGGAATGCTGGGCGACCATCGGGGATCGCTATATCCTGGCCGATGAACTGGCCGAGGACGCTTTGGGGGCCGCGCGTCTGGAGCCGTCTATGTATCGGCGTCTCGACACAGTGTCCGCCGCTGAGTTGGCAGGCCTGACCTGTGCCCACCCCTTCCGCGCGGCCGAAGGGGCCGATGGCGAGTGGGATTTCGACGTGCCTTTGTTGCCTGGCGATCACGTGACCGACGACGCGGGCACCGGCTTTGTGCACACCGCGCCCAGCCATGGTGATGACGACTATGCCATCGGCGTGAAGCACAAGCTGCCGATGACGTTCAACATTCTGGATGACAGCTCCTATCGCGAAGACCTGCCGTTCTTTGCAGGCGAGAAGATCATCCAGCCCAATGGCAAGCC
>CAKZXZ010000028.1 GCA_937883775.1 uncultured Paracoccaceae bacterium
TTCCGCTCGCGATCTATCTCTTGCGCAACTACATGGTCGGCCTGCCGCGCGACATTATCGAAAGCGCTAAAGTCGACGGCGCGACAGACTTCCAGGTCTTCGTCAAAATCGTCCTGCCGCTCAGTTTCCCCGCGCTCGCCTCCTTCGCAATCTTCCAGTTCCTGTGGACCTGGAACGACCTGCTGGTGGCCAAGGTCTTCCTGCCATCCGACGACGCGTCCAAAGTGATGACGGTCAAAATCGCAGACGATCTTCTCGGCTCACGCGGCGGCGATTGGGGCATCCTGGCGACGGCGGCGTTTGTCTCTATCGCGGTGCCACTTGTCGTCTTCTTCACAATGCAACGCTACCTCGTGCGCGGCCTGCTGGCCGGCTCAGTCAAGTAAGGGCGCCTATGAACGCAGTCACAGATATGCAGACCGTCAAAGGTCTTGAGACCGACACGGATTGGTGGCGTGGCGCGGTGATCTATCAGATCTATCCGCGCAGCTTTCAAGACAGCAACGGTGACGGCATTGGCGATCTGCTGGGCATCGTCCAGCGGTTGCCTTACATCGCCTCGCTCGGCGTCGATGCGATCTGGATTTCGCCCTTCTTCACCTCGCCCATGAAGGACTTCGGCTATGACGTCAGCGATTACTGCGATGTGGACCCGATGTTCGGCTCCCTTGCGGATTTCGACGCATTGATTGACACCGCGCATCAGCTCGGCGTGCGCGTGATGATCGATCTGGTGCTCAGCCACACGTCCGACCAGCATCCTTGGTTTGCGGAAAGCCGCTCCAGCCGCGACAGTGCCAAATCCGACTGGTATGTCTGGGCCGATCCGAAACCCGATGGCACGCCGCCCAACAACTGGCTGTCCATCTTCGGCGGCCCCGCCTGGCAATGGGATGCCCGGCGCGAGCAGTATTACCTGCACAACTTCCTGACCTCGCAGCCCGACCTGAACTTCCACAGCGACGCGGTGCAAAACGCCTTGCTCGATGTGACCCGCTTCTGGCTGGATCGCGGCGTCGACGGCTTCCGCCTTGACACGATCAATTTCTACTTTGCCGATGCCCAGCTGCGCGATAACCCTGCGCTGCCGCCAGAAGAGCGCAACGCAAATATCGCCCCCTCGGTGAACCCCTACAATCACCAGCGCCACCTCTATTCCAAGAACCAGCCCGAAAACCTCGACTTCCTCAAACGCTTTCGGTCCTTGCTAGAAGAATACCCCGGCGCCGCCGCCGTGGGCGAGGTGGGCGATGCCCAGTTCGGGCTAGAGCTGCTCGGCCAATACACCAAAGGCGAGGACGGCGTGCAGATGTGCTATGCGTTCGAGTTCCTCGCCAAAGACAAGCTCACCGCCGCGCGCATTGCCGAGGTGATGGACAAGCTCGACACCGTTGCGGGCGAAGGGTGGGCCTGTTGGGCGTTCTCAAACCACGATGTCATGCGCCATGCGACCCGCTGGAACCTGACCCCGGCTGCCACGCGCTGCCTTGCGACGCTGATCCTGACCTTGCGCGGCTCTGTCTGCCTTTATCAAGGCGAAGAGCTGGGCTTTCACGAGGCTGATGTGCCCTTTGAGGACCTGCAAGATCCCTACGGGATCGAGTTCTGGCCCGAATTCAAAGGCCGCGACGGGTGCCGCACGCCCATGGTCTGGGAGCCCAGCAACCAGAATGGCGGCTTCACCGCTGGCAATCCGTGGCTACCCGTTAGCCACGAGCATCTGCAAAGCTCGGTCGCCACACAAGAAGATGATCCCGCAGCGCTGCTGCACCATTACCGCCGCGCCATCGCATTCCGGCGGACCCATCCGGCGCTTACCAAAGGCGCTCATGAAGATGTGCAGGCTGAGGGCGATATCATCCGCTTCACGCGCACGCATGAAGGCCAGACGATCTTTTGCGCCTTCAATCTCAGCGACACGCCCAGCACCTGCGCACTGCCTGAGGGCAACTGGATCCCCATCGGGGCAGAGCTGGGCAGCGCGGGTCCGATGCCGGATGGCAAAATGCACTTGGGCCCGTGGCAGCCTTGCCTCGCGCTCAAGCAATAAAAGACCACGGGAGGAGGGACCCAATGGCTGATCTCAAACTGACAGATGTCGCCAAGACCTATGGCGGCACGGTGGATGTGCTGAAGAACATCAACCTCGATATCAAACAGGGCGAGTTGATCGTTTTCGTGGGTCCGTCGGGCTGCGGGAAATCCACATTGCTGCGGATGATCGCAGGGCTGGAAAAGATCACGGTCGGCACGCTGGAAATCGACGGCGTGCGTATGAACGACATGCCGCCCGCAC
>CAKZXZ010000029.1 GCA_937883775.1 uncultured Paracoccaceae bacterium
TCTCTCTGCGCGGCCCCATCCTGACCCTTCGCTGTCACTTCCTCGATCCACTCGGCGACCACGTCCTCTCCCATCTCCGCGATCTCGGCGGTTACTTCGGCGCTCAACTCGGCAATCTCGTTGCCGTCATCTGCCATCGCCTGACGGCCAACTTTGTCGCCCGTGTCATGAGCCGCGCCCGCCATGGCCGCCGCTGCAAAACCGGAATTGGCGTCGATCACGGCTTTCAGGTCATCGGGTAGGCTCTCGTATTTGGCCTTGTTCATCGCCCAGATGAAATAGAGGTTATAAAGCGACTTCTCGCCAGCCACGTCCGTGTGGCTGTCCGTCAGTTCGTTCAGCTTGAGCGACGGCGACATTTCCCATGTGATAACACCGCCATCCAGAACACCTTTCGACAGAGCCTCGGGGAAGGCAGGGACGGCCATACCAATCGGGGTTGCGCCCAGCTTTTTCAGCAAAAGCGTCGCAGGGCGGGACGGACCGCGCAGTTTCAGGCCTTTGAAATCCTCGACCGACGCAACCGGTGCGCCTTTCTTATGCACGATGCCGGGGCCGTGCATATGGGCAACGATCACATGCACATCGCGGAAATCATCCATCAGGTGCTTTTGCGTAAAAATCCACGCAGCTTTGGAAGCCTCTTCGCCGGACTTGGTGACCATGAAGGGCATCTCCATGGCTTCGGCTTCTGGGAAACGTCCGGGCTGATAGCCGGGAATCACCCAGCCGCCGTCGATGGCTCCGTCGCGGATCAGGTCGTATTGGGCGGGGGCTTTGCCGCCCAACTGCATAAAGGGATACAGCTCAACCTTGATGCGACCGCCCGAGTCGGCTTCGATCTTGTCGGCCCAAGGCTGCATGAAATAGGTCGGATTGGCCGATTTCGGCGAGACGAAATGCTGGAAGCGCAAGGTCACTTCCTGCGCCATTACAGAGGTTGCGGTCATGCCGAGAGCGGCGATCAGGGCTGCGGATTTCAGGATCATATTCATCGCGCGAGCCTCCTTTTCATAAGGTCAAAGCGACGTCGCATCAGGTGCGACGGGGTGTAGGTAGCGGCTCAAAAAGCCAGTTGCAAACCGTTCTCAACTAGAGAGGGCGAGTCTTGGCACGCAAAAAAGCGCCAAGGCCTTCATTCTGCAAGCTCTTTGGCAAAGAGGGGGGAAAACGTCGCAATTATTCCCCGTAGGTCGGGTGAAAGGTGCCTGCGGGCGAAAGGGTGAAAATCTCGACCCCATTGGCGGTGATACCCACTGAATGTTCGAACTGCGCAGACAGCGATTTATCCCGCGTGACGGCGGTCCAGTCATCGGCCAGCACCTTGGTCTCTGGGCGGCCCAGGTTCACCATCGGCTCAATAGTGAAGAACATACCTTCTTCCAGAACCGGGCCCGTTCCTGCACGTCCGTAATGCAGCACATTCGGCGGCGCGTGGAACACACGGCCCAATCCGTGCCCGCAGAAATCGCGCACAACCGACATCCGGTGCGCTTCGACATAGGTCTGAATTGCGTAACCGATATCGCCAAAGGTGTTGCCAGGCTTCACCGCCTCGATCCCTTTGAAAAGCGCGTCATGGGTCACCTGAATCAACCGTTCGGATTTCCGCGAGAGCTTGCCTGCCACATACATCCGGCTGGTATCGCCAAACCAGCCATCGACAATGACGGTGACGTCGATATTCAGAATATCACCGTCTTTCAGCTTCTTGTCGCCGGGAATGCCATGGCACACCACATGGTTCATGCTGATGCAGGAGGCGTGTTGATACCCTTTATACCCAATCGTGGCAGAGCGTGCGCCTGCATCTTCGACCATCTGGGTGATGATGCGATCAATCTCGCCAGTGGTTTGGCCGACAAACACATGTTGCGCGATGTCATCCAGAATGGTTGCCGCCAGCTTGCCCGCTGCGTGCATCCCCGCGTGATCCGCGTCTTGGTAAATTCGAATGCCGTCCTTTGTCAGGCGGCCCTTGCGTTCGTCCATGATCCGTGACCGAAAAACTGTCTGTTAAGCGTTACATAGGCGAGACAGCAAAAACTTGCCAGTGGGGTGTCACGATGGTGTGACAACGGGCAGCGGGTTGGCGATTTGCACACCTTCTGTCGAAATCGTGGTGTCATAGCATATCATCTCGACCCCTGCGGCATGAGCCTTGGCAAAGGCGGCTGCATATTTCGGATCCAGATCAGCAGCCATTTTGAGCCGCCCGCAATCGGTGCGCTGCACAAGATAAAGCATGATGGCGCGGTGGCCTTGGGCGACCATCTCGGACAGTTCTGCCAAGTGCTTGGCCCCGCGCGTGGTGACGCTGTCAGGAAACTCCGCCCAATCATCTTCGCGCAGGAGGTGAACGTTTTTCACCTCCACATAGGCGTCGGGCAGGCCGTCTTGGGTCAGCAGGAAATCGACACGGCTTCCCACGCCGTATTTCACCTCGGGTCGCACGGTTTCATAAGCCGCGACCTCCGCCACCTGCCTTGCCTCAAGCGCCTCTTTTACGACACGGTTCGGCACGCCCGTATCGATCCCCGCCCAGTGGCCGTTCTCGAATTCGACCAACCGCCAGCCGTATTTCAGCTTTTTCTTGGGGTCGTCATTCGGCTCAAGCCACACCTTCAGCCCTTCGTCTTTCAAGCCCAGCATCGCGCCGGGATTGGGGCAATGGGCTTTGACGACCTCTCCGCTGTCCAGACGGATGTCGGACAGGAACCGATTATAGCGGCGGATCAGGCGACCGGGGATAAGAGGGGTTTGAAAGCGCATGGCCCAGACCTATAGAGTTTCAGACCAAGAGCAAGGGAGCAACAGATGAGCAATCCAACCGCCGCGATGCTGGTGATCGGGGATGAAATCCTGTCCGGGCGCACGAAGGATTCGAATACGAATTACCTTGCATGCGAGCTGACGAAGACGGGTATCGACCTGAAGGAAGCGCGCGTTGTCTCGGATGATCGCGCGGCGATTGTCGGGGCCGTGCGGGCCTTGTCTGAG
>CAKZXZ010000030.1 GCA_937883775.1 uncultured Paracoccaceae bacterium
ATCGGCACCGCCGCGCTGATCGCGATGGGCTGTATCATGGTGCGTCAGTGCCAGTCGAACACCTGCCCGGTGGGTGTGTGTACGCAGGATGAGGCTTTGCGCGAGAAGTTCACGGGCAATGCCGACAAGGTTGTGAACCTGATTACGTTCTACGCGCAGGAAGTACGGGAGATTTTGGCGCAGATCGGTGCGCGGTCGATGGATGATGTCATCGGTCGGGCGGATTTGCTGAGCCAGGTCAGCCGCGGATCGGCGCATCTGGATGATCTGGACCTGAACCCGTTGCTTATCACGGTCGATGGCGCAGCGGACATTGTTTATGACCGCAAGAAAGAGCGGAACGCAGTGCCTGATACGCTGGATGCGCAGATCGTCAATGATGCGGCGCGCTTCCTGAAGGACGGCGAGAAGATGCAGCTGCAATATGCGGTGCAGAACACGCTGCGGACCATCGGGACGCGCACGTCGAGCCATATCGTCAAGAACTTCGGCATGCGCAATGCGCTGCAGGAGGATCATCTGACGGTGAAGCTGACGGGATCGGCCGGGCAATCGCTGGGTGCGTTTGCGGCGCCGGGTCTGAAGCTGGAAGTGTCGGGCGATGCCAATGATTACGTGGGCAAGGGCCTTTCGGGGGGCACGGTTGTTGTGCGTCCGCCGATGGCGAGCCCGCTTGTGGCGTCGGACAACACGATCATCGGCAACACGGTGCTTTATGGTGCGACCGACGGGCATTTGTTTGCGGCAGGTCGGGCCGGGGAGCGGTTCGCCGTTCGGAACTCCGGCGCGAAGGTCGTGATCGAGGGCTGCGGTTCCAACGGGTGTGAATACATGACCGGCGGTGTCGCTGTGATCCTTGGATCGATTGGTGCCAATTTCGGGGCCGGGATGACCGGTGGGATGGCGTATCTGTACGATCCTGAGGGCCTTGCGGATGACATGATGAACATGGAAACGCTGGTGACCTGTCCTGTGACGGTGCCTCATTGGGAACGTCAGCTGAAAGGCCTGATCGAGCGGCACTATGCGGAGACGCACAGCGTTAAGGCAGCCGAGATTTTGCAGCACTGGGACACCGAGAAGGTGCATTTCAAGCAGGTGTGTCCGATTGAAATGCTGGTCCATATCCCCGCGCCTTTGGGGATCGAGGACACGGCTGTTCCGGCGGAATAGGGTCTATTTTCTTGACCTTTCGCCACGCCCCGTGACACTTGGGGCGTGGCAAAACGAGCAACCAAGAAAACGGCGTCGAAAAAGACGACTACGCGCAAGACCAAGCCGAAACGTAGCCTGAGGGCGCGTGTGCGGCGGTGGGTTTGGCGTGGCGTTTTTGCACTCCTTGCCTTGGTCGCGATCTGTCTTTTTGCGTACAAGTTTATCAATCCGCTCGGCGGCTTTTACATGCTGTCGGAAGCGCGACGGTTGGGGGATATTGACCGGCAATGGGCCCCGATGGAGGAGATTGCTCCGGTGATGGCACGGTCGGTTGTGGCGGCGGAGGATGCGAATTTCTGCCTGCATTGGGGGCTGGATGTGAACGCCATTCGCGATGCGATGGAGGATGGCGGGACGCGTGGTGGCTCGACCATTTCGCAGCAGGTCGTGAAGAACGTCTACCTGTGGCATGGGCGGTCGTGGCTTCGTAAATCGCTGGAGGCTTTGCTGACACCGGCGGTAGAGGCGGTTTGGACCAAGCGCCGGATTATCGAGGTTTATCTGAATGTTGCCGAGTTTGACGAGGGCGTCTTTGGGATTGATGCGGCCGCGTATCACTATTTCAAAACGCGCCCGTCTGAGTTGACCGCGACGCAAGCCGCGCGGTTGGCAGCGATTTTGCCGAACCCCAAGGGGCGGTCGGCCTCGAACCCGTCGAGTTTTGTGCGCAAGCGTGCGGCGTCGATTGTGGACGGTGCTGCGACCATCAAGGCGGATGGCCGCGCAGCGTGTTTCGAGAGTTGAAATCAACTGCCTTTAGCGGCATTGAAGTTGAAACATATAAAAAGCAGTGATTGCCATGAACCGTTTGTTCCATGTTCCGTTGTCTCCGTTTTGCCGGAAGGTCCGTTTGAGCCTTGCGGAAAAGAAGATCGAGGTGGAGCTGGTCGAAGAGCGGTATTGGGAGGAAGACCCGGATTTCCTGCGTCGGAATCCGGCGGGCAAGGTGCCGGTTCTAAAGATGAACGGGCGGACGCTGGCGGAAAGTGGACCGATTTGCGAGTTGATCGAAGAGCTGAACCCCGACCCGCCGCTTTTGCCCCGTAAGCCGGAGGCGCGCTATGAAGTGCGGCGGCTGGTGGCGTGGTTTGACGACAAGTTTCATCACGAGGTGACCTCGAACCTGCTTTATGAGCGGGTCAACAAGAAGGTCATGGGCAAGGGCTATCCCGACAGCAAGAACGTGAAGGCCGGGGCCAAGGCGATCAAGTATCATCTGGATTATATGGCGTGGCTTTTGGATCAGCGGCGCTGGTTGGCGGGCGATACGATGTCGTTGGCGGACTTTGCGGCAGCGGCGCATTTATCGGCGTTGGACTATATCAGCGACGTGGATTGGAACCGGTCGGAAGGCGTTAAGGACTGGTATGCGAAGATCAAATCGCGGCCTGCGTTCCGGTCTATTCTGGCCGATCAGGTGCCCGGGTTCCCGCCGCCCGCGCATTACGCGGATCTGGATTTTTGAGCGCGGAGCTCAAAGCGCGATTAACCACATTTGCCCAAGAGGCCGGGTTTGCAGAGGTCGGCATTTGCCGGCCTGACGCGGTGCCCGAGATTGCGGAACGTCTGGCCGGGTTCGTAGCCGAAGGGCGGCATGGGCAGATGGGTTGGATGGGTGAGCGGATGCATTGGCGTGGTGCGCCGGATCAGCTGTGGCCCGAGGCGAAATCGGTCATCATGCTGGCAGAGCCTTACACGCCGAAACACGATCCTTTGGCTGTGTTAGAGACGAAAACCAAGGCTGCGATCAGTGTCTATGCGCAGAACCGCGACTATCATGATGTGGTCAAAAAGCGGCTCAAGAAAGTGGGGCGCTGGTTGCTGGAGCAAGCTGAGGGTGAGATCAAGGTGTTCGTCGATACGGCCCCGGTGATGGAGAAACCGCTGGCCGCTGCAGCGGGTCTGGGGTGGCAGGGCAAGCACACGAATTTGCTGAGCCGCGAGCTTGGAAACTGGTTCTTTCTGGGCTCGATCTTTACCACGATTGAGCTGCCGATTGATGAGGCGGGGGTCGAGAATTGTGGGACCTGCACGGCGTGTCTGGATATCTGCCCGACGGATGCGTTCCCTGCGCCGTTTCAGTTGGATGCGCGGCGGTGCATTTCGTACCTGACGATTGAGCATAAGGGGCCGGTGGATGAAGAGCTGCGGGCGCTTATGGGGAACCGGATTTATGGCTGCGATGATTGTCTGGCGGTTTGTCCCTGGAACAAGTTTGCAGCTGATGCGCGCGAGGTGAAATACGCGGCGCGGGAGGATTTGAAAGCGCCGAATCTGGCCGAGTTGGCGCAGTTGGATGATGCGGGGTTTCGCGCGCTGTTCAGCGGCTCCCCGATCAAGCGGATCGGGCGGGACCGCTTTGTGCGCAATGTGCTTTACGCGATTGGCAATTCGGATGCGCCGCAATTACGCGAGACCGCTCAAATGCTTACAGAGGATGCGGATGAGACTGTCCGCGACGCCGCGCGCTGGGCGGTGCGGCGGTTGGCATAGTCCCGCCCATGTTTTGGAGCACACGTCAAAGATGTGCTAGATTACGGGCACCGGGAGGAGACCACCATGACCAGACATCTAATTGACCATCCCAACACCCGTGGCGAGACGGCGCGGCTGAAGCATTTTTTGCGTCTCGAGAAAGCGGATAAGCCAAAGGTCCCGACGAAAACGCTGCAGCGGCGATCGCGGTCTGTGCAAAGCCAAGCGCGGCTTCGCGCGTTTCTGCGGATTGCGCGGCAGGCCTGACGGCTCGCCTTACGCGGCGAAAGGGGATAAGCGGGGAGGGCTGATCTGACAGGCCCCCCGAATGAACCCGACGCGCGGTATTCTTCTTATGATTTCGGCCATCACGCTGTTCGTGGTGATGTCGAGCTGTATCAAAGCGGCTGAAAACGTGCCTGCAGGGCAGGCGGTTTTCTTTCGCTCGATCTGCGCGATGCCGATCATTCTGGTGTGGCTTTGGCGGCAGCATGACTTGCGCGATGGGCTGAAAACGCAGAACTGGAAAGGGCATGCCGGCCGCGCGTTGGCGGGGACGATGGCAATGGGGCTGGGCTTTGCCGGGCTGAAGTTTCTACCCTTGCCCGAGGTGACGGCGCTGCGCTTTGCGACGCCCATTTTGCTGGTGATCTTTGCTGCGCTGTTGCTGGGCGAGCGGTTTCGCCTGATCCGGCTGAGTGCTGTGATTGTGGGGCTGATTGGCGTGCTGATTATCATGTGGCCCCGCTTGAATTTCGACGGCGGCACCCGCGATGCGCTGGGCGTGGCCTTGGTGCTGGGCTCGGCGCTGCTGGCGGCGCTGTCGCAAGTGTTCATCAAGAAAATGGCAGGGATTGAGAAGACGTCGGCCATTGTGTTCTGGTTCTCGGCAACCGCGACCGTATTGTCGTTGCTGACCCTGCCCTTTGGATGGATCTGGCCGGATCCGCGGGAATGGACGTTGTTGATCTGCGCTGGCGTATTGGGGGGATGTGGGCAGTTGTTGCTGACCTCATCCTACCGCTTTGCAGATGCCAGCGTGTTGGCGCCGTTCACCTATGTGTCGATGCTGTGGGCGTTGTTGATCGGGTATTTCGTTTTTTCGGAGGTTCCCACGATCCCGATGCTTTTGGGCGCTGCTTTGATTATCACCGCAGGCGTTGTGATCGTGCTGCGGGAGCGGCAGCTAAAACAACCGCGCCCGCCGCGTATGGGGGAAAACCTTTGAGAGGTGTCAGATGGCCGAAGCCTGAGTCCAGACTTGCCCTTCATAGGCGCGTAGAACAGTGCGCACGGTTGGACCGAAATTCGCGGGCATCGCACGCAGTTCAGGGAACAGATCGAACACCTCGGACCGGTTCTGATCGCTGAAGGCATCAAGAGCCTGTTCGCCGGGAAAGAGGCTTTCGGTGGGGGCATCGTCGGCCAGCACGATCTCATGTTCATCGAACAACAAGTGCAGATAGGTGACGGACGCCGCGCCGTGGTCAATCAGAACGGTCTTGTGATTGATGAGGGATTTGGCAGGCGCAAGCGCTTCTTCCATACCAAAGAGCAGTTGCGTTTGCGTATCACCCAGCAGCATCCGGTGCTGCGGAGAGACGCGCATATCGCGCGCTGGACTGCCGGGGCCAAACGCGTCTTTGCGGATCAGGATCGGGCGCAGATGGGCGTTGTATTCGTGTAGATCGACAGTCTGTTTGCCCACCCAACGCAGCGCTTTGGGGCCGCCATCGCGGGTCAGGACCAGATCGCCCACTGCGAGGGTTTCGATCGCGCGTGGGCCGTAGGGCGTGTCGATCATCGTGCCGGGCGTGAAGCACGGCGCTTGGGTGTCGTAGGTGACGAACGCGCTGTCGGTGTTGCCGTCGGGATCGGACACGGTGTAGCTGAAGCTTGATGTGCCTTCGGTGCCCCCGGACGTGTTCACGATATCAATCGTGCCATCCGCCAGAAGCGTGACCGTATCGCCATTGTTGAGCGTGATCGGGGAGCCGACCGTTGCCGTTTGCCCATTGATCTGAGTGATCGTCAGGGTCTGGCCATCGGGTTCGCTATCATTGGCGAGGATATCGACGTTGCGGGGGTTGGTGCCCCAGGTCTGAAAGCCGCTATCGTCGGCGGCAATCGGGTCTGGGTCCATCCCGGTTGTGTTTGTGTTTCCGGCAATCACCAGCGCGGAGTCGTAGGCCGCGTCGCCCTTGTCGGCGATGCCGATCTTGAGGGTCTG
>CAKZXZ010000031.1 GCA_937883775.1 uncultured Paracoccaceae bacterium
CTACACCGCACCGCTCAGCTTCGCGTTCCCGCCCGCCTTTATGAAGGAAGCGCGTTTGCGCATCGCTGCAGAATGGCAGCCTGATGATCTGCTGGCCACACGCACGCTTGTCGAAAGTGGTGCGCTGAGCTTGGGCGGTTTGATTACCCACACGAACAAAGCGGCGGACGCGACCGCTGCGTATGAGCAGGCCTTCACGGATCCGGCCTGCCTGAAAATGATCCTCGATTGGAAAGGTGTCGCATGACCCTCGATGTTCCGAACCTGAAAGACTTTGACCAGCGCCTCCGCGACGAGGCCAATCAAGAGGCCACGCTGGAAGTGCCCATGGAAGAGCCGACCTCCAAGACGCAGATCATCGCGATCTACGGCAAAGGCGGCATCGGCAAATCCTTCACGCTTGCCAACCTCAGTCACATGATGGCCGAGCAGGGCAAACGCGTTCTACTGATCGGCTGCGATCCGAAGTCGGATACGACCAGCCTGTTGTTCGGCGGCAAAGCCTGCCCCACGATCATCGAGACCTCGACCAAGAAAAAGCTGGCGGGCGAAGAAGTGAAGATCGGCGACGTGTGCTTCAAGCGCGGCGGCGTCTTCGCGATGGAGCTGGGCGGCCCCGAGGTCGGGCGTGGCTGCGGCGGCCGGGGGATCATCCATGGCTTTGAACTACTGGAAAAACTCGGGTTCCACGATTGGGACTTTGACTATGTGCTCCTGGATTTCCTCGGAGATGTTGTCTGCGGCGGTTTCGGTCTGCCCATCGCGCGGGATATGGCTCAGAAAGTGATCCTTGTGGCGTCGAACGATTTGCAGTCGCTTTATGTCGCGAACAACGTGTGCTCGGCGGTGGAATATTTCCGCAAGCTGGGTGGCAATGTCGGCGTGGCCGGTTTGGTCATCAACAAGGATGATGGCACGGGCGAGGCGGCGGCGTTTGCGAACGCGGTCGATATTCCGATCCTTGCCTCGATCCCGCAGGACGACGACCTGCGCAAGAAATCCGCGAATTACCAGATTGTCGGCACAGCTGAATCGCAATGGGGCGATCTGTTTGCATCTCTTGGCGACAACGTGGCTGAGGCTCCGCCCATGCGCCCCACACCTTTGGATCAGGACGGCCTGCTGGGTTTGTTCGATGCGTCCGAGACGGGTGGCGACGTGGTGCTTGAGCCTGCCACCGATCAGGACATGCGCGGCAAGAATGCGGTTCTCAAAGAGAGCCTTGAAGTTGTCTACGAGGACGTTTGATGTCGGATGAAGTGACATACGATACCGCCGCCGAGGCTGAGGTGATGATGGGGGAGGGGCGCGACGCTCCTGCTTCGGCGCCTACTGCCCCTGTGGACGGGATGGGTTGTCACGCGGGTGCCGACAAGATGGAGGAAGCTGCGCGTGCCGCTGGCAAATCCGAGGTCTTGGATCAATACGCCAAGGATTATCCGCAAGGCCCCCATGACAAGCCGCAGTCGATGTGTCCCGCCTTCGGGTCGATGCGCGTGGGCATGCGGATGCGCCGTGTGGCGACGGTCATGTCGGGCTCGGCCTGCTGTGTTTACGGCCTGACATTTGTAACCCATTTCTACGGTGCGCGCCGGTCGGTCGGTTATGTTCCGTTCAATTCTGAATCGCTCGTGACGGGCCGCTTGTTCGAGGATATCCGCGATGCGGTCCACGAATTGGCAGACCCCGATCGCTATGACGCCGTGGTGGTGACGAACTTGTGCGTTCCCACCGCGTCGGGTGTGCCGCTGAAGCTTCTGCCATCTGAGATCAACGGCGTCAGGGTCGTTGGGATTGATGTGCCGGGCTTCGGCGTGCCAACCCATGCAGAAGCGAAAGATGTGCTTGCCGGTGCGATGCTGAACTACGCACGCGCCGAGATTGAAGCAG
>CAKZXZ010000032.1 GCA_937883775.1 uncultured Paracoccaceae bacterium
CTACACCGCACCGCTCAGCTTCGCGTTCCCGCCCGCCTTTATGAAGGAAGCGCGTCTGCGCATCGCTGCAGAATGGCAGCCTGATGATCTGCTGGCCACGCGCACGCTTGTTGAAAGCGGTGCGCTGTCGCTGGGCGGTCTGATTACCCACACGAACAAGGCGGCAGATGCGACGGCAGCTTACGAGCAAGCCTTCACGGACCCCGCCTGCCTGAAAATGATCCTCGATTGGAAAGGTGTCGCATGACCCTCGATGTCCCGAATCTCAAAGACTTTGACCAGCGCCTGCGTGACGAGGCCAATGAAGAGGCCACGCTGGAAGTGCCCATGGAAGAGCCGACCAGCAAGACGCAGATCATCGCGATCTACGGCAAAGGCGGCATCGGCAAATCCTTCACGCTTGCCAACCTCAGTCACATGATGGCCGAGCAGGGCAAACGCGTTCTACTGATCGGCTGCGATCCGAAGTCGGATACGACCAGCCTGTTGTTCGGCGGCAAAGCCTGCCCCACGATCATCGAGACCTCGACCAAGAAAAAGCTGGCGGGCGAAGAAGTGAAGATCGGCGACGTGTGCTTCAAGCGCGGCGGCGTCTTCGCGATGGAGCTGGGCGGCCCCGAGGTCGGGCGTGGCTGCGGCGGCCGGGGGATCATCCATGGCTTTGAACTACTGGAAAAACTCGGGTTCCACGATTGGGACTTTGACTATGTGCTCCTGGATTTCCTCGGAGATGTTGTCTGCGGCGGTTTCGGTCTGCCCATCGCGCGGGATATGGCTCAGAAAGTGATCCTTGTGGCGTCGAACGATTTGCAGTCGCTTTATGTCGCGAACAACGTGTGCTCGGCGGTGGAATATTTCCGCAAGCTGGGTGGCAATGTCGGCGTGGCCGGTTTGGTCATCAACAAGGATGATGGCACGGGCGAGGCGGCGGCGTTTGCGAACGCGGTCGATATTCCGATCCTTGCCTCGATCCCGCAGGACGACGACCTGCGCAAGAAATCCGCGAATTACCAGATTGTCGGCACAGCTGAATCGCAATGGGGCGATCTGTTTGCATCTCTTGGCGACAACGTGGCTGAGGCTCCGCCCATGCGCCCCACACCTTTGGATCAGGACGGCCTGCTGGGTTTGTTCGATGCGTCCGAGACGGGTGGCGACGTGGTGCTTGAGCCTGCCACCGATCAGGACATGCGCGGCAAGAATGCGGTTCTCAAAGAGAGCCTTGAAGTTGTCTACGAGGACGTTTGATGTCGGATGAAGTGACATACGATACCGCCGCCGAGGCTGAGGTGATGATGGGGGAGGGGCGCGACGCTCCTGCTTCGGCGCCTACTGCCCCTGTGGACGGGATGGGTTGTCACGCGGGTGCCGACAAGATGGAGGAAGCTGCGCGTGCCGCTGGCAAATCCGAGGTCTTGGATCAATACGCCAAGGATTATCCGCAAGGCCCCCATGACAAGCCGCAGTCGATGTGTCCCGCCTTCGGGTCGATGCGCGTGGGCATGCGGATGCGCCGTGTGGCGACGGTCATGTCCGGCTCGGCCTGCTGTGTTTACGGGCTGACCTTTGTCACCCATTTCTACGGAGCGCGCCGGTCGGTCGGTTATGTTCCGTTCAATTCTGAATCGCTTGTGACGGGGCGCTTGTTCGAGGATATCCGCGACGCGGTTCACGAACTCGCTGACCCCGATCGTTATGACGCTGTGGTGGTGACCAATCTATGTGTCCCCACTGCATCGGGTGTGCCGCTGAAGCTCCTGCCTTCTGAAATCAACGGTGTCAGGGTCGTTGGGATCGATGTGCCGGGCTTCGGCGTGCCAACCCATGCGGAAGCAAAAGATGTGCTTGCCGGTGCGATGCTGAACTACGCACGCGCCGAGATTGAAGCAG
>CAKZXZ010000033.1 GCA_937883775.1 uncultured Paracoccaceae bacterium
TTTCGGGCAGGGTGAACGCTTCGTTGCCGTCAAGATGGGCGCGGAAGGCTTGCAGCTGGCGGCCCTCAAGGGCGTAGTCGGTTTCCTCGTGGAGCTGGCGGCGGGCCTCGGTCAGGTAGGGTTTCAGTTCGAACCCAGAGGGCAACAGCCCCGAAACCTTCATCAGCGCGCCGACATTGGAGACATCGCTGTCGATGCTTCTGGCGACGCCGGGATATTGCACCTTGATCGCCACGTCGCGCCCGTCCTTGAGTTGTGCGCGGTGGACCTGCCCGATCGAGGCGGCGGCGATGGGGTGGACGTCGAAGCGTTGGAATTCCTTGAGCCAACCCTCGGGCCAGTTGGCGTTGAGTACTTTCTTGAGCTGTGACGGGGGCATGAAATCGGCATCTGCGCGGAGGCGGGCGAAGATCTGGGCCAGCTCGGGCGGGAGCACGTCGCCGGTATCCATCGACACAAGCTGGCCGATCTTCATCGCCGCCCCGCGCATCTTGGCCAGATCATCTGCGATGCGGCGCATGTTGCCGGGGGTCAGCAACAGATCGCGCATCTTGGGGCGCTGGCCGCGGGCCAGATCCTGAATTGCACCGCCCGCCATAGAGCCGCCTACGCGCGCGGTCATTGACGCAAGGCGATTGAAGCGCGACAGGCGGGTTGCGGGAATGGCGCGCGGTTGGGATCGGGGATGTTCGGTCATGGGCGAGAGATAGGGCGTCGCGGTTAACGCTCAACCTGCACGAGGCCTTTGAACCGGGTGCGCGCGATTTGGGTGATCGCGTCAGCGATGCGTTCGAACGCGGCGGTCTTGCCTGAGCGTTTGCGCCAGACCAGCCCGACAGATCGGAAGAGCTTGGCGCGAGGCCGGATCGCGAGGGACGGGTCGGCCTCTCCGATCTCGGATGCGATGTAGAGGGCGGGCAGGAAGGTGGCACCCATGCCCATGCCGACCATCTGGCGCAGCGCATCAAGGGAGGTGCCTTCGTAGTCGCGCTGCAACTCGGCGCCGGTGTCGGAGCACAGCGCCGAGATCTGGTCGTGCAGCGCGTAGCCGGGGCCCAGCGACAGGATGGCCTGCCCGGCGAGGTCATCATCGGTGATCTGAGAGAGCCGGGCGAGCGGGTGATCGGAGGCGGTCACAAGCGAAAGCGGTTCGCGGAACAGGCGGCGCGTGGTCAGATCGGCGCCGGTCATGGGCAGCTGGGTCAGCACGATGTCATGGCCGCCGCGTTCCAGTTCGAAGCGCAGATCACTGGGCGCGCTTTCGCGGATGTAAAGCGAAAGATCGGGATAGGCGCTGTGCAATTCGGCGACGACCCAGGGCATCAGGTAGGGGCCCAGCGTGGGGCTGACGCCAAGGCGCAGCGTGCCCGACAGGCCGGATTTCAGCGCGGTCGAGACGTCCATCAGGCGCTGCACATCGTCAAGGATGGCCTGAGCGCGCAGAAGAACTTCGCGGCCTGCGGGGGTCAGGGTGACCGGGCCGCGCCCGCGTTCGACCAAGGGCAGGGCGAGGGTTTCTTCGAGATTGCTGATCTGGACGGAAAGCGAGGGTTGGCTGATCCCCTCCCGCTCGGCGGCTTTGCGGAAATGACGAGTGTCGGCAAGGGCGCTGAGATAGCGGAGTTGGCGGAGTGTGAGATCGGACATGCGTCAGGATTTACCAATTAATAGGAAAAAGCTATGAAAAAATATAATATGGTTGTCTTTTCCTATTGAATTTGATGCGTATATTTCTTTCATCCGGAGCTAAATATTGAGACGGACGTCAGCCGGGGCGGACCACACGGGGGGTGGGGTCTGCCCCGGCTGTCGACATTCTGGGAGAATCTCCTAGGTTACGAGTTGAATACGCCTGATGTGGGTCAGGTGACTATGAATGAGGGACGGCATGGCAGCATCTAAGCCAGGGGCATCTGCCTCAAACGGCGTTATTGGGTGGGTGCCAGTGGCCATTGCGGCCAGCCTCTTTGCTTATTTTCTGCAATTTCTGGGACCTGTGAGCCAAGGTGAGGTCATTCGCCTTGTGTGGAACTGGGTGCCGTCGTTGGACATCGCGCTGTCGTTCACCGTGGACGGCTTGAGCCTGACATTCGCCCTGTTGATTTCGGGAATCGGCACGGCGGTGATGCTGTATTCAAACAGCTATCTGGCTGGGCATCCGCAATATGACCGCTTTGCGCTGTATCTGACCAGTTTCATGTTGGCGATGTTGGGGCTGGTGCTGGCGGACAATCTGATTGCTTTGTTCGTCTTCTGGGAATTAACCACGATCACCTCGTATCTGCTGATCGGCTTTAACAACGAGGAAGCCAAATCACGGCGCTCGGCGTTGCAGGCGTTGTTGCTGACGGGGGCCGGGGCGTTGGTGCTGCTGGCAGGCATTATTCTACTCGGCGTTGCTGCTGGCACCTTTGAGATATCCGAGATTTTGGCCCAAGGCGACGCGATCCGCGAGCATCCTTGGTATGTGGGGATCGTGATCTTGGTCCTTGTGGGCGCGTTCACGAAGTCGGCGCAGGTGCCGTTTCACTTCTGGTTGCCAAACGCGATGGCAGCACCGACGCCGGTGTCGGCCTTCTTGCACTCGGCCACGATGGTGAAAGGCGGCGTTTACTTGATGGCGCGCTTGCATCCGGGGCTGTCAGGGACGGAGTTGTGGCTGTGGACGCTCACGGTGTTCGGCGCTGTGACAGCGGTTTTCGCGTCGATTCTGGCGTTCCGGCAGACGGATTTGAAGCAGGCGCTGGCCTATACGACGCTGATGGCGCTTGGCACGTTAACCATGTTGCTGGGCTCGGCCGAGGGCTATGCGATCACAGCGTTTGTGACCTTTCTGGTGGTGCATTCGCTTTATAAAGCGGCGCTTTTCCTGGTTGTGGGCTGTATCGACCACGGCACCGGGACGCGCGATGCCAACGTGCTGGGAGGCTTGGGCAAGGCCATGCCCGTGACGGCCTTTGCGGCGGCTTTGGCGGCTTTGAGCATGGCGGGTATCCCGCCTTTCATGGGCTTTATCGCGAAAGAACTGGCCTATAAGGGCGCGGAGGAAACGCTGACAAACGTGACCTTTGTGGCGGGCATGTCGCTGGCGGCGAACGCGCTGATGGTGGCCGTTGCGGGCATCGTGGCGCTGCGCCCGTTCTGGAGCAAGGCGGAAGGGGAGATGCCCCACACCCCGCATGAGGCGCCTTGGCCGATGTTGGCGGGGCCAGTGGTTTTGGCGGTGCTGGGGCTGCTCTTTGGGCTCATGCCGGGCTATGCGCAGACCTATCTTGTGAACCCGACGGTGCAGGGCTTTCTGGGCTCGATGGAGGCTGCGAAAGAGCTGAAGCTTTGGGCCGGCGTCAACCTGGCGCTTTATCTGTCGATTGCGACTTTCGTGATTGGTGGTCTGCTGTATGCCTTCCACCGAACGCTGCGGCCTGCGCTGATCCGCGTGAACATGGCATCGCCGAAATTCGACAAGGGCTGGGACAACATTCTGGACGGGTTGAAAGCCGTGGCGGCGTGGCAAACCCGCCTGCTGCAATCGGGCGTATTGCGTCAGTATATGTTCGTGATTTTCGCCACACTTCTAGTGGGCGTTGGCGGCACGCTTTGGGCGAAAGGGGCGTTTCACTGGCCGCTGGTGTTCGAGGGCGAATTGGCGCCAAAGCACTGGACGGTGATCGGCCTTTTGATGGTCGGCACGCTGGTGACGGTGACGACCCGCTCCCGTATTCTGGCGATCGCCGCGTTGGGGGTGGTGGGCATCGCGGTCGCCATCATCTTTATCATCTACGGCGCGCCGGATGTGGCGATCACGCAGCTGCTTGTTGAGACGCTGGTTGTCGTGCTGGTGGCCGTCGCCATGCTGCGCCTGCCATTGCTGGATCAGAAAGGCAAATCGGATCACCGGCCTTTGGACGCGGTGCTGGCCGTGGGCGTGGGCGGCGTTGTGACGATGACGATCCTGCTGATGCTGGAGCAACCGATTGATCTGCGCCTGAGTGCGTATTTCAACGAAACGGCCTGGCCGGATGCGTTTGGGCGTAACATCGTGAACGTGATCCTTGTGGATTTCCGCGCACTTGACACCTTTGGCGAGATTGCGGTCGTGCTGATCGCGGGGCTGTCGGCCTATGCGTTGCTGCGCACGACGCAACCGGTGCGGCACCGCCGGGGAATGCGCAATAAAGACACGAATGTCCAAGAGGATACGCCATGAATTCGCTGATCCTTCAGGTGGCGACGCGGTATCTGTCGTCGCTGTTGCTGGTCTTTTCGATCTACATGCTGTTGCGGGGTCATAACGAACCGGGCGGCGGCTTTATCGGCGGGCTCGTTGGGGCGACGGGGTTCATTCTTTATGCAGTGGCGTGTGGCACGTCTGGCGCCCGGCAAGCGTTGCGGGTATCGCCACAGAACATCGCTGCCATTGGCCTGGGTATTTCGCTGCTGTCTGGCCTCTTTTCGATGTTCTTTGCCGATGCGCCTTTCACCGGGCAGTGGCTGTTCATTGGTGCGGAGGGCGACGACAAGGGGTTGCCGATTTCGACCATCCTGTTCTTTGACATTGGCGTTTATCTGGTCGTGCTGGGCGCAATCCTGACGCTGGTCTTCGCGATGGAAGAGGAAATCTGATGGAGACCCTTCTTGCCCTCGCCATCGGCGTGCTTGTTGCAGCGGCCGTGTACCTGATGCTGGCGCGCAATGTGCTGCGGTTCATCTTTGGGCTGATCTTGATTTCCAACGCTGCAAACCTGACGATCTTTGTCAGCGGGCGCCTGACCCAAGGCTTGCCGCCACTAATTGCCGACGGGGCCTATGCACCTGTTGTGGGGTCGGCCAATGCGTTGCCGCAAGCGTTGGTGCTGACTGCGATTGTGATCGGCTTTGGCCTGTTTGCCTTCGCGCTGGTGTTGGTCTTTCGCGCCTACACGACGCTTGGCACGCTGAATTCTGACAAAATGCGGGTCGCCGAGCCGCGCGAGGACGCTGCCAAATGAGTTGGATGCTAAGCCTGCCGATCCTCATTCCGTTTTTGACCGGTGTGTTGGCTTTCCTGCTGCGCGAGCTTCGGGCGGGCGCGTGGATCAGTGTTATTGGGTGCGCGATTTTGCTGGCCGCAAGTGCGGTTCTAATGGGGCATGTGCTGGATAAAGGCGTGGTTGCCGGGCAGATGGGCAACTGGCCTGCACCGTTTGGCATCACGCTGGTTGCGGATTTGCTGAGTGCGGTCATGGTTGTCATCACGGCGATCACCGGGCTGGCCGTTTCGATCTATGCGCTGGCCGAGATCAACCGCCGCAAGGAGTATCTGGGCTATCACGCGCTTTTTCAGGTCCTGCTGGCCGGTGTCTGCGGCGCATTCCTGACGGGCGATCTGTTCAACCTTTATGTCTGGTTCGAGGTCATGCTGATCTCGAGCTTTGGTTTGCTGATCCTTGGGGGATCGAAGGCGCAGATCGACGGTGGCATCAAATATGTGACGCTCAACCTCGTCTCGACCATCCTGTTTTTGTCAGGCGTCGGCCTGCTTTACGGCCTGACCGGAACGCTGAACATGGCCGATCTGGCACTGGCCGTGGATCAGGTCGAAAATCAGGGGCTACTGACCGTGATCGCGGTGATGTTCATGATCGCGTTTGGGGTGAAAGCGGCGGTCTTTCCTTTGTTCTTCTGGCTGCCTGCGGCCTATCACACGCCGTCATTCAGCGTGTCGGCTGTTTTTGCCGGTTTGCTGACCAAGGTCGGGGTCTATGCGCTGATCCGGATGTTCACCTTGGTCTTTGACCATGACGTCGGCTACACCCATACGATCCTGCTATGGGTGGCAGGTTTCACGATGGTGACGGGCGTTTTGGGGGCGGCGGCGCAAAGCGATTTCCGCAAGATCCTGTCGTTTCATATCGTCAGCCAAATCGGCTACATGATCCTTGGTCTGGCGCTTTACACACCATTGGCGCTTGTCGGCGCGGTCTTTTATCTGGTGCACCACATTGTGGTTAAGGCAAACCTGTTCCTGATCTCGGGCGTGGCCGAGAAACTCACCGGCTCGACCGAGCTGAAAGAGATCGGCGGGCTTTACAAATCCGCGCCGCTTCTGGGCATCCTGTTCCTGATCCCGGCCTTCTCACTGGCTGGCTTCCCACCGCTGTCGGGTTTCTGGGCGAAGTATATCCTTGTGAAAGCCTCGCTTGATATCGAGATGTGGATCATCGCCGGGGTCGCGCTGTTTGTGGGGCTGCTGACCATTTATTCGATGACCAAGATCTGGGCGCAGGCGTTTTGGGAGCCGCATCCTTACGGTCTTGAGCCGAAGCTGAGTATTCTGACGCCCGAGCAGCGGTGGTCCTACCTGTTGCCGATCGCGTTTCTGGCGACGCTGACGATCATCATCGGGTTCTACCCCGAGCCGTTCGTGCAATTCGCCGAACGCTCTGCGGCGCAACTTCTGGATCCCGCGCCCTATATTGAGGCGGTACTGGGAGCGCAGCCATGAACCTATTCCTGCTCAATCTGATTTTGGCGATCAGCTGGTCAGCCTTGGCGGGCAGTTTCACGCTGAGCACTCTTGCCGTGGGATTTGTTTTGGGGTTTGGCACGCTTTGGCTGTTGCAACCGCTTCTGGGCGGTCCAAGCGCCTATTTTTTGCGCGCCTATTACTGGGTCCGGCTGGCGGTCATGTTCCACTATGAGCTGGTTGTGTCGTCACTGGCTGTGGTCTGGGACGTTATCACACCCACGCAGCTGAGCAGACCGGGCATAGTCGAAGTGCCGTTGGACATCAAAAGCGATACCGGTATCTTGCTGGTGACGAACCTGATCTCACTCACCCCTGGCACGCTGTCGCTGGACGTGAGCGAGGACCGCAAAACATTGTTTGTGCACGCAATGTTTGCGGATGACCATGAAGCGGTGCGGTCGCAGTTGAAAAACACGATGGAGAAATGGGTGCGGGAGGCCTTGGAGACATGAGCGATGCCGAGTTCCTTGATCTGAGCCTGAGCATCGGTTTCGTGGTGATGGGCCTATCGCTGGTATTGGGTTTTTATCGCCTTGTCCGCGGCCCCAGCCTTCCTGATCGCGTGGTCGCCCTCGACATGATGACGGTGCTTATCATCGTCTTTTGCGGCTTGTTCGCCATCGCCACAGACGAACGCGCGTTTCTGGATGTGGCCATCGTGTTGGCGCTGATCGGCTTTCTGGCAACCGTGGCCCTTGCCCGCTTTGCCGAGCGCCGTCTGGCCCGGCGCGACGACGCGGAACTGGCGGACCTGGAGGACGAAACATGACCGAGGTCATCATCGGCGTGCTGGTCCTGACCGGCAGCTTCTTTGCCTTCATCGCGTCTTTGGGCGTGGTGCGCTTGCCCGACGTTTTGGTGCGGATGCATGCCTCGACCAAGGCTGGTACGCTGTCGGCCGGTTTGGTCATGCTGGGCGCCGCGATCTGGTTCTGGGACCTCGCGGTTGCCTTTCTGGTCGTCGCGCTGGTGCTGTTCTTGCTGCTCACCGCCCCGGTCGCCGCCCATATGATCGGTCGCGCTGCTGTACGCACGGGTGTCAAGATGTGGACGGGGCGGGAGGAGGACTGAGCCGCTACATTTTGTCAAAGACATCTTGAACATGCGGTGGTAGTGAGCCGGAATCAAACTGCACAGGAGGAGAGCCATGCTGAACAGTGATCTGAGGCCTATTCTTGTAAGGGGTATGAGTAGATCCGGCGGCACGCTACTTTGCACCTTGCTGGATGCTCACCCCGACGTCTCTTTTTCCTTTGAGCTTTATCCTAATCTGCTCTTGCTCGAACAGCCAATCGACCAGATGGCACTTGCCAGATCCTTTGCAGGGACCTCGTCGCTGAAAGAGGCGGCAGCTTTGGCTCCAACTCCAAGGTTTGGCACATTTATCAATCGTTTGCCACGCGGGGGCCTCGACGCCGACGATTTTGCCGAGTTGTTGAAAAGAGCAACGAAAGAAGGGTCAAGATTAACTGAGCTGAAGGGTTGCATGCGGGTTATGCAACTTTGCTGCGAACTTAAGCAAAGTCGCGATCAGACACAGCGATGGGGTTTGAAGTGTAACAACGCTGTTGAAGCATATTTGGATGTTTTTCCAAACGCGCAGTTCGTCGATATCATCCGAGACGGTCGCGACGTTCTCGCAAGTCAAAAGAATACCGGGGCCTTCAATCCAGAAGTGAGTGCTCTTGCGAACTCGTGGATGAAGACACATCAGAAATTCGAACGTCTTCGGACGGACTACCCTGATCAGATCATGATCATCCGCTATGAAGATCTGACGATGCGGCCGATTGAAACGACGCAGGAACTTTGCAATTTTCTAAATCTGCCGTTTGTCAACGAGATGCTTCAGTTTCACGAGATGGATCTGACTGTCTTCAAGACACGGCATCTGTCTTTGAATCGCATTACTAAGAAAATAGATGCAACCAAGATTGGCCGTTGGAAAACAGAGCTTACTCAAGAGGAGGTTGCGACTTTTGCTGAGATCGCAAGCGAGTTTATGAAAGAATGGGGTTACGAGTAGTCAGCCCGACAAAGCAGGCTTCAAGTTTTTGGTAAAGATAATGTTGTTACCAACCGTCCCGTTCACACCGTACTTTTTGGCCTGATCGACTGTCAGAAGTGTGGATTGGAAACCAAGGTCCTCAAATGCTGTCTTTTGCATCTCTAGTATTTCGCTCAGCTGCCCTTCGTTGAGATCACTGCTTTTAGGAACACCATTCCAAGGCGCGATCCAAGCCCAGCCTTCTTTTACAACTAAATTATTGATTGCGTTGGCCATTTCTTTTTGCGCGTCTTCGTTGTAGCCAGTCCAATAAGCGTTCAGAGCGAATTTGTTCCATACGCCATCAAAGGTCTGATCGAAGTGAGCTTGTGGAAGTGCTTTAAGATTTAACTCAAGTGTTTCAAAGCCTTTATATCGCCCCAGTTCAAGAACTGCTGGGTCAAAGTCGACGCCCATGCTTGTGCCGCCGTGAAGACGCGCCAACTCGCCAAAGTCATATTGCCCTGGGCCAAGATCAAGATAATGGCCGTTCAATCGAACCCCTTGGAAGAAGTCAGATAGAATACTCTCAAAATGCGCCCGGGAGCGCTGCGGATCGCGAACATTTTTTTGCTTGGCGCCTTGAATGATTTTGATCTCGGCAGGGTCTGTCAGCATCTGCTTTTCCTATATGTTCCGGAATGCTTCGATTTCTCAAAGTTTCAAGAAGTTCGAGAGGATCGTCAAACCGGTCACTTCGCTTTTTTCCGGATGGAATTGACATCCATGAACGTTGTCACGTGTTACCATGGATGAGAACAAGATCCCATACTCTGTTCGCGCAAGACTGTGTGCCTGATCCTTACAATCAAAGAAGTAGCTGTGAACGAAGTAGGCATGACTTTCCTCGGGCAAGTCGGAAACGAGGGGGTTCTGCTGATCAAGTTCCAACTCGTTCCAGCCAATGTGCGGGACGGGACGATTTCGAGCGCTTTCCAGTCGGCGCACCGTGCCTGGTATCAGTCCAAGGCATTCCTGACCGTTATCTTCATCAGAGAAATTAGCCAACAGCTGCATACCAAGGCAAACGCCGATAACTTGTTTACCTGTTCTGGTGAACTCTGTGAGAGCATCTCCAAGACCTGTGCTGTTTAGCTCTGCCATTGCGTGGGATGCCGCGCCGACGCCGGGAAGGACCAGTCTGTCCTGCCCCGCAACCTGATCTGGATCCTTGACGATCATGACGTCTGCCCCGAGGTATTCGAAGGCATTTCGGAGGGACTTCAGATTCCCAATCCCGTAGTCGATCAGTGCGACGCCTGACATCAGAAATGCGAAACAGTCAAAGCGTCACCCTCGGAAAGATCGGTTGAGAGGGGCTTTTCGTTCAGGATTACAAACTCGCTGTACGTAATACCGGTTCCCGGGCGTCGGAAGTCCACATCCTCAAGCTCAATCTTCTCCCCGGCAGCCATCGCGCGGCGCGCAAACGCGCTACGGCGCACCTTGCTGCGGGCGATCACCTCCGCCTCGCTCAGCACTCGACGTTTTTGGCCGAGGGCAGGACGCACATTGCGAACTGCCTCCACAAAGGCTGCCGCTTCGTGAGGCTCCATTGACATGACGTGTTCGATGCTTGGCGTCGTACGATCCTCTGTAATGGTTTTTTCGATGAGGTTGGCACCGAGGACGACCGCAGCGATATCCATCTCCCAGCCGGTACTATGGTCCGAGAATGCAACAGGCACATCGAACATTGATTTGAGAGTGCTGAGAATGCTGAGGTTCACGCCGTCGATACGGGCTGGATAACCGGTGGGGCAGTGATGAATGATGATATTCAAGTTACCCGTGGCCTTGATACAGTCCACAGCTTTCTCAATCTCTCCGAGAGATGCGTTACCGGTATCGAGCTGGATACAAAGTCCTGTTTTCGCTGCGTATTCGATGAGGCCAAGCTGATCGACATCCGCACTTGCGATTTTGATTGAATGAGCTCCAAGCTCCTGGACGAAATCAACCTCTTCCGGAAAGCAAACTGTTGCGAAGAATGCCAAGCCCAATGCATCGGCTTCTGCCTTTGCCTCGCGCCATTCATCAGCGGTCATCATACGTCGTTGAAGTGGTGCGATCAGGGGCTCGGTGACAGTTTCGGTCGTTCCGTCTTTTTTAAGGATCCCGTAGTCAATCGTCACAGTCGGATCTGCGATCAGTCGATCTGCGTCGATGATTTGGAATTTAATAGCATGTGCTCCGGCCTCTGCCGCGCTGCGGATCAATCGCTTTGCTGAATCTAAGCCGTTGTGGGTCGGGCCCGCTTCAAAGACGATGTAGGTTTCGTGCGCATCTCCGATTGGTGTTCCTGCTATTTCAATCATGATGTCGCGCTCTCTATTCTGCTGGTCTTTGAACAAGGTGTACGGTCTGGTATGCGCTTGGAGACATAGGCGTCAAGAAGCGAATAGAGATGCAGGAAACGAGGGGCAACGGAAGCAAGAATGACTGATTGGTTTTACCGATTGCGAGCCGAGCGACAGCTTGAGCGGATCGCGGATCAAAAGATATCTCTGGAGAGCGATGCCTTTGCGGCACAAACTGTTTTGTCGTGTATCTCTCCCGGGACAGAGACTGCCGCTTATGCGGCCTTAACGCCCTTGAGGGCGGGGGTTGACCGCTTCCCGCGGCTCATGGGCTATATGAACGTGGCTCGTGTGAGCGAAGCTGGTGAGGCAACATCAACATGTCCCGGCGACTTGGTATACACTCATAAACATCACTGCTCAGGCTTTGTCGGCAAGGACTCGGATCTTTTGCTGAAGCTACGCGATGAGGATCTGTCGCTTGGAATTGAGGTTCTTTATCTTTACCGACTTGCACTGAATGCTGTTCGCAGGGGCAACGGCCAAGCGGGACAGGACGTTCTTATTCTAGGATCAGGAGCGATTGGTCTGGCAAGCGCTGATCTTGCTTATGCCTTGAGCATGCGCGCGAAAATTCTGTCAGATCACGATCCCGTATCGGACAAATGTGTAGAACTTAATATTGCTCATTCCTCAAAATCCAAAGCGATTGACGAACTCGACAACATGACAGGGCGCCTTGAGGGTATCTGCGATCTTGTAATCGTTACCTCCAACACTTGGACAGACTGGCAGGTTGCGCTCCGCAGTGTTCGTTTCAACGGCACTATAGCGGTTCTTGGCTTCCCAGGACGAGGATTAATTGAAATCCCACGAAATCCTTTGGACTCAGCGTTTTTCTATGATCGTCAGATCACTATTGTGTCATGTGGTTTTGGCCAAGATCAACCGATGGGTGCCGAAAACGAGATTGCGCCGCCCCAGACTTTGCAGAGCGACATGGCGTATCTTTTGGAACTGGCCAGAGCCAAGAGAATTCGCCCCAAGGGCCTTATCGGCACGATGATGGCTGCGACGGATTATCCGAACGCACTCGACACCTTGATTGGGTCGCGCGACTTCGCGGGTACGATTTCGCTGGATTGGTCTAGTTAAAGAGATGTCCGAGGCGCTTTTGCAGCCAGGATTTCTTTAGCCGTCGCTTTGGGGGCTTTTGTTGTTCGCGTTCAAGCCTCTTTCCGTAAAGGCCATCGTCGTTTTTCATCGCCGAGGATGTAAGGGGTAGGGCCTCGCGTCTTACCTTTTCAGCCAAGCCAACTGTCGCCCAAAGGTCTTCCACTGATACGGAAACGGCGTCTTCGTTGACGCCAGTCCCAGACTTACCTGTTTTGAGGCCTGTTTCGATAAGCTCGGATAGCCCGCCGGCCGTTTCACTAAAACCAAGCAGGCCGAGTTCGATCTCTTCCCTGAAAAGTGGAAATCCTGCTTCGTGACAGATCGCGGATGGTACGCCAAAGGCCAAAGCTTCGCGAACAGAGGTCGAGAATGGTGTAATGTGATAGTCTGCGACAAACAGGGCTGTTTGCAATTGCACCAAAGTGACCTGATCAATTTCGAAGCTGACGCCGTCGATGTTTGCCAGTCGGTCGCGGATTTGTTGTTCGGCTTTCTCGGGGCGATGAATCGGATGAAGGCGGATCATCCAGTGCAAATCCAGTCGTGCCTCGATCAGGTCGAACAACATCAGTGGCATCAGCGGATCAATTGCATAGCTAAGTGTAATCAGAACGCATTTTTTGTCTCTTTTCTGAGACAGGAAGGTCTTGTCTGCGTCGGGAAGCTCCCCGTTGGATTTGCTTGCGATCCAGCTTGCCACACCCCGGTGCCCGCCAACTGACGGGAGATGCCTGCTTCGCGCTGCTCCCGGATTCCATGGAAGCGCATGGTTTAGATTTTGCTTACCCCACAGCCAGAAAACGTCGGGCAGGAGATGATAGCCGGTTTCAGGGAAACGAGCGTAATGCGTGCTTGGGAAATGGATTGGGCCCTGGCCGCCATGCTGAACATCTATGACCGGGATACCGAGGTCTTTCGCCGCCCACAGCGCATGCATCCAACCTGTGAAAGAAGACACCACGATTGTTCTGGGCTTCAGAGCGCGAAAAATCTCAAAAAAGAAGTCTCGTCTCTCTCTCAGCCTGTCAATTCGAGACAGGACTTGGTTACTGGTGATCTTCCAATCGGGCCATCTGACCGCCGCGTAGTCTATGATCTCATTCAGCGAGGCCCTTACGGCAGGATTCGCCTCTTCTTTGGTCCAACTATGGCAGGCGAGGTAGGCATCTGCATCAATCTTTAGAGGTGTGTGAACAAAGTCGATATCACATGGTTCGATCGCCAAGCGAACGACACTGCTGCGTTCCGATAAATCAGATGAAATCGGGTCGAGGATCGGAGCAAAGTAACCGTCTTGCTTCTTCAGATAGTACTTTTCGATTTTGGTTAGGACTGCGAAGTCTGACCCAGAATGGCGCTTCATCGTTTCGAGGTCGGTTTGAAATCGGGCTTGAGATGCGTCAAAGTTGGTACGTGCAAGCTTAGCATGCTCCCTGATCAGTTGGCTGCGCTCATGTTTGTTCCTCGGCATCCCGATGATCGGACCGGCTTGCGGCTGGTCTGCTTCGTTGACGTTCCCGAGCTTGCCCGCATCTGTCAGGACATCGCTGTACTTGAAGCTTCGACCCAGTTGAAGTCGTACAAGGGGCCAAAGATGTACGTCATAATGGACAAGGGCATTCACATCAAACTTCGTTTCGATCTCGTTGAAGAGTTCGGTCAGGAAGGCATGGTCCTTGATGGTGTCAACTTGAGTTGACTTCATCATCTTATCTGTTCCCTGGTCTAAAAGAGCGACCCTCATTTCTGATCTCAAAACCTTCCTCGGCGAGGTACGTCTTGGCGGATCGTGTTGCATGCTCTTTGTAATGAAAGATGTTGGCAGCTGCGACAGCGCTTGCGCCGGACTTATACCCATCAGCGAGATGTTTCCAGAACATGACACCCCCGAAGGCAATCACAGGGACCGAAACACGTTCGGAGACGTCTTTTAGGATCGGTAGGTTATACCCTCGACGAGCACCATCATGCTCAACCGAGTTCAAGAAGATTTCTCCCGCTCCAAGCCCTACAACGCGTTCCGCCCAGTCGGCGGGACCATGCTCCACAATTCTGCGGGCACGATCGACAGCGATGTACTGTTTACCGTCTTCTGTGCATTTGGCATCGATTGAAGCAACTATACACTGCTGCCCGTATCGTTTTGAAAGCCGCTGGACCAATTCAGGATCATCTTCGAAAGCGGTGTTTAAAACCAGTTTATCTGCGCCGGCCTTCAAAAGACGATCTGCTTTTTCGTCATCGGTGATCCAACCGCCAATCGACAGTGGCACAAAACATCTTCTTGCGGTTCGGTCTACGAGTTCTACGAAAGTGTCTTCGGCTGGTTTACTTCGAGAAACATCGAGTAGGACGATCTCATCAACAGACCAACGACTAAATGTTTCAATTGCATGTATAGGATCGGAATGAATTACATTGGTGTGCTTGAACCGTACGCTTTGGACGACGGTGCCATCGCGAATGATGATAACAGCAATGAGTCTTTTCTTTAGCATGGTTGGTTGAGCATATCCCAAGCCAAAGGTTCGCCGCGCTGTATATCACGCGCCGCCGTACTGGTTAGGACTTCGTCATAGTATTTGGGTGCAAGACCGAATGCCGGGCGGATCGAGCGGATATTTGCAGATGTGAGCCCGTCGCCTTTTTTGATGTCTTCAACCGCATATAGTGAGCGACGAAAGCGCAGATTTCCGGCTTCTGATGCCTTGTTGCCGTACTTTACTGTACCAAGTGCTTCGGCTGCTTGATTGACACTTTCAACAAGTGCTGAAAACTCGCTCGGTTCCAGCGAGAACTCGGCATCAGCTCCTCCGTCCGCGCGCGAGAGTGTCAGGTGTTTTTCTAGCATTGTCGCTCCCAATGCGATTGCGGCCGGAGCAACGCCGATCCCTGGTGTATGATCGGATAAACCTACCTCGACATCAAAGCGTGCCTTTAGGTCCGCGATTGTTGAGATATTTGCGTCTGATACAGGAGCCGGATATCCACTGATGCAATACAGCAAGCCAAGGCTTTCGCACCCTGCCTTGCGGGCGATACTCACAGCATCCTCGATCTCCGCGGGTTTCGCCATACCTGTCGACATAATAATAGGTTTGCCTTTTGATGCGACATGTCGGATCAGCGGAATGTCGACCAATTCAAAAGACGCGATCTTGAAGGCCGGCACGCCAAGCTCATCAAGGAAATCAACAGATTTAGGGTCGAAGGGAGAGCTGAAAACGGTCAGTCCGAGTTTGCGACAGTGGTTGAAGAGTGTCTCATGCCAGTCCCACGGAGTCGCAGCCTCGGTATAGAGATCGTAAAGTGTTCTCCCCGCCCAAGGACCGTTCTTGATATGAAAGTCCTCCCGATCACTATCAAGCGTGATGCTGTCCGCAGTATAGGTTTGGAGTTTTAATGCAGAGGCGCCGGCCGACGCTGCCGCATCGCAGATACGTTTCGCACGCTCGAGATCATTGTTATGATTTGCAGAGAGTTCAGCGATAACGAAGGGTGGTTTCCCTCGCCCGATGCTGCGTCCATCAATCTCAAATGTTGCCATGCTCTGTTTTCCGGTACCGCAATTTGTTGGTTGGATTTACTTCATCTCTCTCTTTGGAGCCAGCCGTTTTTGAGCAGGTATCCCGCACGCTGGAAAAGGGCCTTTGATGCGGTGTTATCGGGCGAAACATATGCAATCAGTTTTAGTCTCGGCACGAGTGAACTCAGTAAGTTGAGAGCAGCCAGACCGACCCCATCTCCCCTGACGCGGTCCAGCAGATAAATGGAAACTTCCATAGCGTTGGACATGGCATTCGTTGGTGACAACCTGACATTGCCGCATGGCTGATTGTCAACAAGGATGATTTCAGAGATAATCTGCGGATTGGATAGGGTTTGAGAAAACCAATTGCAATGGTCTTCCCAGCTTGGAGGTTCTGGGTTTCGAGCGAACTGTCTGACGCTTGGTTCGCACTGCCAGTTAAAGACAAGCTTTCTGTCTTCGGCCACCATCGGTCTGAGGTAGACTGCTTGCCCGGATTTGGTCTTCGGACCTGTGAGGTGATTTGCAATCCGACCTGCGCCTAGCCCATCCGTCAAACATGACAAAGATGTCGCGATGGTTCCCAATTTTGTGTGTTCTCGAAAGAGGATTTTGCAATCGTTGACCACGTCGTCAATGAAGGTCGGGTTGCCCAATTGATGCGGTGTGATCCCTGTCGCTTCTTTATAGATCTGACCATTCTGGTTCTGGTTCTCTGCCGTTTGGACAGCCAGAGTAGGTTTTGCGAGTGTTGACGATTCCCAAAAACCTCCTCCCAACGCACTGATGATAAATTCATTTTGTTGAATGTTTTTAGCGACCTCTAAAGCTGAAAGCTGCTGGAGGAGAATGGCGTTGTTCGGATCAACTGTCGCTTCCAGCTGACTTGTTAGGCACGATACCTCGAATCCCGCCTTATGAAGACCAGCGCATAAGGCCGCTTCGTGATCGGAGACCTGCCCGCCGCCAAGCGAAACGAGAACTGTGTTCGGGTTTGGTTTCCTTGTTTTCAACCGTTCCTCGAAGAACACGTCTCGTAAGGGAATGTACATAGCACCTGCAAGATGGTCGGGTGCCGTTCTGATACTGGTGCCGAAAAGGTCGATCCTAAGATCGCAGGCTAGAGATATGTGCTGGTCGGGAAAGTCACAAATCAACGCGGATCGCGTCTTTGAACCGAAGCGACCAAGCTCAATATCTGTGGAATAACTATCTGTCACTATCCAGTCATAGTTTTTGTCCGGAAGAGATGAATATCGATCGCGAAAAACACTATCACCGACCCAGGAAGGTAAAGGATTTTGGCTTGAACTGATCAGATCGCATGGGAATTCCTTTTCATTTAAGCATTGCGCAAGAGAGACACAGCGCGCCAAATGACCAAAGCCGATGTCATTGCCGAATTCGAGCGCGAAGCCAACTTGCATCTTACTTCAGAAGAAGAGCTTCAGCCACCGCGAGATCCAGCGGATTGTCAATGTCGACTGCGCGTTCTTGCGGCATCTCGTATCCTATTACCGGCGACGCCACGTAGCTATGTTCCGCTCTCAGCCTGTCAATGCCCACAACATGGATCGCTCCATTTGGACGGTAGGCTTTTGGCATCTCTTGAGACTTTCTTCCAAAATGCTCAGGAAAGAAAGGCTTGAGCGTCTGATCATTTGATAACTCAAGAGCAGCGAATGGAGTATGGGAAAATTCTGACACACTCATGACAAAGTACCCCGGGTTTTCTTCGTAGAGCGTGAACGCTGCATGAATGTCTGCAGCCGTCCTTAATGGCGAGCAGGGAGCCAAGATTGTCAGTACATCAAAGTTCGAGTTCTGACTTTTGAAATGATCTACAGCATGTAAAGCTACATCGACAATGCCCGCTGGATCGCGTGCCAGTTCTCTTGGTCTATCAATGATGTACTGAATACCAATTTCATGCCCATGCTGCGCAACTGCTGAACCTTCTGTCGAGAGAGCGATAGTGTCAAAGAGATTAGTTTCTCTCGCGATGTCGAATGTCCACTGAAGCAGTGAACGGTTACCCAACCGCGCGATATTTTTCTTCGGGAAGCGGGTCGATCCCTGTTTGGCGGGGATGAGGCAAAGATGACGAGTTCCCGTCATGCTGCCAATCCGTTTTGTGCCCCAGTGATCCGCAGATCTTGATCGACATCATCAAGAGATATCCAGCCACCACCTGCTAGGTGCGATTGTACAAAACCGGAGAGGATGCGTTGTTGCTGGAAGATGTTATCCATTAGCGCGGTGTCGACTGTCTGGCTCTTGACGGCCTCCACAAGCTCACCCAGGGCAGTCAAACGCCCACTTCGAGAGGATTTTTCCTGCGTCATTCTCCAAGTTTCAGGCGACTTGAATTCAGATCCCGTCAGATGATTACTTTCAACGATTAGACTGCCATCCCCTAGAACCGCCAATTGGCCTTCGGTTCCAGAAGCGATCATGTTCAGACCTCTGACAGGAGAGATCGTCGCCTGACGTCCTGATGAGAATCGGATCGTTGCTCCTATCAAAACAGGGTCCCGATCGAGGCAGTTGTTGTTGATATCTTTAGTCGTAAGATCGTGAAAATCAGCTTTTACCTGTTCCGGTTGATCTTCGTAAAAGAAGAACCCGATCAGATCGACACTGTGAGGATGTACCCAAAGCAGCCCACCCAATCCAAACTGAATGTCGAGATGCTCAAACTCGCCGATGGCTCCGCCGATAACGCGCGCTTGAGCATCTCGGTAAATTCCCATGTACCGCCTCAAAGCGCCATAGGTGAAGCAGATGTCTGCCCTTTTTAAACTTTTGATCGTTGAATCGACCTCTTTAACGCTTTGTCCCAAAGGTTTTTCTGCGTGAATTCCTTGGATGTTGTTTTCAATAGCTTGATTGATCAAAGCTGAGCGATGATCGGCACGTGTTGCTATCATGAGAACATCGAGGGTTTCCGCACCAAACATTGCGCTTGGATCAGTGTAGACGCAGGCGTAGCCCGTCTTGTCTGCGGCTGCTACCGCAGCTGCCTGATCAACATCGCACACGGCCGTCACTTTCAATGCGGGTATTGCAATGGCTGCGTCCAGATGACTTAGCGGTAACCAGTTCGCACCCAATCGCTTTTTCAGGTCGTCACGTGTATTTGCCCCGATCCGACCGCAGCCGATTAACCCGGTTCTCAGAACTTTGGCTGGGTCGGCGCTCGTCATATCAGAGTGTCAAAGGTGTTGGGCTTTTGATATCGAGTGCATACTCGCCGCGTGCCTTGGGGAGATTTTCAGGGTTGTAAAAGATCGCCCGATTTTCCGGTCCGAAGGTTCGCAGATCGACCTGTTCAATACGTGCAGCCTCATTAGATGTATTCATGCGTGCTGACACAACCGAAGCGTTTGGGACCCATTTGCCGTTCTTTTTCTCCCAGATATTCTGATCGCGCATAGGTTCTACCCATTCGTAGAACTGCTTTTTTGTGATGCCCATGAAATCGCAATAATGTCCGAGCGTTGATGGGGTGTTTGCATCATAGAGTCGGACCTGTTCGATACCTTCCTCACGAGTCATTCTACCGTGCCGGATTTCAATGCTGGCGTCATCTGTTGCGCGACCGTAACCAAATTTGAGGTACTTCAAGTAATCATGTACGTCGTTTGCATGATCTTCGATCTTTGACATCAAGCTGAATGTGCGTTCGCGTTGATAGGTGATCGTACCGAAATCCCACTCATTTATCATCTTGATGCCTTGGGTTTGGGCGTCCCAGGGGAAAAAGTTGGATAGGTAGATGCCGCGGATTTCTGCGCGACCGATTTCCTCGTCGGATGGGTAAATGTACGGTCGGATGTCGTGTTCGGTGATGCCACTATGTCCGACGAGGTCTTCCGGCTCGAAGCCTCGCATGTCATGTTCTTTTCGGGTCCATTTTGTGAATTCGACAAAGTCTTCCAAAGAGACAATGCCGGTAAGTTCAGCGAAACCATGTTCACCCCAAACGATAAGGGGAATATTATATTTGACCGCAATCTGAAATGGGAAGGTCCGAATGCCCGCATGATAGTGCCACGTCAGATCCCCTACTGTTTGCAGCATGTGACGTGATATTTTCCGCACGGAGTCCAGACCAGCCGTATAGCGTATTAGGTCGCAGCCTGATTTGCTGACCAAATTGTCCAGATTGCGGTGACCGGCCGGGGTATTGAAGGCATGGTTGAATGTAACCAGAAGTGGGTTAAGCCCGTAGACTTCTTTCAACAGCCAGACTTGGAAATGGCTGTCTTTTCCGCCGCTTACCGGGATGATGCAATCATGACTGTTCCCTAGACGTTTGCGCATTCGTCTGGCTTCGTCGATGATGTCTTCAAATACCAATTTGCGCTCATCCCAATCGATTTCGAGATGCTTGCGGCTTTCATGATATCTACAGCCACTGCATACGCCCTCATCATCGAAGATAATGGTCGGTTTGGCATTTTCAGGATACAGGCACCTTGCGCAATACCGCATAATTTTTCCTCTTCGTGGTGGAAGGTGTCAAATGGACTAGGTGTCCTGAGAGAGGCGTTGTTTTATCTGGTCATCAGTCAGGGACTTCAGAGATCCCCAGTCGATAGCCTTAGGCACACGCTCTAGTCGGGAAGCGAGTTCATTGTCAATTGCCACACGGTCTTGCTCGTCAAGCGCCAACAAGATCGAGGGCATTGTCGGAGGCCTAGTTTCGGTCAGTATGGGAGGCGATAACTCGTCCAAAGACATTAGGTTGATGCCGATATCGAGGAGTTTCTTGGGCACTTCTTCCTCGGTTGACGACAGCAGCATTGTCACGCGACCGAACCCAAGACGCGCCAGTCGCAAAACATCTTCTGTCAAACTTTGGGGATCCCGGATGGGCGCTCTCAAAAGGAGTCCGACGTTTTCTTTGAACAGTGCTGGTTCTAGCTTGACCACTTCTTGATCTTTGCGCAGCTTACGAAGGGTAATCTTGCGAAAAGATAATTCGCGTTCCGTCTCGGCGACGGGAGCTGAAAGAGCGATGCGAAACGCTACGCCTGAAGCGCGAACTCGAAAACGCCAATCTTGCGAGCCCTCGGATAGACGAGCTTCAAGCCTTTTGAACTCCAGACGGTCTCCAACGGCATCGTATATGGTGATTGCGAGTTGCCAATGGCCTATAAGCTTCAGGTTTTTGATATCTAGCAGAAAAGTTGTTCCGCCCGAATTGGGAATATCGAATTTGGTGTTTGATCTTCGCGCTGCCAAAGTTCGTTTTTTGCGACCCAGGCCGCGTAAACCGATCTGCAAGATAGCTGGCGCGCCCGCTTCAACCGAAGCTCGACCCATCTTATAGGTCATTTTCTTTGAAGATGGCAGGCAGGCAAGTGATCGTGACCAAGGAAGTCGCGTCCAGCGATATTTTTCGAGTTGCTTCTCCGTCGTCTTTGTCTTGACAGAGAGGGCGTTCAGAGTTGACCCCGCCGCGGATCCGTTTGGGAGTAGTCGCGCTATGCTTTCCTGATCGGCTTCTGATAATTGACTGATGTGGCTGATATCATTGAACTTACCAGCATTTCGCTTTTCGCCGAAGATTGGTTTGGCGAGAAGCGGATAAAACGCCAAGCCGATGGATCGGTAGAAGCTCGCTAGTGCGTTGATGTCAGATGTGATTTTGTCGAGTTCAATGACTTTTACGTCAGGCGTTAGTTCTGCCTGAGCGCGACAGTACCGGATGTAGTGCGCAATCTTTTCGACTTGAGACAGGGAGCCCCAGTCAGTTCCGGGGATTGTTGGTCGGGCACTATCATCCTCTGTTTCATACCAGCCGCGGTTATAAAGAGACAGAAGGACTTGCTCTGGGTTGCGCCTTAGCGATACGTAAGAAGCATCGTCATTGAGTTGTCTAAGTTGAGTTGTCACGAGGGGTAGATAGACGTTGCATTCCAAAACATCGTCTTTCGATTGATCGAACCAGTCCCTTCGCTCACTCAGCAGCCTCGCCACTTCTTCATCGTTTGCCACGAGCGCATCAATCTGGTGATCGGTTCGTTTTTCGGGAACCAACCCACCATCTTTCAGGCGTGCGTTCAAAGTGGTTTCATGTAAGCCCCGTGCGTTTGTGGCGGATGCCGTCATATTGGCTAACCAAGTAGAGCCGCTGCGTGCTGGCGACAGAACAAAGACCTGTCTAGGGGGGGCGCGCCAATGGATCGGATGAACCAAAATCATTGTTCGGCCCGAAGCTATGTCCGGGACCGTCATGGGGTCAGGTGATCGTGTCCAGTTCCCACCGCTGTCGGTATAATATCGGTCCCAGTTGACCCGATGGGCCAGAAATTCCGTCTCACATTCTTCTAGCGTATTTGCCCATAGTTTCGTCGTTTCACCATCCTCTCGGACAAGCCCATCCGACGGAGGTCTCAAAATCTGGTAGTTCGAATCTGTGACAGGGATGCCCTCTGCACTCAGACACGTATCCGATGTTTCGAGGGGGTCTTCCGAGGCGAACATCCAGAAATTTGGCGCACCATGAGTATAGCATAGCCTGTCACCGTGAGCAGCAGCACCCTTTGCATTACCGCCCAAAGCGCGCAACCTTCCAAGAGCATCCATGTAATCTTCTTTTGGAGATTGCGCACGGCCAGCCAGCCAGTTGGCGATGGAGTTGAAATGCAGCCCGACCTCATGACCGAAAGCAAGCAGTTGTTTTACTTTCACGTCAAATTGGGGGTCGTCCCAATACGGGGTTGAATTCAATAAATAGTAGGTTGCTTTCAGGCCCTTCTGATGCTCCCAAAATGCCATCTCAAGAGCGACATCAAGCGAGTGATCAATATCGTGTCTTAGGGCGATAAGGTCGGTTTTTTCAGGCTTGGACCACATCTCATCAACAGTGCATGTTGACCCGAAGTGGTCCATCAAATCGAAGTACTTTTTATTCAGCGTCATACTGCCCAGGCTCAGTTCTTTACAAAGCCCATCCTTTCTTAAAACATGGTGGTGTGAAACCTGCTTAAAAGGCTAAGGTCACATTTTTCCAGAGTGAGTCTGACGGATCGCGTTGATGCTGTGCGAGTATATCGTCATACCAAGCCGTGCCGGTGAACCTTTCCGAGATATTGAAGTCAATGTCATAGTACTGTGGATGCAGCAGAATTCTATATCTGCGGCCGGGCTCCATTTTCTCAAACAGCCGTCGAAGATCGCGACCTTCCGGATCTCTCGCTGGAGAGTTGTGCCCGCCATCACTGAAGGATCCGGCAAAACGGAGGCTGATCCCATTATGTACCCAGATGGCCTTTTTGCGCCAGGCCGGATGGTATGGAAGGCCGTTATTATTGCGCCCGTCTTGATCGGGGACGCCGCCATGAGCTGAGAAAAAACGTACTCCAAATCTAGTGTTCAGCGCAGTCATATCCTCATCGAAGACCTTCAGCGCGCGCTCGACATCAAATCCTGCAAGCTCGTAAGCGTTGGTATGGTAGCCAATCACGAATCCCCTCTTCTGGGATGATTTTAGGAGCGCTTCGTCCAAGTCATACTGAGTTGTTCTCACTACTCCAGTATTTTTCAAGTGACGCCGGTCGATGCGACGGTTGAATATCATGATATTGGCTGGAACGGCGGCGTGCGTCTCCTCCTTAAGCAAGCCGTGCAATCGTTCGGGGCGACTATCGATGTCATACTGAAGAAAGATATGTGCTTTGGGGGCTTTGGCGGGATCTGCTTTGACTTTCTTTGTCCAGTGGCTGTACTCGCTTGGGTAGTTCAGCCGAGCATCTTCCAAGGTAGGAAATTCTAAGTCTTCATAGGTGCTTACAGATAGTTTGTCGTTGTTTGCCTCAATGAACCTGAACATGTCTGTGAGATATCGCCGTGGGAAATAAGAACCACTCTTGCCCGAAAGATCCTGATCGGTAGCTCCTGGCTCTTGGAACGGGTTATCGTTTGACGCTGAGAGCGCATCTGGTCGGGATCTGTTTGCATCTGTCATGGCTGGTTCTCCCGCACCTTCTGTCACTGAATTCTATATGCGAAAGCAAATCCACCAATCAAGCAGGTGGTCATCGGTTAAATAGGTTTCGGCCTTGAGCAACTGATCAGATGTGGGTAGTCCGGAGGAACTTCTATGGGTTAGGAATTACAGGATGAGTCTGACGAAGCTCTTTGGTCATAATGTTTCTTTCGATAACCAGTCGGTTCTGGTGACAGGGGGGACCGGGTCTTTTGGTAAAACCTTCGTCGACTATCTGCTCAAGAAGCATTCGCTCAAACGACTGATTATCTTCTCACGAGATGAGCTGAAGCAGTTCGAGATGCAGGCAGCATACCCGCGGGAAAAATATCCAAATCTTCGCTTCTTCATTGGGGATGTACGCGATCCAGAACGGATGCGAATGGCGACCAAAGACGTCGATCTGATTGTGCATGCCGCGGCGCTCAAGCAGGTCATCGCGATGGAATATAATCCGTTTGAGTGCATCCAGACCAATATCATGGGCGCGCAAAATATCGTGACGGCAGCCTTGGAAAACAATGTCAAGAAGGTTTTGGCGCTTTCAACAGACAAGGCGGCAGAACCGATCAATCTTTATGGGGCCAGCAAGCTTGCCTCTGACAAGATTTTCACGGCGGCGAACAACCTTTCGTCTAAGGATGGGCCTAAATTCTCCTGTGTCCGTTATGGTAATGTTATCAGCTCACGCGGTAGCGTTGTTCCATTCTTTTCGGAGTTGATCGCGAAAGGCACCGACCATCTTCCGATCACCCATGAGGAGATGACCCGATTTGTTATCACGCTGGATCAGGGAGTTTCGTTTGTCTGTGCGGCGATCGAAGTGATGCGTGGTGGAGAGTTGTTTATTCCGAAGATCCCGAGCGTCCGGATCATGGATCTTGCAGAGGCGATGGCCCCAGAGCTTGAACGGCGTGTGGTTGGTATACGACCCGGTGAGAAACTTCATGAAGTTCTTTTGCCGGCCGCTGCTGCTCATGTGTCTCTTGAAACGAATGAATACTACATCATCAAGCCAGAGCTTGCCTATCAAGAATACGAAGCGCCGGTATCGCCTGTTTTCGAACCAGTAGATCCGGCATTCAGTTATGCCAGCGATAACAATCCCAAGTTTCTAAGCGTGCCAGAGATCAGAACCGTGCTAGGTGACCTAGGACTTTTCTAAGAGGATTTGCAGTCTTGGCAAAGACACTTCCATATGGTCGTCAAAGTGTTACTGAAGCGGATATCAATGCCGTTGTCGATGTTTTGCGGGGACCTTTCTGGACGACCGGTCCGAAGGTTTTGGCCTTTGAGGAAGCCTTGGCCGAGGTCACAGAAGCCGATCATTGTGTTTCTGTATCTAACGGAACAGCGGCGCTTCAGATACTCTACCAGGCAGCCGGTTTAACCTGTGGGGATGTGATCATCGTCCCTGCAATAACCTTTCTTGCCACTGCAAATGCCGCCGAATTCCTAGGCGCGCGTGCAGTCTTTGCAGATGTCGATCCACAGAGTGGCTTGATGACCCCGGAGACTTTTGCGGCTGCGATTGATCGATATCCCGAAGCGCGATATGCGGTTGCTGTTCATTTGAACGGGCGAAGCTGCGACATGCAAGGACTTGCAGAGTTGGCTCATGCCAATGACGTCATGCTGTTTGAGGACGCCGCACATGCTCTTGGTTCACAAACAAGAGCTGACAATGAAGTCGTGCCGGTCGGTAAGAACGCATTCTCCGCAGGGAGTTGTTTCTCATTTCATCCGGTGAAGACGGTTGCGATGGGCGAGGGCGGCGCTATTACGTTCCAAGATGCAGCAACAGCTGAACGGGCAAGGCTACTGCGAAGTCACGGGATGTCGCGCAACAAAAACACTGCGCACGAACTGCTGTTGGATGATGACGGGCAGCTGGAACCTTGGTGTTATGTGATGGATCAGCCAGGGCACAATGTTCGTGTGACGGATATTCAGTGTGCCCTTGGGTTGTCACAGCTAGCGCGGTTGCCGGAGACGATCGAAATCCGTCGTTGTCATGTTCAGCAGTATAACGAACGGTTTGCTGATCACGCCGAGTTGGTCTTTCCAGTTGCATCGGAAGATATCGATGTCACGACATGGCATCTATATCCGATCTTATGTCAGGCAGGTCGGGCCGCACGAGCGGCACTGTATAGAGCGTTGAGGGATCAGCACATCAATCCGCAGATCCACTATATTCCTCTGCCGCTACAACCTTACTTTAAGGGCCGTTGTGATATGAACCAGATTCCAGGTGCCATATCATATTATGAGCGTTGCCTTTCGCTTCCACTTTACGTTGGTCTGACACCAGAAGACATAGACCGTGTCGCGGATACGGTTATCGACTTTCTTGAGGTGTTCTCAGAACCGTAAAGAACATCTCGGTCAGAGCTGGCGCAAGCTTTGGAGTTACAGTTCTTTCAAACCAATCAACAAAAGATCGAACATCGGGCTTTAAGAGATGCTTGTGGTAATCCTTTCTAAAGGCCTCATGTGCAGATCCTCGCTCGAAGGCGGTCTCGAAGAATGCGGAGTTGGCAAGAAATAACCCTATAGGTGCTGTTTCAATGACATCACATCCGAGCTTCTCTGCAAGCTCATTGAAATCATCTGGGGTGGCACAGCTTCGGGTTGTTTTCATTCTTTGTTTTAAGACAGCGTCCCTGACTCTTGACTCCGGGAAGTAGTCATTCAAGACATCGACAATTCCTTTGGAACGGTGGTGCGCAATAACCACTCCACCAGGTTTGCAGACGCGGACTTGTTCGGAAAGCGCATCTCTCCATCTTGGCAGATGTGACAACAACATGCGGGAGTAGACGACGTCAAAGCTATCTTCTTTGAATGGAAGATCATGACAGTCTCCAACAATTGTTTGAATGGGCAGGCCCTTCCCCAAGTTTGAAATTTGCTGAAGACGGTCGGGTTGTTGATCAAAACAAGTCACATGCGATTTGCAGAGATCAGCTACGGGGAGCGCAACAGCGCCATCACCAGCACCTACATCAAGCACTTTGCTACCATTCTCCACATACTTCATGATAAAGTCGCAACTTTGATAGCGGAAGATTTCGTTGTCAGGATCAATAGCGGCGTTTTGATCTGGATATGTCAAATCTGACTGTCCTTTTGCTTTAGTTTTTCAAAATCCGTAAGGAGTGCGACGACACGTTCGACTTGTTCTTCCTCGCTGACATTTACACCAGCTTGAAAACTTGCATTGCCGTAACAGATCTCGCCCGCATCCTCGAGCGCTCCAATAAATGCCCTGACATCGTCAGGATCTGGAACTCTACCAGCTGCGATGGCTTCTAGCGCATCATGACAGGCTTGAGGCCCCCTGATGTAGTGAACGCTTTCACAGTCGCGGTACCATGCATTCCCAAACACAAGAACAGGTATTCCGCGCAGGCTGGCCTCGACACCCACGAAGCCGGTCAGCGTTGCCACTGCTTTGGTCTCGTCCAACAGGTCTGACGTTCTAACGTTCATTGAAACCAGCTCTGTCCGCGGGAGTTCCGCAAGTCGAACGTAGTCTTCTTCACGTCTAGACATCTCTCCTTCCCCTCCGAACGAAAACTGCGACGGATGTTCCTTGATCAGCAGTTGCCAACCTCTTGGTAGCGACTGACTTAACAACTGCGCGACAAGGAACTGGTCGGAGTAGCTTTCAGCGTCAGGACAAGACGTACGCTCTGGCTGGTAATGCAATGCCAGCAGAACAAATGGCTTTCCTGTGTCAGGCAGTTTCGCGTTCTCTTCATAGGCTCGCTGGAGTCTAATTTTCTGAAGATACGCCCATATCTGGTAGTCGCTATATGCGCCTTTGGTTAGCTTTGGGGCCCGCAAGGGTTTACCTGGTTGTTTGAATATCTTCCGGATTGGCTGCGCTCGATTGGCGAGACGGTCAGGTGACAAATTGTGCTTTGATTTCACAAGCACATTTTCGGCCTCAGGCTTCGGATCCATCACCAGTGGCAGATTGAAGTCTGGGTCCGCATCCAAAATGGTCTCGATCTTTTGTCGCAGAACAACCTTCCGGTCTTCGCGTTCACGCACCTGATTAATATACCATGGATCTTCTTTCCGCGGTGCTGTTATGCCGCTAAGTAACTCTGACATTTCAGGGGATATATTGGTATCTCCGGTGGCTCGGCGGCGTGTGTAGTGATGTTTGAGAGCTGGTGCGCTTTGGGCGAAATGTGGAAGAACAAGGTGGCGGCCCAGCAACTGTGTCGGCGTGATCATCCTGACAGGAATTTCATGGGCAACACAGACATCATGTAGTACCAGATCCGCTGGCGAATGTGGAGGTGCGTTGAAGATGCACATCTTGATCCCGCGTTTTAATACTACGGAATGCCAGTGATGAAGATACCATTGATAGGCTGTTCTTCGCGCACGCGTTTCAAACGACTCCGCCAAAGACATCCGATCCATCAACTCCATGATGCGTTGCTCCGTTACGGCGAAGGACTTCATCAGGTCATGGTCGAGGCAGATTTCCGGAAATGCAACTGACCCTTCCGAACTGATGCAACGATTGAGATCTGCAAACTCATGCAACACGGTTTCTGGAAAGTTGCTTGCAAGTACTTCTTTATCAAGAGAATTGACGATCCAATAAGATGGTTTCCAGCCCAGCGTATCCGAAAGTCTCTTGACGATTTCGATCCATGTTTCCGACCGTCCCAGTGAGTATACTGTAGGCAGGACAGGCGGAGTATCTCTCTGGTTCACGGAACTGGTCTCCAAAAAAGCTTAGTTGCGCTGCGATACGATGGAACCTGGCGGTAGAGCAACAGCTACAATCGCTATCTGTGTCGCTGCTTAGCATTGCCCAGTTGTGTTCTGCCGCTTATGGAGGGACATCTGCGACGTGAACGTGCTGGAAGAATTGCCGATGGTTTCGATCTTAGTTCTAACTTACCATGAGATCACCGAGGACCCGCGCGTGTTCAAACAAGCTCGTGCTCTTGCCAAGGCTGGACACTCAATCACAGCGATCAGCGATCGGCCAGAGGGTTATGCTGCAGCCGAGACATGCGAGGGTATTGATGTCACACGTGTCGTTGCGTTCGATCCCTGGGCGATGAAGCCGGATGACATGGAATTCACACTGGACTACGTGCGTTCTGGCCCAAAGTCTCGCGAACTGCTGACACCTCTTCTCACGCACACTTTTACGCGTCCCGATTACCCACCGATATCTGCTCGGCTTAAAGAGGTTTTGGAAGCCCCACGTTTTCAGAAGGCCTATTATCGTAATGCTTCCGGCTTGTCGCGCATGCGGCGCAAAGCCGAGCATATCGCGTTCAAGTCTATCGCAAAGCTTCGCCTTCGGTCGGATGAAAACGCCGCTGCGAAGCTTTTGAAGAAACAGGCCAAAGCTAAGCGCGATCTTAATATGATCGTCCGCGAAATGGCCCAATGCAATTCATTTATCTTCGCCAAGCAGGTTTTGCAGGTAGAGTTGAAGACAATTCCGGACATTGTGCACGCGCATGACCTTTATACGTTGCCCGCTGCGCTTTTGCTGAAGAAAAAGTATGGTTGCAAGGTTGTCTACGACGCTCATGAGATCGAAACTGCCCGCGCCTCAAAGATACCCGAGGGTGGAGAGCAGTATGTCGATGATCTTGAGTTAGATTGCCTTGAGCATGTCGACGCTCTCGTGACTGTCTCGTATACGATTGCTGATTTCTATGCTCAACGCTTTGATGGTCCTCATCCTACTGTCGTTATGAACGCGCCGGAGGTTTCCTTAACGAAGGAGCAGGCGCGCGAGCAGGGAAAGGATATCCGAAGTCTTCTTGGTCTTGGTGAAGAAGTGCCTCTACTTGTGTATACCGGTGGCATTCAACGCGAGAACCGTGGTCTGGATAAAGTGGCTCAGGCTTTGACTGAGCTCCCAGACGTGCATCTTGTCACTGTGGGGCCTCGGCATCATATTAATGACGAGTGGCTACGCAATCACGCTGAAGTCAATAAAGTCAGTAACCGTGTTCATCTTGTTGACGCCGTGCCTGCCGATGAGGTGGTCGGTGTTATCTCGTCTGCCGACTGCGCTATCATACCTATCCAAGGCGTTACGCTCTCTTACCAACTTGCAATGCCAAACAAGCTATTCGAGGCGGCTACGGCCCAAATGCCTATAGTGGTTTCGGATCTGCCGGATATGCGAGCTTTTGTTGAGGAGCTGGGTATTGGTCGGGCGATATCAGAGAACTCACCGACAGGGATTGCAGAGACAGTTAAAATTGTTCTGAACAATAAGACCGACTACGCAGGTCGCCGTGACTATGTGCAGATTATGCAGAAACAGTATTCGTGGTCAGCGCAGGTTGAGCGGTTACTTCATCTTTATCAGGACCTGACAAAAGTCGGACAGTTGACCTAAGTTCGCCACCTACCTAAAGCATGGCGGAGAACTTGGGATAGAACTGTGAAACCTCTTCAAGATAATGGCTCAACAAAAAAAATTGGCGTAATTGGCCTAGGTTATGTCGGTATTCCTCTCGCACTCCGTATCTCTGAGGTAGGGATGCCTGTCTTGGGCTTTGACGTTATCCCCGCCCGCGTCGACCAGCTCAATGCAGGTCAAAGCCCGATTAAGCATATTTCTACCGACGATATCACCACGATGCGCAACGCTGGTTTCGAAGCGACCACTGATTTCTCTCGCGCCTCAGAATGTGATGCGCTGATTATCTGCGTGCCGACGCCGCTCGACAAAACGCGGGAGCCGGATCTGAGCTTTGTCACGGCGACGATGGACTCGATAGCGCCATATCTGAGCAAGGGGCAGTTGTTGAGCCTTGAGAGCACCACTTGGCCAGGCACCACCAAGGAGGTCTTGTTGCCGTATGTTGAGAAGGCTGGGCTTGAGGTCGGTAAAGATTTCTATCTGGTTTACTCGCCCGAGCGGGAGGATCCGGGCAACGCCAACTTCAACACGCAGACGATCCCGAAGATCGTGGGTGGGCATACGAAAGCCTGTCTGGACGCAGGTGTCGCGCTGTATGGAGCGTTCATTGACCATGTGGTGCCGGTCAGTTCGACCGAAGCGGCGGAGATGGTCAAGCTGCTGGAGAATATCCATCGCTCGATCAATATCGGCCTCGTGAACGAGATGAAGATCGTGGCCGATGCCATGGATCTGGACATCTTCGAGGTGATTGATGCGGCCAAGACGAAGCCTTTTGGCTTTACCGCGTATTATCCGGGGCCGGGGATTGGGGGGCACTGCATTCCGATTGATCCGTTCTACCTCACCTGGAAAGCGCGTGAATATGGGTTGCATACGCGGTTCATTGAGCTGGCAGGTGAGATCAACGCGAAGATGCCGCAATATGTGGTCGACAAGACTGTGCGCGCTTTGAATGAGGCTGGTAAGTCGTTGAAAGGCGCCAAGGTTTTGGCCTTGGGGATTGCCTATAAGCGGGACGTCGATGACATGCGCGAGAGCCCTTCGGTTTTCGTCATGGAGCTGCTGCGCGATTGGGGCGCGGACGTGGCCTATTCGGACCCGAATGTGCCGGTCTTCCCCGAGATGCGGGAGCATGATTTTGATCTGAGCTCGGTTGATCTGACGCCGGAAAGCCTGGCCTCTTATGATGCGGTGATCCTGCTGACGGATCACTCGGATTTCGATTATGAGATGATCCGCGATTACGCGAAGATCGTGGTAGATACACGCGGGAAATTCCGTGATGGCGGCGATCATATCCGCCGCGCTTGAGGAACGACACATGACCAATTACGCCCTGATCGGAGCCGCCGGCTACATCGCCCCGCGCCATCTGAAAGCGATGAAAGAGACGGGCGGGACGCTGGTTGCGGCCTATGACATCAATGACAGCGTCGGGATCATGGACAGCCATTTCCCCGATGCCGCGTTCTTTACCGAGTTTGAGCAGTTCGATGCGTTTGTGCAGGATCGCGGTGGGATTGACTATATAGGGATTTGCTCGCCCAACTATCTGCACAAGTCGCATATGGCGTTTACCTTGCGCGCGGGGGCGGATGCGATTTGTGAAAAGCCGCTTGTTCTGAACCCGTCGGATCTGGATGATCTGGCCAAGCTGGAGGCCGAGACGAGCCGGAAGATCAACACCATCCTGCAACTGCGCTTGCATCCGGCGATTATGGCTTTGCGCGACAAGATCAAAGCCGGGCCGAAGGACAAGATCTATGACGTCGATCTGGGGTATTTCACCTCGCGCGGGGCTTGGTATCACGCCTCGTGGAAGGGTCTGACTCATAAATCTGGCGGCATCGCCAGCAATATTGGCGTGCACTTTTATGACATGCTGTCGTTTGTGTTCGGGCCGATGAAAACGAATATCGTGCATCACCGGGCGGCGGATAGCTCGGCCGGGTATCTGGAGTTTGAGCAGGCCCGCGTGCGCTGGGTTCTGTCCATCAACCGCGATCATCTGCCGCCGCAGACGCCAGAAGGGCAGTCAACTTATCGCTCGATCACCGTAGATGGGGACGAGATCGAATTTTCGGGCGGGTTCACTGATTTGCACACCGCGAGCTATCAGAACGTGCTGGACGGCAATGGCTATGGTCTAGACGTAGTGCGGCCTTCGATTGAAGTTGTCAGCCACATTCGCGATGCGGCTCTAGAGCCCGAGAAGGGTGAGCAGCATCCGATGCTGAAGGGTATTCTGGCCGCATGATCGACCCCACCGCCTTTGTCCATGAAAGTGCCTATGTCGATGATGGGGTCGAGATCGGGGCAGGGACGAAGATCTGGCATTTCGTGCATGTGCTGGGCGGGACCCGTATTGGTTGCGATGTGATCCTTGGGCAGAACGTCATGGCGGGGCCGAATGTCGTTATCGGAGATGGCTGCAAGGTTCAGAACAACGTGGCGCTGTACAAGGGCGTGACGTTGGAGCGGGACGTGTTTTGCGGGCCGTCTTGTGTGTTTACCAACGTGCTGACCCCGCGCGCGCATGTGGAGCGCAAGGACGAGTTTGGCGAGACATTCGTGGGGCAGGGCGCGACGATTGGGGCGAATGCGACGGTCGTTTGTGGCAACCGCCTTGGTGCGTTTTGTATGATTGCCGCAGGGGCTGTGGTGACTAGGGATGTGCCTGATTTCGCGCTGGTTGCCGGCGTGCCTGCGAAGCATATCGGATGGGTCAGCCGGTCCGGTGACCGTTTGGGCGATGATCTGATTTGCCCACGCACGGGTGAGCGGTATGTGGAAGAGAACGGTGTACTCCGGCTGGAGGAAAGCTGATGCAATTCATTGACTTGGCCGCTCAGCAGGCGCGTTTGAAAGATAAGATCGACGCGCGGATACAAGCCGTTCTAGCGCATGGGAAATACATCCTCGGGCCGGAAGTGGCAGAGCTGGAAGAGCAATTGTCGGCCTTCTGCGGGGCCAAGCATTCGATCACCTGCGCCAATGGCACGGATGCCTTGCTACTGGCGCTGATGGCGCTTGATATTCGCGGTGGCGATGCGGTATTTGTGCCCGCGTTCACCTTTGCCGCGACAGCTGAGGTGGTGCCCTGCATGGGGGCGGTTCCCGTCATGGTCGATTGCGATCCGGTGACGTTCAATATGGACCCTGAAAGCCTCAAGCGCTGCGTTACGATGGCGCGGCAGATGGGTTTGACGCCGAAGGTCGTGATCCCGGTTGATCTGTTTGGGCTGCCCGCGGATTACACAGTGATTGAACCTATTGCCCGGGACGAGGGGCTGACAGTGATTGCCGATAGCGCGCAGGGCTTTGGTGGGCGGATCGGGAACAAGGTCACGGGTACTTTTGGACAGATCACGACGACCTCGTTTTTCCCCGCGAAACCGCTGGGGTGTTACGGCGACGGCGGTGCGATTTTCACCGATGATGACGCGCTGGCCGAGCTGATGATCTCGTACCGCTTCCACGGTAAGGGCGATTACAAATACGACAATGTACGGATCGGGATGAACTCGCGATTGGACACGTTGCAGGCGGCTATCTTGTTGGAAAAGCTCGCTGTTTATGATGAGGAAATCGAGTCGCGCCAAAGGGTTGCAGAACGTTATTCAAGCGCTTTGACTGAACGCTGGACGGTGCCGACTGTGCCTGGCCGGATGCTTTCGGTCTGGGCGCAATATACGCTGAAAGCCGAAGATCGTACGGCGCGCGATGCGGTCATGGCGCGGCTGAAGGAGGCGGACATTCCCAGCGTGGTTTACTATCCGATGCCGCTTCACCAGCAGACCGCCTATAAAGCGTTTCCCACCGATCCCGAGGGTTTGCCGGTCTCGGAAAAGGTCGCGGGGCAGGTGTTCTCCTTACCCATGCACCCGTATCTGAGCGAGGCCGATCAGGACCGTGTCATCGAGGTTTTGCTGGCCGATTAAGCGGCAGGCGTAGGCGCAAAGATCGCCTTGAAGTGATCCGATGTCTTGCGGACATTTTCCACCGTATCGAAAGCAACCACCTGGCCTTCGTCCAGCACCAGAACCTTATCCATCCAGTCCAGCGTTGAGGCGCGGTGGGTGACGAATAGCACAACGCTATTTGGCGCTGTCTCGCGGATGGCGCGCATGACGCGCTGTTCGGTTTCGCCATCAAGGGCGCTTGTGGCTTCGTCATAGATAAAGACCTTGGCCGGTTTGATAAGCGCGCGCGCGATGCCGACGCGTTGCTTTTGGCCGCCGGACAGGTTCGAGCCGTTCGGGCCGATCTCGGTATCGAGGCCGTCGGGCAGCTTGTCGGCAAAGTCAAAAACAGTCGCCTTGCGCGCGGCTTCTTCGATCTGCGCATCGGTCGCTTCAGGATTGCCGTCGCGGATATTGTCTCGGATCGTGCCATCGAAAAGGAAGACGTCTTGAGAAATCAGTGCGATTTGCGTGACGCGTTGAGCAGGCGAAAGTGTTGAGATATCAACACCGCCGAGCAGGATTTGACCTGTCTTTGGCGTGTAGAACCCCTGAACGAGGTCAATGAGGGTCGTCTTGCCAGCGCCAGAGGGGCCGACGACGGCGATATGCATGCCGGGCGCGGCGCAGAAAGACGCTTGGTTCAACGCCGGAGGTCCACCAGAATAGCGATGCGTCAAGTCATGGATTGTCAGATCCGCGCTGGTCGGTTCTTTTCCATCTATCACCGTCTTTGTCGCGACAGGGCTGTCCAGCAGGTCTTTCATCTGCGCCACGATGACCAGTCTGCGTTGCAGTTTGACCCAAGTGCCGGACATCCGTTGCGCAGGTTGATAGGCCATCAAAAACGCTGTGATAAAGGCGGTGTACGCACCTGCGTCAACGTCTTGGGTGGCGACCTGACGGCCCGCGTAGAGCACGAAGAGGGCAAGTGACAGGCCGCCAAGAAGCTCCATCAATGGGATCGTTGCGCCGGTGATCTTGGCGATTTTCATCAGACGGGATTGCATCTGGTCAACAGCGCCACGAAAGCGGCTCTCGGACTTTTCCTCGATGCCATAGCTTTTGACTGTTTTGATGCCTTCAAAAGTCTCGGCACCGATCGAATAGATAGCGCCATCCATCGCGGCTTCGGCTTGTGTCAGCTCTCGGATTTTGCGGGAGAGCAAGGAGATGATCAGATAGATGAAGGGGAGCAAGAGCACAGTGAAGAGAGACAGAACCGGCGCTTGAGTGATCATCACAAACAGCAATGAGATGAGGGTCAGGGCATCGGTTAGCATCTTGTTAGACAGCCCGACGACTGCGGCGCCTGCTGCGCGTCCGAACAGGATCGTCTTTGCGATCTGGTTGGCCGAGTGTGTGATAAAGTAGGTGACGTCCTGTACAACGATTTCGTTGAACACGCGCTTTTGGTAGCCAGCGGCGACAGATCGATTGAAGATCACGCTGAACATGGTGTTTGCGTAGAGGGCCACGCTTTTACCCGCAAAAACCGCGATCACAAAGCCAGCAACCATCATCGCGGTCATATCAGTGCCACTGCCGAAGACATCGTTGACGATCAACTTGGTCGAATAGGCTTGTGCGGCGGTGAAAACCGACACGCCGACCATGGCAATCAGTGAAACCGTATAGAGCTTCCAGCGCAGTGGCAGCGCATCACGTAGCAACCATAAAATCAGTTTGCCTTTTGAAGGCTCTTTCGCAGGCGTGTTCATTGCGCAGATATAGGCTCGTAAATCGTTGAACGCAAAGCTGTGATCAATTTGGTGCATTCCGATATCGGCGTACTATCAGATGGACCTTGGCAGGATATGCCAAATGTCCGCGACTTTTGTCCGGCCTCGTTCTAACGCGTTGGCCTACACGAGCTTTCAACCGTGTGATTGTCTGAAAATTAAGCAAAAGCTATCGGCTTTGACCCTCGCACGCTATTAAAACGCCGATGCGAAATTTAACCATATGGTCAGAAATTAAATTCCGTGCTTGGATGATGATGGAAACGTCTAGCAACAGGAATCAGCGATGACTGCACATCTCAGGGCTTCCGGTGTCGCCGCAGGGCGGTTGGATAAGGAGACGGCGGAGGCGAATTTTGATGATTTGCATCCGGCCTATGCCTCTCATGAGGCGATGGTGGCGGCGGATCGATGTTACTTTTGCCATGACGCGCCTTGCATCACAGCCTGTCCTACGGCGATCGATATTCCGCTTTTTATCCGTCAGATCGCGACCGGCACGCCAGAGGCGGCGGCGGAGACGATCCTTGAGCAGAACATCCTCGGCGGCATGTGCGCGCGGGTATGTCCGACAGAGACGCTTTGCGAGCAGGCTTGCGTGCGGGAAGCGGCAGAAGGCAAGCCGGTGGAGATCGGGCGGCTGCAGCGCCATGCAACTGATACGCTTATGGCGCAAGGCGTGCATCCCTTTGAACGCGCCGCGCGGTCGGGCAAGACGGTGGCCGTTGTGGGGGCCGGACCTGCGGGGCTGGCTTGTGCGCATCGGTTGGCGATGCTGGGGCATGATGCCGTGATTTTTGAGGCCCGTGCAAAAGGCGGGGGGCTGAACGAGTTTGGGATCGCAGCTTATAAATCGACCCAGGATTTTGCGCAGAAAGAGCTCGATTGGTTGCTCAAGATCGGTGGGATCGAAATCCGGTACGGGCAGGCCTTGGGCGATACGATTTCGTTAAGCGGGCTGCGCGAAGAATTCGACGCGGTCTTTCTGGGCATGGGGCTGGGCGGCGTGAACGCGCTGTCGCTGGAGGGTGAAGGGACTGGCAACGTGCTGGATGCGGTCGATTTCATCGCTGATCTGCGTCAGGCCGAGGATATGACCCAGCTGCCCGTGGGGCGGCGGGTTGTCGTCATTGGCGGTGGCATGACGGCGGTGGATGCTGCGGTGCAATCAAAATTGCTGGGCGCCGAGGATGTCACCATTGTTTACCGTCGCGGGTCTGACGCGATGTCGGCCTCGAAGTTTGAGCAGGATCTGGCGCAGCAGAAAGGCGTGCGCATTTTGTGCAATGCGGCCCCGGTTGGCATCGAAGGCAACGGATCGCTAACCGGTGTGACCTTCGCCTATACCGATACGCGAGGGGGCAAGCTGGTGACGACGGACGAGACGTTTACGCTGCCCGCCGATCAGCTTTTCAAGGCAATCGGGCAGACGCTGAACGGCGCGCCTGAGGATCTGGCGTTGGAGCGCGGTAAGATCGCGGTGGTCGCCGCCGGGCGCACCAGCGTCGACGGGGTCTGGGCCGGGGGCGATTGCGCGCTGGGGGGCGACGATTTGACGGTGACGGCGGTGGCCGAAGGGCGCGATGCGGCGCTGGACATTCATGCAAAGCTAGCAGGAGCAAGCTAATGGCTGATCTGACAACGACTTTCTGCGGAATAACCTCTCCGAACCCGTTCTGGCTGGCATCCGCGCCACCGACAGACAAGGAATACAACGTCCGCCGCGCGTTCGAGGCTGGTTGGGGCGGCGCGGTCTGGAAGACACTGGGCATGGAAGGCCCACCTGTCGTGAACGTCAACGGGCCGCGCTATGGCGCGATTTGGGGCGCGGATCGGCGGTTGCTGGGCTTGAACAATATCGAGCTGATTACGGACCGTCCGCTGTCGGTTAATCTCGAAGAGATGACGCGGGTCAAGAAGGATTTCCCGGCTCATGCCCTTGTCGCGTCGGTCATGGTGCCGTGCGAGGAAGCGGCGTGGAAAGAGATCCTACCGCGCATCGCAGAGACGGGTTGCGACGGTTTTGAGCTAAACTTCGGGTGCCCGCATGGCATGGCCGAGCGTGGGATGGGATCGGCTGTCGGGCAAGTCCCCGAATATATCGAAATGGTGACGCGTTGGTGCAAGGAAGCTACCGGCTTGCCGGTGATCGTCAAGCTGACGCCAAACATCACAAACATTCTAGGACCAGCGCAGGCCGCGAAGGATGGTGGCGCGGATGCGGTGAGCCTTATCAACACGATCAACTCGATTACGTCGGTCAATCTGGATAATATGTCGCCCGAGCCGATGATTGACGGCAAGGGTACTCATGGCGGCTACTGCGGCCCGGCGGTGAAGCCGATTGCGCTGAACATGGTGGCCGAGATTGCGCGCAATCCATCGACCTATGGCATGCCGATTTCAGGCATCGGTGGCGTCACCACATGGCGCGATGCGGCAGAGTTCATGGCGCTTGGCGCGGGAAATGTGCAGGTCTGCACGGCGGCGATGACCTACGGGTTCAAGATCGTGCAAGAGATGATCTCGGGCCTGTCGCAATGGATGGATGAGAAGG
>CAKZXZ010000034.1 GCA_937883775.1 uncultured Paracoccaceae bacterium
GCCCAGACCATCGCGTCGAGCGGGTTGGTGATGCAGATGACAAACGCATCTGGCGCGTTGTCGCGGATGCCTTCGCCGACGGATTTCATGACCTTGAGGTTGATGCCCAGCAGGTCATCACGGCTCATCCCCGGCTTGCGGGGCACACCGGCGGTGACGATGCACACATCGGCGCCTGCGATGTCTTCATAGCTTTGCGTGCCGCTCATCGTAGCGTCGAAGCCTTCCGAAGGGCCAGATTCGGCGATGTCGAGGGCTTTGCCCTCGGGCGTGCCTTCCGCGATGTCGAACAGAACGACGTCGCCCAGTTCCTTCAGTGCCGCAAGGTGGGCAAGGGTGCCACCGATTTGTCCCGCGCCGATAAGGGCGATCTTGGGTCTGGCCATGGGTGTGATCTCCGATCCATTAAAAGTCGGGCGTTGCGTAGTCCTTTGGGGGGTATCGCGCAAGGGCTGGCGGGCGCGGCGAAGCGTTGCATGGGCGCTGGATCGCTTAACCTGCTTCGGGTAAGCCTTTCCACGAGTTCGCTTTTTGGAGGCTCGCTGCATGCTGACGCTTGATCTGACCTTCTTTGCACTGGCCATCCCTGCGACGCTTTTTGCGGGGATCAGCAAGGGCGGGTTCGGATCGGGCGCGTCCTTTGCGGCGGGAACGATTCTGGCGCTGATTATCGAGCCGGGGATCGCGCTGGGTGTGCTGTTGCCGCTGCTGATGTTGATGGATGTGACCGGGCTGAAAGCCTATTGGCGCAAGTGGGACTGGGCCGAGGTGCGGCCTTTGATCTTTGCCGCAGCACCCGGTGTGGCGCTGGGTGCCGCGCTGTATCAGTTCACCAATGCGGATGTCCTGAGGTTTCTGATCGGGGCGATTTCGTTGGCGTTTGTGGTGTTTCAGATCGCTAAGGCCCGTGGCTGGCTGCCCGTTGCGGATCGGCCCATGGGGCGCGGCGCGGCGGTGATCGCTGGCGGCGTGGCCGGGTTTACCAGCTTTGTCAGCCACGCAGGCGGGCCGCCCGTTGCCGTCTATATGCT
>CAKZXZ010000035.1 GCA_937883775.1 uncultured Paracoccaceae bacterium
CAAGCCTCGTCGCAAGCCTCGTCGCAAGCCTCGTCGCAAGCCTCGTCGCAAGCCTTACGCGTTCCATCCAATTCAGACCTAGAAACTCAGGCTTTGAGGTGCGAAGCTTGTAGAAACTTGGAAAAACACGCTGATTCAATCGTTAACGGACATCGGCAATTTCGCCGCAAGAGCAAGAAAATGAACTGTAGCAGTCAAAATCAAAACTCGAACACGACTTCGCGAAGGAATCGATCCACATGTCGCGTCTGACTGATCTAATCGCGCAGGCGAAATCCAAAGACTCCGACCTTGGGCGAGAGCTTGAGCGAGAGTTCAAGGCACTGACCAATCGTCGTGCCTTTGGGCTCAACTTCGAACGGCATCGCCCCGAAAGCGTGGAGCTTCCGGGGCGGCCGGTCCGCAAGGGCGACAAGGTACGAGTGCTGCCTCCACGCGGTGAAACCACGAAGGGTGATCAGCGGCTTTGGAAGGTGCGCAGCCTGTCCGGCAAAGGGACCGAGCGCGTGGCACAATTGGAGCTGATCGGCGCGGCTGAATCAGAGACGCAAGACGTTGCGGTGGCCGACTTGATCGTGATCGTGGAGTTCCGCGAATACATCTATCCTGGCCTTGTCAGCACGGGAAAAGTCGAGCGCGGCGGGGATAAACCCTATCATACCGTGATCAATGGCGAAAACTTCCACGCACTAGAGGCGCTGACATTTACGCACCGCGGCAGCATCGACGTCATTTACATCGACCCACCCTACAACTCTGGGGCTAAGGATTGGAAATACAACAACGACTACGTCGAAAAGGAAGACCTCTATAGACATTCAAAATGGCTTGCCTTTATGGAGCGGCGGCTCTTGGTTGCGTCGCAATTGATAAACAAGCAAGATGGCGTACTTATTGTCGCCATTGATGATAAGGAAGTGGCACGTTTGGGACTGCTGCTTGAGCAAGTTTTCCCTGATGCCGAGATTGATATGGTAACGACCGTCATCAACCCGAGGGGGAAATATCGCAAAGGCCGTTTCGCCCGGTGCGAGGACTACTTGTATTTCCTGACCTTTGGTTCAGCGGAAGTGCAAGGCGAGCCAGATCCCGATTTTGCTGAAGGCGCGGCCATAAGCTGGAGAACGCTTCGGCGAAGCGATATCACTTCGGCACGCGGAACAAAAAAGGGCGGAACAGGTCAATTCTATCCTATTTATGTCGACGATAGCGGTAGAATTGAGAGTATTGGGCAGCCACTAGAGCACGGAATTGATCGAAACAGTGCTCCCTCAAAAGATGGATGCATAGCTGTCTTTCCAATGCGCGATGATGGCACAGAAATGAATTGGGGACTTACTGCTCCATCTCTGAAGAAGCTCTTGAAGGATGGATATGTTCGGGTGGGGAGAGCCACACCGAACAAGCCCCAGAAGTATGAAATCTCCTACCTCACGTCCGGACGAATCTCGGATATCCAGACGGGGCGAGCGACGGTTACTGGAAAGAATAGAGACGGCAGCGTCCGGGCTGAGTACGTAACTCACAAAATGAAGTATCCCGTAACGTCATGGGCTAGGCTTTCACACAATGCAGAGGTGCACGGCACTGAGTTGGTCAAGTCGCTTTTGGGAGACAAGATATTTCCATACCCCAAGAGCCTTTATGCGGTCGAAGACTGCATTCGCCTCTTTCTCGGGAATAAGCTGGATGCGGTTGTATTGGACTTTTTTAGTGGCTCGGGAACAACGGCACACGCAACTATGCTCTTGAATCGCAAGGACGGAGGGCGTCGCCAATGTATCTCGGTAACTAACAATGAAGTCGGAGCTGATGAAGGATTGGAGCTGAGAAAGAAAGGCCTCCGACCGGGTGACGACGATTGGGAGAGGTGGGGAATTTGCGACTACGTCACAAAACCACGAATTGAAGCGGCCATAACCGGCCGCAAACCTGACGGTTCCTCTGTTGATGGTGTCTACGATTTTGATGAAGATAGGCCAATGGCCGATGGCTATGGAGAGAATGCCGAGTTCTTTACCCTGACATACGAAACACCAGTCGCCGTCAACCACAACCGCGCCTTTGCTAGGATCGCCCCTCTTTTATGGATGCGGGCTGGCAGCGAAGGGCGGCGGATCGATGCTGAACCAGCGGAAGGCTGGGAAGTGGCCGATACCTATGGCCTTCTGACTAATCTTGACCGGGCTGCCCCTTTTTGCGCTGGAATCACAGCGAAAGAAGGTATCCGCATCGCTTACATTGTCACCGACGATGAGCGGCGCTTTCAAGCCATCACACGGGAACTGCCGAAGGGTGTCGAGCCGGTACGCCTCTACGAATCTTACTTGACCAATTTCCGCTTCGCGATGGGGCGCTAAGACATGAAGTTTACGCTCAAAGACTACCAAACCGAAGCCGTAGCTGAGGTGCTCCGTAACATGAAAGACGCGCGGTTCTTCTGGCAGGACCGGAAAATGAGAACCGCGTTTTCTCTCGCTGCTACGACCGGCTCCGGTAAAACCGTTATGGCCGCCGCCGTGTTTGAAGCGCTGCTTTTCGGGAACGACGAATTGGAGTTCGAGCCGGACCCCGGCGCGGTTGTTATCTGGTTTAGCGATGATCCTTCACTCAACACGCAATCCAAGTGGCGTTTGCAGGAAGCGTCAGACAAGCTGACGATCTCCGACCTTGTAACGGTCGAGAACACTTTCAATCGAGAGACCTTAGAGGCCGGGAAGATTTACTTCCTGAACACGCAAAAGCTGTCCAAAACGAGCCTTCTGACGCGGGGCCATGACCCCAATGACGAAAGCCTGGAAACTGCAGATGGGCAGAAAATCATGCCCGACATGCGGGCCTTCACCATTTGGGACACGATCCGCAACACCATCGATGACCCTGACATGACACTCTATTTGGTGCTGGACGAAGCGCACCGTGGCATGAAGCCCGACGGCAGTATGTCTGCGGCCTCAGGCAGGCAAACCATCGTTAAGCAGCTCATCAACGGCTCAGGCGGGACGCCCGCCATTCCTATCGTCTGGGGTGTCTCCGCCACCGTGGATCGCTTCAACAAGGCTTTAGAGGGGATGCAGGGGCGCACTACTTTGCCGCATGTTCAGGTGGATGCCGGGCTTGTCCAAGCATCGGGACTCTTGAAGGACACGATCACAATGGACGTGCCCGATGAAGTCGGGGATTTCGAAACCGTCCTTCTGCGTCGTGGGGCTGACAAGCTACGCGAGATAAGCGAGGCTTGGGCTTCCTATGCTGATGAACAAGGAGATGAGAGCCGGGTTCAGCCGCTGATGGTCCTACAGGTCCCAGACGCGCCAGACCCGGCGGATATCGCAAAGTGGCTCGACGTGATCCTTGAGCGATATCCCGAGCTCCCGGAAGTCAGTATTGCAAACGTATTCGGCGAGCACAAAACCGAGACCTTTGGACGGCATACTGTCCCATATATCGAGCCGCAGCGGGTGCAGCAGGACGATTGGGTGCGCATTCTCATCGCCAAGAACGCGATCAGCACTGGATGGGATTGCCCAAGGGCGGAAGTGATGGTTTCGTTGCGAGCCGCGTCAGACAAGACCCATATCACGCAGCTTTTGGGCCGGATGGTCCGCACACCACTAGCACGCCGGATATCAGGCAACGACCGATTGAATGCCGTCGATTGTTTGCTGCCAAACTTCAACACAGAAGCCGTTGAGGCGGTGGTTGATCAGTTGATGAAGGGCGGAGATGGTGGAGAGGAACTGCCAGGTCGCCGTGTTCTGATTAATCCCAAAGAGATGAAGCCCAATCCGGCCATCGACGATGATGTGTTCGAAAAGCTGACGTCGTTGCCTTCGCAGACCTTGCCGAAGAAACAAGCGCGGCCAGTTAAGCGTCTGACTGCTTTGGCCCATGAGTTGGCTATGGATGATTTTCTGCCAGATGCGGGTAGCAAAGCTCATGCTGCGATGCATGCGGTTCTGGACACAGCCCAACAGTCATATGCTGCAAAAATCGCAGATGCTCGTGCCGCTGTAATGACGGTCGAAGGGAAAACCCTGACGGCTGATACCGAGACCCAAAAGACAACGTTCAATGACTTCGTAGAAGCTGCTGACTATGCCGTTATCGAAGATGCTTATAGGCGCGCAGGGCGGGCCATTAGTCCTGACCTTGCGACCAGCTACGCGGAGCATCTTGCAGCGAGCATGGAGGATGAAGAGGACGAAGAGGAAGCTTTGATCGAAGCGCATACGATCATTGCCGCACTCGGATTAGTGCCCAAAATCAAAGACGATCTTGAAGCGGAGGCCGAGAAGTTGGCCCGGCAGTGGTTGGGTGAATACAAAAACGAGATCAAGGGGCTGACCGACGAGCGGCAAGAAGTATACCGCCAAATCCAAGAGATGAGCATTGATCCCCTTCCGGTTGAAATTGCACGCCCGCACATGTGGCTCCAGCCAACATCACTTCGTGAAAATGGTGTTGAGCGGGAGTTGGAGCGGTTTGAACGACATCTACTCTGTGATGAGGAGGGAATGTTCCCGGAGTTCTTCAAGTCGTCTTGGGAGCCGGCTGTCTTGAAGGCTGAGTTAAGTCGTGAAGGAAATATCGGCTGGTATCGCAATCCAGGGCGCGCAAGCCAGGACTCTCTTGGGGTCGTCTATGAAGAAGCAGATGAGAACCGCATTGTGCGTCCCGATTTTATTTTCTTCTCGCGCTCGGAAAACGGAACTGTCGTTGCCGATCTGGTCGATCCTCACGGACACTACCTAGCAGACGCGCTTCCGAAGCTTAAAGGGCTCGCAGCATATGCCGCAAACAATTCAGGGCTGTTCCGCCGGATTGAAGCAATCACGAAATTTACGAATCCGGACCGCTACAAGATGCTCGACCTTACTCGGGAAGAAGTCAGAACTGCGATCTTAGCGGGGACAAGTGCCGAAGGGCTCTATGCTGGCCAATCAGCGAACGATTACGAGGTATGAGCAATCAAATTTGAAGCTTTTTACACATCTAGCAAAAGCTCAGAACTTTGATTTTTCTGGCGGTTAAGGCGAAGAATATTCGGCTAAAGCCGCACTTTTTGAGGTATTACTTTGAAACTTGAGTCCTTTGAAATCCACGGCTTTCGTGGGTATCGCGAAAAACGAAAAGTGGCGTTTTCTGATTTGACGACATTCGTCGGAAAAAATGACGCGGGAAAATCCTCCTTGATGGATGCGATGGACCTATTCTTTGATGCGGGGGCCAAGCTCGACAAGGACGATCTTTGCGTTTCGGAAGGTGTTGTGCAAGTCGAACTGTTTGCCGAGTTTACCGGCTTTCCCGAAGAAATCGTTTTGGATGCAACGTCCACGACCAGCCTTTCCGCCGAGAGGTTGTTGTACGTCCAAAATGGGTTACCGCCTCTGTTACGTATCATAAAGCGCTATGCGGCGGGAAAAGCTGCGGAGGTTTTCATCCAGGCGATGGTTCCTGAGATCGACGGTGTCGGTCACCCCATACTCTTGAGACAGGCTGACCTTCGCGCGCTTGGAAGAGATTTGGGATTGGAAGACGATATTCCCGGTGCCGAACGGACCAAAAACCCGCCTTGGCGTGCCGCTATTTTCGAACATTTTGCAGCTGCTCCTGTCGTTGAAGTCGAGGTGCCGATTACCAAGGACGACGCAAAGAAAATCTGGGATCAGATACGGCCGCACATCCCGTACTTTTGTCTGTTCAAGGTGGATCGCGCGAGCTCAGATCAAGATGATGAAGCGAAAAACCCGTTGGCCGCAGCAGCGAAAATCGCGATAGCTGAGCGTGAAGAAGAAATTGCCAAGATTGTCGAGGGTGTTGAAGAGCGAGCAACTGATTTGGTCATGCGAACGCTTGAAAAGCTCCAAGAGATGGCGCCTGAACTTGCGGTTGGCTTAAGTCCTGACATTGCAGGACAACCCAAGTGGGACGGCTTCAAGACTACCTTGAAGACAGAAGGGGGCATACCATTCAATAAGCGGGGTTCTGGAACAAAGCGCCTCGTACTGTTGAATTTTTTTCGTGCCGAGGCCGAACGGCGTTCGGAAGAGGACGGAAGAGGCATAATCTATGCGTTTGAAGAGCCTGAAAGCTCCCAACATCCTGAAAATCAGAGACTTTTGCTTGATAGCTTCAAAGGGCTTTCCGAAAGCGGAAATTCCCAAGTTGTTTTGACAACCCATTCGCCATTGGTGGCTCAGAACTTGCCTGTTGCGTCATTGAAGCTTGTTCGGAAGCAAGATGGAGATCAGCTTCCGATCATCGATCAAGTGGTCGAAGGTGATCCCGCTGCTGACGGGATACTTGAGGCAATTGCCAATGAGTTAGGTGTTCTCCCAGATAGCCGTTTAGTTGCGCTCTTGATGGTCGAGGGGCCGAATGACGTGAATTTCTTTCGAAACATCTATGGTGCCGTTGCCGGAATTGACCCGGACGTAATGGACTTGGCTTCGTCGCAGAATATTGCAATCGTTCCCATGGGCGGTTCGGACCTAAAGCACTGGGTGTCCAAACAGTATTTGAAGGGCGCTGGTTGCGTTGAATATCACATCTATGACCGAGACTGTGGACCAGACGACGTCCCTGGCTATGGCGGATACGTCGACCAGGTAAACGATGCACAGGATGCCAATTCGGCTCGCCTTACAACTAAGCGAGAAACCGAAAATTATCTGCACCCGGCGGCGATCCAAGAGGTGCTAGACGTAGAGGTCGAAGTCACAGACTTTGCTGATGTCCCTAGTCTCGTCAGTGAAGCGAGCAAAAACACCCAACTAGCTCCTGATATGGGTACGGGAACTGCAAAACGCCTTTTGAATGAGCGCGTAGCGAAGCAAATGAATGCGAACTGGTTACGGGAAGCCGATCAAGCAGACGAGGTTGTGGGGTGGTTTCGCGACATGACCCAAATTGTTAGGGAACGTTTGGCTGAACGAACGTAGAATGAGGCTGCTCAAATGTTCAAACGAAGGAAAGCTTCAGTTTTAGAAGGGCTTGAAGGAAAACCCGCATGCCAAAATTGCAAATTTGGCGTAGCAAATGATGACGTTTGGCAGTGCCGGCGCTACCCACCATCAGCTGTAAGACGAGGCGGTGGCAACGTGATTGTGACGGTCGGATTTGAAGTTCCCACAGTTACGCCAGGATATTGGTGCGGCGAATATACGGAAAGAGAAGGCGGTTGAACGCCGGGGCCCGCTAACAGGTAACGCCACAAAACCTGCTCGCAAACGCGAATACAGGCGTTCCGCCCTTGCATTGACATAGAGGCGGCCGCAAGCTTTCCCGCAAGCTTTCCCGCAAGCTTTCCCGCAAGCTTTCCCGCAAGCTTTCCCGCAAGCTTTCCGGGCCGAGGTTCAAGGATCAGGCTCCGCCATCCGTTCCCGGATCATGTCCAGAACGCCTTTCGCTTTCATTCTACGGACCTCGGTCACGCGGGTAAGAGCTTGATCAAATTGCTCATCTTCGCCGGTTGCGTAGGATTGCTGCAAGAGCTGGAATTGCTGTTCAACGCTGTCGGCAAGAGCCTCGTCGCTATCTCCAGCAAGTATTGGGCTCTGGTAGCTTGGGTTCTTAGGCTCTTTGTCTAGTTCTTCAGCCATTTCTTCATCAGCCAGATCATCCGTCAACCGTTGAGCGACTCTCTTGATCGAATGATCCGTCCGCCGAACGAAGTGTGGCCAGTCAGCGACTTTCAGGACTACGTGTGCTACGACCTTATCGACTGGCGCGGAGCGATAGGCCTTCAGGCAAGCCGCAAAGAGGCTGATTGCAAGCCTGGCGTCGTCCAGTCGGTGCCGCTTGTGCGGTGCTTCCGGCGGCAGTCCAAAGATATCGGATAGCTCAACGTCGCCACGGGTTACGATCTTTTCGACTATGTCGCCGGGTACGGGTGTAACGCCAGTCTCATAGTTGTAGAGTGATCGGCGAGTGACTCCCAATTCATCGGCGAAATCTGTTCGGGACAGACCGCGTTTCTTTCGGTAGTCGGTAATGCCCCTCGCGAGTGAGGCTGGCTTTCGTGTTCGCTTGAGTTCCTTTGTGCGCTTCTCAGCAAGGCTGATTTCATACCGCTTCTGCCATGCAGCTTCGCGTTGTTTCTGGTCCCAAGTTTCGAGTCGGCGCAGATCACTACCCCCAAACTCGAATATTCGGCCTTTTGACATTCGCGCCTCCAAAAATCTGAGAAAATATCTTCCCATATGCTCGGAAGGTTTGTCTAGGCCTGGATTGTCTCTGGAAACATGCAGAAACTTGTAGAAACCTGAAATTCAAGACATTTTGGTGAGGCTGCAAGTGCAAAATCTCGACGACATGCTGACGCCTGAGGAGTGGTGTAAGAAGTTGCGCAAGACGGGCGCAATCGTGTCGGCAAGGGCATTGCGGACAAAGGCACGCGAGCATGGCCAGTACTACTCGATTGGTCGCGCTATGATGTTGTCGGCTAAGCAGCTTGAAACCCTTATGAGGCTTGATTCTTCCAGTAAGGGGGCTGAGTGATGGATTTTGGCGTTCGGGCAATTAGCCTCGTTTCGTCCGATGATCTCGCGTCGGCACTCGGGTTCGCATCGCCGAACGACGCATTTCGTGGGTTTTGCCGCAATCTAGGCATCACTCCAGTTCGGAGAAATCCGAACTTCTTCGACCCCAAACTTGTAAGGCTCCGCTTGGATCAAGCCCAAGGGCTACCTGCTGCTGTAGCGGCTGCCGAGAACGAAGGCGACCTTGTGGAAGCGAGGAGGGCGAGACGTGCCGCGCGGTAGCTTGCCGAAGGGTGTCCACAGGGTTCGACGCAAGACCGTGGAAGGCATGAGGTACCACTTCTATGCCTGGCGGGGTGGTCCAAAATTTTGGACTGACACGGTCAGAGAGCCACGTGATCCAAAATTTCTGATCGCTTACGCCGAAGCGATCAAGGCGCGGCATTCAGTCGACTACATGACGCCGCAAATGGTGGACGACTTCCTGGACAGTACAGCGATGCCCAAGGGCGAACGAACACAGGCCGACTACAGGAAGTGGGCGCTACGTTTTGCGGAAGAGTTCGTCGACGACCCTGCGAAGCTTTGGGAGAACCCAAAGTCGCGCGGGGAACTGAACGAGTGGCGTGCTAAGTGGAAAGGCTCGCCAAAGCAGCATGATTATGCTGGGACAGTCGCTGTTCGCATCCTCAATTGGGCGAGGGACGAAGGGAAGATCGCTGTGCACTACTGCGACCGGCTTCATCGCATTTACTCAGTGGATCGGGCCGAGATTGTTTGGACCGAAGCGGACCAACAAGTGTTCAAAGACGCTGCGCCGTCATGGGTGAAACGTGTGATGACGCTCGCTTGCGAGACCGGCCTGAGGCCAGCGGACCTTGTCCGTCTGACTAGAGGCAATCTTGAGAGTTTTGACGGAATTGACCGCTTTCGGGTGCGGACCCAGAAGCGAGGGCGTGTAGCGCATATCCCTGTGACGCCAGAACTCCGGCAGTTGATCGACGAAACGCCTTCTGATCAGCTTGTTTTGTTGGTCAATGATCGAAACAAGCCACTTAGGCCCACATCTGCCAGCCGAGCTATCACCCGTTACCGGGATCGCATCGCGGACAAGCTCAGTGATCCGACGCTGCGCCTCCAAGACACTCGCGGGACAGCGGCCACAAGGCTCCTTAGGGCGGGCCTTGGCCTGAACCAAATCGCAAATCATATGGGCTGGTCGCTTCGCTACGCCGCTGCCGTCATCGAACACTATGCCGCCGTTTCGCCTGCTGAAAGCGCGGAAGTCCTCGACTTACTGGAGCGCGAAAAGCAGCGCCGCGAGGGCAAAACTGTAAACGCTATTGTAAACGCCCCCGATGGGGTAAAGAGAGGAGAGAGCTAAGTGCTTGAAATTAAATGGAGGCGAGTACCGGAATCGAACCGGTGTACACGGATTTGCAATCCGCT
>CAKZXZ010000036.1 GCA_937883775.1 uncultured Paracoccaceae bacterium
GTGTAGAACACCCATGAAATCAATAGGATAACCAAGAAATACATCAGCGAGAACGCCGCCGCTGGGCCAAGGTCGAACTGTCCGAGGGCCATTTTCACAAGGTCGATGGACAGGAAGGTTGTGGCGTTGCCGGGGCCTCCGCCCGTCACCACGAACGGCTCGGTGTAGATCATGAAGCTGTCCATGAAGCGCAGCAGGATTGCGATCATCAGAACGCCGGTGATCTTGGGCAGCTCGATATAGCGGAAGACTTTCCAGCGGCTGGCCTGGTCGATTTTGGCCGCCTGATAATAGGCGTCGGGGATGGATTGCAGACCGGCGTAGGCGAGGAGTGCCACCAGCGAGGTCCAGTGCCAGACGTCCATCACGATGACGGTGATCCACGCGGCGACAGGGTCTTGGGTGTAGTTGTAGTCAATGCCAAGCGCGTCGAGCGTGTAGCCCAGCAGGCCGATATCGACGCGGCCGAAGATTTGCCAGATGGTGCCGACCACGTTCCACGGGATCAGCAGCGGCAGGGACATCAGGACGAGGCAGACGGAGACCCAAACGCCTTTTTTCGGCATGTTCAGGGCAATGAAGATGCCCAGCGGGATCTGGATCGCGAGGATGATGGCGGAGAAGGCGAGTTGCCGCCCCAGCGCATCCCACATCCGTTCGGAATGGAGCAGCTCGTCGAACCATTCGAGGCCGGCCCAGAAGAACTCGTTGTTCCCGAAGCTATCCTGGACGGAATAGTTCACGACCGTCATGAGCGGGATAACGGCTGAGAAGGCCACGAGGACTAGGACGGGCAGGACGAGGAACCATGCTTTTTGGTTAACGGTCTTGTTCATCACGCGGCCTTTCCGACGGATTTGGAGGACGGGGCCACGCGCCAGTCATCGGCGTAGACATTGATGCCCGAAGGATCGAAGGCGATGCGGGTGGCGTCGGCGTCGACAGGGGTGCCTTCGTCGGCGATCACGTTAATCTCGGTGCCGTTGTGATCGGCGCGGATGATCTTGTGGCGGCCCACATCTTCGATGCGACGGATGGTGACGGGCAGGCCGTTCGGATCGGTGGTCAGCGACGTAAATTCAGGCCGCACACCGATCTGGATTTTGCCTTTGAGGCCGTCATAGCCACCTGCGAGGGGAATTTCGGTGTCGCCGATGCGAGCGGTTTGGCCGGTGACCTCGGCGTCCAGCACGTTCATGCCGGGCGAGCCGATGAAATAGCCGACGAAGGTGTGTTCGGGCGTCTCGAACAGTTGTTGGGGCGTGCCGATCTGGACGACGCGACCATCATACATGACGACGACTTTGTCGGCGAAGGTGAGCGCTTCGGTCTGGTCATGGGTGACGTAGATCATGGTGTGGCCGAACTCGTGATGGAGCGCTTTGAGCTGGGTGCGCAGCTCCCACTTCATGTGGGGGTCAATCACGGTGAGCGGCTCGTCAAACAGCAGCGCGTTGACGTCTTCGCGGACCATGCCACGGCCAAGGCTGATCTTTTGCTTGGCGTCGGCGGTGAGGCCACGGGCCTTGCGGTCCAGCTCGGCTTCCATCCCGATCATGGCGCCGATTTTCTGGACGCGTTCGGCGACATAGTTGGGATCGGCCCCGCGATTGCGCAGGGGGAAGGCGAGGTTATCGCGGACGGTCATGGTGTCGTATACGACGGGGAACTGAAAGACCTGCGCGATGTTGCGTTCGGTTGTGGGGGCGTGGGTCACGTCGACGTCGTTGAAGAGGATGCGGCCTTGGGACGGCTCTAGAAGGCCCGAAATGATGTTGAGCAGGGTGGATTTCCCGCAACCGGAGGAGCCGAGAAGCGCGTAGGCCTCGCCGTCGTTCCAGTCGTGGTTCAGCTCTTTGAGCGCGAAATCATCCTCACCCTTGGGGTTCGGATAGTAGCTGTGCGCGAGGTTATCGAGGGTGATCTTGGCCATCGGAATTCCTTACGCGGCGCTGGCATAAGAGGCGGGGGCGACGAGCGTGCCGGTCTCTTTTGCGAAGATGTAGACGTGGGACGGGTCGAGATAGACGGTCAGCGGCGCGCCAATTTCGAGGTTGCGGATGCCGTGGACCAGACCGACCCAGCGGTCGCCGTGGTGATCGAGATGCACGAAGGTTTCGGACCCGGTGATCTCGGTCACGGCGAGGGTGGTTTCGAAGTGGAGCGGGTCGCCTTGGGGCGTGTCCAGTTCAAGGTGATTGGGCCGGAAGCCTGCCTGATATGTGCCGTCCTGGAGGGCGGCGAGCGAGCCTTTGGCCTGGGCTATCTGGCCGTCGCCGAAATGGATTTTGCTGCCGTCCTTGCGCACGGTGAGGAAGTTCATCGGCGGGTCAGAGAAGACGCGTGCTGTGGTGGCGTCGGTGGGCGTGCGGTAGACGCTAGGCGTGGGGCCGAACTGGGTGACGCGGCCTTCCCAAAGGGTGGCGGTGTTGCCGCCCAGAAGGAGCGCTTCTTCGGGCTCGGTCGTGGCGTAAACGAAGATGGAGCCTGCTTCGGCGAAGATCTTGGGGATCTCGGCGCGCAGTTCTTCGCGGAGTTTATAGTCGAGATTGGCGAGCGGTTCGTCGAGCAGGACGAGGCCTGCGTCTTTGACCAGCGCGCGGGCGAGGGCGCAGCGCTGTTGCTGGCCGCCGGAAAGCTCAAGCGGTTTGCGGTCGAGCATTGGGGTGAGCTGCATCAGGTCGGCGGTTTTGCGGACAGCGGCGTCGATTTCCGCGCTGGATTTGCCCATCAGTTTCATGGGGGAGGCGATGTTGTCGTAGACGCTCATCGAGGGGTAATTGATGAACTGTTGGTAGACCATTGCGACTTTGCGGTCTTGGACGCGCATGCCGGTGACGTCCTGTCCCTGCCAATGGATCGAGCCGGTGGCGGGGATATCCAGCCCGGCCATAATCCGCATGAGAGACGTCTTGCCCGACGAGGTCGGCCCCAGCAGGACGTTCATCGTTGCGGGCTCCAACGTCAGGTCGGTTGGGTAGATATGGGTCTGCCCGGCGACTGTTTTGGATACGTTTCTAAGCTCTAGCGTCATTGGTCTTCATTCTGCCGCAGCGGTGTGAGGGATCGTGTCGGCCATGAAGGCGTCCAGCGTTTCGATTTGGGTCTTGGTTAAACGCAGGCCGAGTTTCGAGCGGCGCCAGACGATGTCGGCGGCGGTTTGGGCGTATTCGTTAACCATGAGCCAGCGCACTTCGGCCTCGGTCAGGGTCGCGCCGAAATCGCGGCCAAGGTCTTCGACACGGGCGGCGTTTTGGACGATCTCGTGGGCTTCTGTTCCGTAGGCGCGGATGAGGCGGAGGGCCCAGCGGTCATCGAGGAAGGGGCAGGTGAACTGGAGCTTCTCGACTTGGGCTTGAATGCCTTCGACCGGGAAATCGCCGCCGGGCAGGGGGACGCCTGCGGTCCATGCGCCGGTGGCTTGCGGGAAGAACGGCACGATCTTTTCGAGCGCATGTTCGGCCAGTTTGCGGTAGGTCGTGATCTTACCACCAAAGACGTTGAGCAGCGGCGCGCCGCCGGTTTGGTCGACCTTCAGAACATAGTCGCGGGTGGCGGCGGTGGCGCTGCTGGCACCGTCATCATAGAGCGGACGAACGCCGGAATAGGTCCAGACGACGTCATCCTCGGTGACGGGCTGCTTGAAGTATTTCGACGCAAAATCGCGCAGATAGGCGTTTTCCTCGGGCGTGCATTCGGGCTTGAGCGAGGGATCGGGATGGTCGGCATCGGTTGTGCCGATCAGGGTGAAATCCGTCTCATAAGGGATGGCGAAGATGATGCGGCCATCCTCGCCTTGGAAGAAATAGCATTTGTCGTGATCGAAAAGCTTGCGGGTCACGATGTGCGAGCCGCGCACGAGGCGGACGCCTTCGGCAGAGTTGATGCGGGCGGTGTTGCGGATGATATCCTCGACCCATGGGCCGCCTGCGTTGACCAGCATGCGGGCATGAACGACGCGCGTGCCGTGCGCATGTTGCAGGGTCACTTTCCACAGATCGCCTTCGCGCTCGGCGCTGAGCACTTTCGTGCGGGTGTTGATCTGAGCGCCGCGGGCTTCGGCGTCGCGGGCGTTGAGAACGACGAGGCGGGAATCCTCGATCCAGCAGTCAGAATACTCAAATGCTTTCTCGAACCGGTCCTGCAGCGGCGCGCCTGCGGGGTCGGCGTTAAGGTTAACGGTGGAGGTCGCTGGCAGGATTTTGCGGCCACCCAAGTTGTCATACATGAAGAGGCCGAGGCGGATCAGCCACGCGGGGCGGCGCCCTTTCATCCACGGCATGAAGACGTTGAGCAGTTTCGATGTGGGCGTTTCGCCCTCGAAGCGCATGTCCTTGTGATAAGGCAGCACGAAGCGCATGGGCCACGAGATGTGAGGCATCGCGCGAAGCAGAACTTCGCGTTCGATGAGGGCTTCGCGAACAAGGCGGACTTCGAAATATTCGAGATAGCGGAGACCGCCGTGGAAGAGTTTTGTGGAGGCCGACGACGTCGCGGAGGCGAGATCGTTCATTTCGGCCAGTTCGACAGAGAGACCACGACCGGCGGCGTCGCGGGCGATGCCGCATCCATTGATGCCGCCACCGATGACAAAGAGATCGAGCGGCGAATGTGAAGTTGCGTCAGGCACCGACCCTCCTCCCAGATTTGGCGTGCGACCATGAGGGAACCAGCGTTGTGCGCTTCCGTCAACATGTAATTGTTCGTTTTCGTTCTTTTATACGCTATTCGTCTTTTAAACGAACCCAAAGCGCTTTGAATCGCGGGTCTTGCAAGCGTGAAACGCCCGATCCGAGAGGATTCCCATCGAATCGGGTTGTTCGGAATCCTTAAATCGAACAAAACCGAATGTGAGGAGGACTGCCCCTATGTCCCAGACATTCCGGCATCCGGACATTTTAGAGATCGCCCGCAAAGAGGGGAAGGTCACGGTGGAAGACCTTGCCGAACGGTTTGACGTGACCGTGCAAACGATCCGGCGTGACCTAACCGAAATGGCCCATGCGGGAAAGCTTGAGCGTGTTCATGGCGGTGCGGTTTTGCCTTCTGGCGTTGACAATATCCGCTATGAGGAACGCCGCCAGCTGAACATGGACGCCAAGGACCAGGTGGCGACGGCCTGTGCGGCTCATATCCCGAACGATGCGTCGGTCTTTCTGAATATCGGCACCAGCACCGAAGCGGTTGCACGGGTCCTGCGCGGGCATTCGAACCTGATGGTGATGACGAACAATATTAACGTCGCGAACATTCTAAGCGGGAACCCCGATTGCGAGGTGATCGTGACGGGGGGTGCGCTGCGCAAAAGCGATGGTGGGCTGGTCGGCCCACTGACGATGCGGTCGGTCGAGACGTTTAAGTTCGATATAGCGGTGATTGGCTGTTCGGCGCTGGATCAGGAAGGCGATATTCTGGATTTTGACATGCAGGAAGTGGGCGTGAGCCAGACGATCCTGCGCCGCGCGCGGCAAAGCTTTCTGGTGGCGGATCAGTCGAAGTTCGAACGCTCCGCCCCGGTGGCGATCGGGTCTTTAAGCGAAATTGATGTGTTTTTCACTGATGCCTATCTGCCGGGTGATTTGGCGGTGCATTGCCGGGATTGGGGGACGGATGTGGTGGTTGTATGAGGGCGTGGTTTTGTAGGTCGCGGACCCAGTTTGACAGAACTCAGGGCTAAGATGCAGGCTGGTTTCTGAACGAAGATTAGAAGACCATTTCGGGATCGTCTTCGTCGTCCTCATACACGATATCGTCTTCGCTGAGCGTTACCTGATCGAGGGTCAGAAGCGCCATGATGTCGTCTTCGCCTGCGATCTCTATGCGGGTGTCGTTGGCGTCGGTGGTTAGGCTTGTCAGCGTCACGGCGCCTTTGAAGACCAGGCTGTCGACATCGGCGTTGAAATCAAAGATGTGCAGGAAGCTGTCTGCACCAAGCTGGCTGGCGTCGATGATAAAGCTGTCGGCACCTTGGCCGCCTGCCATTGCGGTGTCGCTGCGCCCGATGGTGATCTTGTCATCGCCGTCGCCGCCAAGGATGCCCGAGCTTGTCGCCGCCCCAGTCAGATCGTCGTCATACGCGGATCCGGCGAGGCCTTCGACGGCCCAGAACGTATCGCCCTCGGCATCGCCGCCAGAGGCGCTGAGATCGGTGAGGTTGACGGTAACGCCGCTACCTGATGCGCTATAGTCAACGATGTCGAGCCCGGTTCCGCCGACCAGCGCGTCTGCGCCTGCGCCACCGTCGAGCAGGTCATCGCCATGACCGCCGTGGATATAGTCATTGCCCGCGCCACCTTCGAGGACGTTGTCCTGTGCGTTGCCGATCAGCGTGTCATCCAACGCAGAGCCGGTGGCGTTTTCGATGCCGTGATAGCTGTCACCTGCTGCATCGCCTTCCCATCCGCGCCCCAGTGCGAGCTGCACGACGACGCCTTCGGCGCTGTCCTCATAGCTGACGAAATCACTGCCGAAGCTGCCGATCAGCGCGTCGGCTCCGGCCCCGCCGATCAGTGTGTCATCGCCGGAGGAGGCGTTGATATAGTCGTCGCCTGCGCCGCCAATCAGCGTATCATCCCCCGCGCTGCCCATGAGCGTGTCATTGAAGGCAGAGCCTTTGACCTCTTCGATATTGCTGAGGCGATCGCCTTGCGCGTCATGGCCATAACCGCGCCTGATATTGAGGTTCACATAGACGTCGCCTTCGGATTCGGAGTAATCCGCAACATCAGCACCCCCGCCACCGTCGAGGATATCTGCGCCTTTGCCGCCGAACAGCCTGTCATTGCCGTCGCCACCGTTGAGCGTATCTGCGCCTTCACCGCCATCGAGCAGGTCGTTGCCATGCTGGCCCAGAAGAGTGTCATCGCCCCGCTCTCCGACAAGGGTGTCAGCGTCGCGCCCGCCGATCAGCGTGTCATTGCCGTCCCAGCCAAACACCAGATCACGGCCATCTCCACCCGAGACGAGGTCATCGCCTTCACCGGCGTCCACGGTGTCTTCGCCATCGCCCGCTACGACAATATCGTTGCCGTTGCCGCCAAAGACGTGATCGTCCCCGGAAAACGCGTTGAAATAGTCGTCACCGTTATAGCCTATCAGCGTATTGACACCGTGATCGCCCATGATCGTGTCGTTGTGCTGGCTGCCCCAGACACGTTCGATCCCGGTAAGTCGGTCGCCCTGGGCTTCGCCGCCATAACCGCGCCCGGTGTGCAGGTTCACGTAAATCGCGCTGTCGGCATGCTTGTAATCGACCGTGTCGAAACCCGCGCCACCGTCCATTTGGTCAGCGCCTTCGCCGCCTTTCAGAAAGTCAGTGCCGCGGCCGCCGATGAGGGTGTCGTTGCCGGTGCCGCCGTCCAGCCGGTCGCTCCAATTGCCGCCTTTGAGGATGTCATTGCCGTCCTCGCCCCAGATGCGATTGCCGGACCATTGTTCGGTGTTGACGATGTCATCGCCTGCGCCAGCGTAAAGCTCGACCGAGGCGCCCTGGGTCCAGAACGTATTGTCCAGATCGTTGCCGTTGACCTTGATCCGCTCGTTCGCGACGACGACGCCGATAAAGCCGTCCTCGACATTGTCGGGTAGATCAATGGGGCCGAGGCCAGAGAGATAGGCAAGGTCATGGCCGCCCTCTTCGGCCTCGATCACTTCGGCGGTGTTGTCATAGAGGAAATAGATGTCATCGCCCGCGCCGCCCTCAAGGGTTTCGGTTTCGGGCTGGGCCATCAGCACATCGCGGCCCTCGGTGCCGGTGAGCGTGGCGTCATCGTCGTTGGTGGTGAGCCCGTAGATCGCGGCTTCGTCCCAAAGCGTGTCGCGCAGGGTTTCAAGCTGGCCTGTATAGGCGGGATCATTCGCCAGATTGGTGTTCTGGCCGGGATCGGTGGCGGTGTCGTAAAGCTCTTCCGAACCATCGGCATAGCGGATAAAGCGCATGTCGCCGTCGCGGATCGACAGCGATCCATACACTTGCGTGAACACAGGGCCACCGGAATGCGTGCCGTAATCGTCATCGACAAGCGGCATCAGGCTTTCGCCGATTGCATACGGGGCAGGGTCGGCACCGGCGAGATCAAGCAGGGTTGGCATGATGTCGATCAGGCTGACAGGGGTAGAGATCGTGGTGCCTTCGGTCATGCCGGGCAGGTGCAGGAACAGGGGTGCTTTGGCGCTTTCCTCCCATAGGGTGAATTTGCCGAAATGGTCTTTGTCGCCCAGCTGAAAGCCATGATCGGAATGCAGCAGGATCGCGGTGTTATTGGCGTGATCGGAGGCGTCGAGGGCATCCAGAACCCGCCCGATCTGGGCATCCGCGTGGGAGATCGCGGCAAGGTAGCCTTCGACGGTGCCTTTCCACTGATCGAGGTCTTTGTCAGGGAAGAACTGGCCCTTATGCATGAATTGCTGGGCAAAGGCTGGGGCGTCGGAGAGATCGCCTGCGACCCAGCTGTCGGGCACCTTGATCTGATCCAGGTCGTACAGGTCGTAGTATTGCTGCGGCGCTTCGAAATTGTTGTGCGGGTGCTTGAAGCCCAACATGAGCATGAAGGGGTCGTCTTGGTCGTACTCCTCAAGGAACTCGACCCCCCAGGAGGCGACCTTGTGGTCGTAGAACTGATCGTCAGCGCCGGTGTAGCCTTTGGCCTGCCAGCCACCGCCGTTGGACACCCCGGCGTTACCGTCGAAACTGTCGCGGATATCGGGGACGTTTTCGGAAAAGACACGGTCATTTACGAAATCGGGTTGGGGTTTGTAGCCATGGAAAATCTTGCCAGCCGATGCGGTATGATAGCCATCATCTTTCAGCGCGGCGGGCAGGGATTCTTCAATCGGGTTTTCCTCGTGCCAGGCCGCGACATTGTCGAGGACGTTCGTCTCGAACGGGGATTTACCGGTCAGCGACGAGGTGCGCGACGGGTTGCAGACAGGCGTGGTCGCAAAGGCGTTTTCGAAATGCGCGGATTTTTCGAGCAGGCGGTCCATGTTCGGTGTCTGGATTTCAACACCAAACGAGTTCCGGAACGCGGTGAATTCGAAAAGATCATCGACGGCGATGAAGAGGATATTTGGACTATCAGGCATAAACGCGACCCTACTCGGCGGATTATTGCCGTCACAATAGGGTTGAGAGTCAGAGGGTTAACTGGGGTAGGGCAGTGTTACCGGTTTGCATCGCAGTGTGCATCGTCCCGGACTTGATCCGGGATCTTTCAGGGCGCGGGGGCCGCCGATCAAGTCTGGGGCGGGTGAGCCCTAAAGATAGCTTTCGATCAGTGCATTCACCTGCACCTGCGCTTTAAGACGGGCGCAGAGCAGGAACATGCCGCCGAACTTGCGCTGCAGGTAGAGGACATCCATCGGCAGGGGCGGGGGAACGAAGCCTTCTTCGGCCAGCGCGCGCCCTTCGCGGTTCATGGCGTCGGACAGGTCAGTGCGGGTGAAATCGAAGGTTTCACTGTCCGACAGGGCGGCAAAGACCAATTGCATCATGCGCAGGATGCGGGTTGCGTGGCGGGCCTCTGTCTGCTCGGAGAGAAAGCCGACTTCCATCGCGACGGCGTGGAGCGCGTCGGCGTCGTCCGCAAATCCGGCATGCATCAGGCGGCGGTATTGGTCGGCCAGTTGTGGGTCAATGGCGCGGGTCGCGCCGAAATCGAGCAGGATGATTTTGCCCGTGCCCGGATCGTAGCGGTAATTGGCGAAATTGGGGTCGGTTTGCATCAGGTGGAAGCGGAACAGCTCGTCCAGCATGAGGCTGAGGAGGCGCTTTGCGATGCGGTTACGCTCGTCCTGCGGGGCGTGCAGTGCGTCTTCTATTGGAACGCCCGAGACATAGGACATCGTCAGGATATTTTCGGTCGTCCAGTCATCGTACATTTCGGGCAGGGTGAACGCTTCGTTGCCGTCAAGATGGGCGCGGAAGGCTTGCAG
>CAKZXZ010000037.1 GCA_937883775.1 uncultured Paracoccaceae bacterium
CCTGACACTGACCGGTGGAGCCGTGCGAACGGTGCGAAATCGAAACACCGTGCGAGGCACGCAGTCCGCCAAAGTTGTGCCGCTTCATAGCGCCAGCGAAACCTTTACCAATGGAGGTACCGGAGACGTCCACGTACTGACCCTCGAAGTAGTGGTCAGCGGTGATCTCTTCACCGACATTGATCAGGTTTTCAGGTGCAACGCGGAATTCCGCGACCTTCCGCTTGGGCTCCACCTTCGCCGCCGCAAAGTGACCACGCATCGCTTTGGATACGCGCTTTGCCTTGATCGAACCGGTGCCCAGCTGAACCGCCGAATAACCATGCTGTTCAGTTGTGCGTTGTGCAACAACCTGCAGCTTGTCGAGTTGGAGAACGGTCACAGGAACCTGCTTGCCGTCTTCCATGAAAAGCCGGGTCATGCCGACTTTCTTTGCGATGATACCAGAGCGCATCATGGTGATACTCCCTTATACCTTGATCTCGACATCCACGCCGGCGGCGAGGTCGAGCTTCATCAGCGCGTCAACGGTCTGCGGTGTCGGGTCAACAATGTCGAGCATCCGCTTGTGTGTGCGGATTTCCCACTGGTCGCGGGATTTCTTGTTGACGTGCGGGCCGCGCAGAACGGTGAATTTTTCGATCTTGTTCGGCAGTGGGATCGGGCCGCGCACCTGCGCGCCGGTCCGCTTGGCGGTGTTGACGATTTCCTGTGTCGACGCATCGAGCACACGATAGTCAAACGCCTTGAGCCGAATGCGAATAGTCTGGCTTTGCATTGGTCTTAGCCTTTATTGGCGTTGCGGTTGAGAGGACCACACAGGACCACCCTGTGCCTTCTTCGAACCGAATACGGGACGGCGTGATGCCGCCCCGCGCAATTTTCGTTCCGGTACTTAAGCGACGATTTTGGAGACGACGCCTGATCCGACGGTGCGGCCGCCTTCGCGGATGGCGAAGCGCAGGCCTTCTTCCATCGCGATCGGGGCGATCAGTTCAACGTCGAACTTCAGGTTGTCGCCCGGCATCACCATCTCGGTGCCCTCGGGCAGCTGAACCGTGCCCGTCACATCCGTCGTGCGGAAGTAGAACTGCGGGCGGTAGTTGGCGAAGAACGGCGTGTGACGGCCGCCCTCTTCCTTGGTCAGGATATACGCCTCGGCCTCGAACTTCGTGTGCGGCTTCACCGAGCCGGGCTTGCAGAGCACCTGGCCCCGCTCAACGCCGTCACGGTCCACACCACGCAGCAGCGCGCCGATGTTGTCGCCCGCTTCACCGCGGTCGAGCAGCTTGCGGAACATTTCCACGCCCGTGCAGGTCGTCTTCGTGGTGTCGCGGATGCCGACGATTTCGATCTCGTCGCCCACATTGATCACGCCACGCTCAACACGACCGGTCACAACGGTACCGCGGCCGGAAATCGAGAACACGTCTTCGATCGGCATCAGGAACGGCTGGTCAATCGCCCGCTCAGGCTGCGGGATGTATTCATCCACTGCTGCCATCAATTCCTTAATTTTCTCTTCACCGATGTTGGCGTCACGGCCTTCCATCGCCGCCAGAGCGGAGCCTGCGATGACAGGGATGTCGTCGCCCGGGAAATCGTACTCGGAGAGCAATTCGCGGATTTCCATCTCGACGAGTTCGAGCAGCTCCTCGTCGTCGACCTGGTCAACCTTGTTCATGAAGACGACCATGGCGGGGATGCCCACCTGGCGGCCCAGCAGGATGTGCTCGCGCGTCTGTGGCATCGGGCCGTCGGCGGCGTTCACCACGAGGATCGCGCCGTCCATCTGGGCCGCACCGGTGATCATGTTCTTGACGTAGTCAGCGTGGCCCGGGCAGTCGACGTGGGCGTAGTGACGTGCGTCGGTCTCATATTCCACGTGCGCGGTGGAGATGGTGATCCCGCGGGCTTTCTCCTCGGGCGCGCCGTCGATCTGGTCATACGCCTGGAAGTCACCAAAATACTTCGTGATCGCCGCCGTCAGCGTCGTCTTGCCGTGGTCAACGTGACCAATCGTGCCAATGTTGCAGTGCGGCTTACCGCGCTCAAACTTTTCCTTCGCCATGGGTAGGCTCCTTTATCTTTCACGGTGCATGCAGCGCAGGCACCCTACGGTGGTTGGTAGGGTGCGTGGTTTCCCACGCACCGCGGGTTATGCGTATTTCGACTGAATCTCGTCCGAGATGTTCTGCGGGACCGGATCGTAGTGATCGAACTGCATCGTAAACTGCGCGCGGCCCGAAGACATGGAACGCAGCGTATTGATGTAGCCGAACATGTTCGCCAGCGGGACCATCGCGTTGATTGCAACAGCGTTGCCGCGTGGTTCCTGACCAGTCACCTGACCCCGACGGGATGTCAGGTCACCAATGATGCCACCGGTATAGTCTTCCGGCGTGATCACTTCGACCTTCATCATCGGCTCAAGCAGTTTCGCGCCCGCTTTGCGCATGCCTTCCCGCATGCCCATACGTGCCGCGATTTCAAACGCCAGAACGCTGGAGTCGACGTCGTGGAACTTACCGTCGATCAGAGCGACCTTGAAGTCGATGACCGGGAAGCCAGCAAGCGGACCGGAGTCCATGACCGACTTGATGCCTTTTTCCACGCCGGGAATGTATTCCTTCGGCACCGCGCCACCGACGATGCGGCTCTCGAACGAGTAACCCTCGCCCGGTTGCG
>CAKZXZ010000038.1 GCA_937883775.1 uncultured Paracoccaceae bacterium
GATCAGGTCCGGGGGCTCCCTCTTTACTGTGATCGCCTAAACATCACCGGCAAGCTGCAACAGCAGATCCAAATCCATATGTGCCTCCAGATGATCGGCCAACGCATCCAGAGTTGCCTCAACCGTCTCATCATATGTCGAGGTCGCAACCGGTGCGCCAAGCTCGGCCAGATAGCTGCGCCGAAACGCGTCAGAGCTGAAAAGCCCGTGCAAGTAACACCCTTTGATCTGGCCACCGCGTGCCATTGCGCCTTCCGCGCGTCCGTCCAGATCAAGCCAGGGATGGCTGCAGTCCGGCCCGGTCGTTTGCCCGATATGAATTTCGTATCCGCTGACGACATCCCCCGTGGGAAGATAGGTCGCCTTGCTTCGCGCCAAACGCTTTTCGGGCTTCATCTGTGTCGCGATATCCAGATAACCTAAACCTGCCACTTGCGTCGGCGGACCTTCGATCCCATCGGGATCGTCAATCGACGTGCCAAGCATCTGATACCCGCCACAAATGCCAAGGACATGTCCGCCGCGTCGGATATGGGCGTGCAAATCGGTGTCCCAGCCTTGCGCGCGAAAATATGCAAGATCGGCGATAGTGCTTTTCGTGCCCGGGATCAGAACCAGATCGGCATTGCCGGGCAGAGGGCGCCCCTGTTCGATAATCTCAACTGATATGTCAAGCTCTGCCGCAAGGGGATCAAGATCGTCAAAATTGGCGATCCGCGACAAGCGCGGCACCGCAATCTTGATACGGCCCCCTTTGGTTGACGCGATATCCATCACGTCTTCCGCAGGCAGGCGCCACGCGTCGGCGAACCAGGGGATCACCCCAAGCGAAGGCCATCCGGTGGCTGCTGTAATGGCCAGAAGGCCCTCATCAAACAAGCTCGGGTCGCCGCGAAACTTGTTGATCGCAAAGGCACAGATACGCTTTCGGTCGTCGTCGGGCAGGATCACTTGCGTGCCCACAACCTGCGCAATGACGCCGCCACGATCGATATCTCCGACCAATACGACAGGCACTCCAGCGGCTTCGGCAAAGCCCATATTGGCGATGTCGCCTTGACGCAGATTGACCTCGGCAGGGCTGCCGGCCCCTTCGACGATGACCAGATCGCGACCCGCCGCAAGGCGTTGAAAGCTTTCGACGGCTGGGCCAAGAAGCTGGTGCTTCACCTTCGCATAATCGCGCGCCTTCAACGTGCCCCAGCGCTGGCCTTGCAGGATCACCTGCGCGCCGACATCGCTTTCGGGTTTCAAAAGAACGGGGTTCATGTCGACAACAGGTTCAAGCCCCGCCGCACGTGCCTGCAACGCCTGCGCACGGCCGATTTCCCCGCCATCTATGGTCACGGCAGCGTTGTTCGACATGTTTTGCGGCTTGAACGGCGCCACGCTGAGGCCTCGGCGCAAATAGGCGCGGGCCAGACCAGCCACGACCATCGACTTGCCCACATTCGAGCCCGCCCCCTGGATCATGATTGCCTTTGCCATCGTGCCTCCTCTGCCTATTGTTTGGGGTAACGAAAGCGCGCGCCGAGGGGAAGCCATGAACACGCCCGCACATTTGATCTTTGGGCTGGCGGCGTTTTCCAAACGCGGACAGGGTGTCGTGACGGCGGCGGCTTTGATCGGAGCACTTGTGCCGGATCTGTCACTATACCTGCTTGCGGGTGGCTCTATTTTTCTGCTGGGGATCGATCCAGAGATCGTGTTTCGCGACTATTACTTCAGTGATGCGTGGCAGACGATCTTTCAAATCGACAACAGTTTTCTGATCTGGGGCGCGGTTTTGGGCGTTGCCCTATGGCGCAGGTCCGCATGGGCGAGCGCTTTGGCAGGGGCTGCCCTATTGCACTTGGCGCTTGATTTTCCGCTGCATCATGATGATGGCCGTGCGCATTTCTGGCCTGTCAGCACTTGGGTGTTTGAAAGCCCGGTCAGCTATTGGGACCCTAATCACTATGGCGGTTTTGTCAGCATGGTCGAGATCGCCGTGTGTGGCGTGCTTTGCGTCGTTCTGTGGCGTCGGTTTCCCGATCTATGGCCCCGTGTTGGCATCGCAGCGTTGATGATTGCGCAAGCTGCTCCGATCATCTTGTGGAGCATGATATTCTCAACATAAAAAAAACGCGGCCCTCTGGACCGCGTCTTTTTCAATTGGCAGCGCTTACAGTCGCTTAGGCGGCTTCGGCCTGCTGACTGCGACGTTCGCTTTCCTCACGGCTGAGCGCGACGGATGTACGAATTCCTTTGGAGACAAACTCCATCAGGCCTTCGACAACGCGTTCATTCGGGTCAATGCCCGCGCAAGACAAGACTTCACGCCCGTCACGCGAGCGCGCCCAACGCGCAATCTGCTCAGGCCCGTTGCCATATTTTTTGTCATCCGCAATGGCATCATCCAATGCGGCCAGCACAACAGCGGCGAACAATTTGCGGGCGCGATTGCCCTGTTCGTTGTTGAAGGCGGTGCCGTCGACGAAATCTTTCATTCCGTATCCTTATTGTTGCTCTTGCGATTTAGGCATGGCGGTTGTTATGACCCAGTTTGATCGATTCGGATAGCTGTTTGGTGCATACCATCTATGCAGAATTTGCATAGCAACTTCCGAATAAGCCCCCTTATTCGCTCCCTTGCGGGTGTTAACGACACAAGATATAGGCTCTGTCATCTTTTCTTCAACCTTTTGCCAGGTTTGTGTCATGCCCAAAATCAACGGAAACGAAATTCGCATCGGAAACGTGCTTGAACATAACGGCGGCCTTTGGGGTGCGGTTAAGGTTGACCATGTAAAGCCCGGAAAAGGCGGGGCATTTGCACAGGTGGAACTCCGTAACCTGCGCAATGGTTCCAAGCTGAATGAGCGTTTTCGCTCTGCCGATAAAGTCGAGCGGGTGCGACTGGAACAAAAAGATCAGCAATTTTTGTATGAAAATGATGGCATGCTCGTCTTCATGGACAATGAAACCTACGAGCAAATTGAACTACCTGCAGAAATTCTGGGGGATCGGCGTCCTTTCTTGCAAGACGGCATGACGATCACGATCGAGTATTACGAGGCTGAAGCGCTTAACGCGACCCTGCCGCAAAAAGTAACCTGCAAGGTTGTCGAGACCGAGCCAGTTGTGAAAGGCCAGACAGCGGCAAACAGCTTCAAGCCAGCCATTCTGGATAATGGTGTCAAAGTCATGGTCCCGCCATTTGTCGGCCAGGACGAAGACATCGTCGTGAATACCGAGACGATGGATTATTCCGAACGGGCTTGATCCAGCAGAGCGCTTGCGCGCACGTCACTATTTAATGGCGCCAACGTCGCCGCTGGCTTTTCACGGCCAAGGGCAATGCAAGTTGTGGCCGGGCAATGGATATTTTGAAAAAGCGAAGATTAGAGGCGGTGTAGAATGGCGCCATCAGCCTCAAGAGAGCCGTTGGCGCGATCAAAGCGCAGATAGGCCAAAGCCGTGTCGCCGGCGCGGGTCAAAAGGGTCCCGACGGGTTTTCCGTCTTTGGTGATGGGTGTGCCGGGTGGTGCCTCGCCCGAGATTGAGATCTGCGCGAGGCCTTTGCGTAATTCGGTCTTGTGTTTCATGCGGGCCGTGACTTCCTGACCGACATAACAGCCTTTGCGGAAATCGACCCCGCCGATCCGCTCGAAATCCATTTCGAGGATGTAGCTGTCGGGGGTCAGTTCGATCCCGGTTTCGGGGATCTTGTGAGCCACGCGCAAAGCCGCCCAATCGGTGTCGTCGCTTTGGGGTGTTTGTGCGTAATGCCGCCAGCCAAGCGCCGTGTCGCGTGGATCCGCAAACGCGCCTTCGGGCATCGGTCCTGTACCGCACCCAACTGTCAGAGGGCTTTCCGCGATTTGCACGTCGGCACGCAGCTTATACATCGCAAGCCGTTGCATCGTTGCAGCGGCGATGTCGGTTTTGATATCAATCAGGATCGCATCATCCCCGGGCGCCAGAAAGAAATCAGCCAGATACTTGCCTTGCGGGGTCAGCAACGCTGCATAGACCAAGCCGTCCTTCAGCTTGGCGACGTCATTTGTCACCAGGCCTTGCAGAAAATCGACATGGTCGCTGCCGGTAACACTAAAAATGCTGCGATCTGTGGACATTGGGCCATCCCCTTTCAGCTTGAGGTGACATATAGGGGGCGCAGGCTCAATCAGAAAGACTGTCATGCGCGCGCCGGTGTCGATCATCATCCCCACGCTCAATGCCGAGGCTGACTTGCCCGCGACCCTGGCGAGCCTGATGGAAGGGCTGCAAGCCGGGGTGATCCGGGACGTCGTGGTGTCGGACGGAGGATCCTGCGACCAGACCGTGAGCATGGCCGAAGCGGCCGGGGCCCATGTGGTAACGGGCGGGCCAGGGCGTGGCGGCCAATTGCGGCGCGGCGTGGCTGCCAGCACAGGGGCCTGGCTTTTGGTGGTGCATGCTGACACGCAGTTGGACGCAGGCTGGAGCAGCATTGTGCAAGAGGCGATGTCAAAGCAGCTTGCGGGATACGGTCGTCTGCGCTTCCGCGCCAAAGGGTTTGCCCCTGCAGCCGTTGCGATCTGGGCAAACGTGCGGTCGCGCGTCTTTGGGCTGCCCTACGGCGATCAGGGGTTGCTGATCCCGCGCGCCCTTTATGACAATGTGGGCGGCTATCCGGATATTCCGCTGATGGAGGATGTCGCGCTGGCCCGCGCGCTCAAAGGGCGTCTTAGGGCGCTGGGGTTCACGGCACGCACAGGTCCCGAGCGGTATCAGCAGGGCGGCTGGGCCCGGCGCGGGGCCCGCAACCTGCTGACATTGATCCGGTATCTTTTAGGGGCCGATCCCGAGGTGCTGGCCCAGGCCTATCGCCGCCGCTAGGCCGCGCCGCGCCGTTTCGCGAAGGATCGATTGGCCTCAGACTTATCATAGACCGTCGCGATCCACTCTTCGATGGGCATCGGGGTATGGGCGTTGAATTCTTCATACATATCAAAGATATGGTCGACGATCCCGGTCTTGGTCCATTTGAAGTGGATATAACGCGCCGACAGATGCTTGCGCGCCTCCTCCAGCGATTTGCCCTCGATCACCATCAGATACAGCACAGATGCAAACCCGGCCCGGTCTGCTCCTGATTTGCAATGCATCAGGAAGGGTTTTTCGATGGTCCGAAAGCACTCGATCAGATAGAGCAACTCGTCCCGCCCGGCAGCTTTGCGGGCATAAATCTTGGCATTGACCAGCTTCAACCCCAGCTTTTCGCAGGTTTCGCGCTCAAACTGGTATGGACTTTCGACGCTGGCACCACGCAGGTTCAGAACCGATCTGACACCAAGCTTCTTATAGCGCGCAAACCGCGCGTGGGTGGGCTGGTTTGATCGGTAGACGCCTTCGGCAACTTTGTCGAAATTGGTCCAGAAGACGCGCAGAAACGCATGATCGAAGACGTGATACTGCAACCGCGCCTTGCGCCGTCCCGCAGCCGAGCGCATGTCGCCGCGCACGGCTTTGCGCATGCGACGCTCGATCTGCTTGAAGGTTTCGGCAATGCCGCCCATCGGGAAGTGGCCTGTTCGTCTGATCCTCAGCGGGGATGTATGCGAGCCAGCGCATAACAGCAAGATGCTGGGTGATTGACGGACGTTGGGTCTCGAAATAGGTCTGGCGGGTTGTCTGTTGAAAGGTCTTCTCATGACGCTCGCAAATGGTCGCCATTATCTTGCAATTCCGGGCCCTTCCGTGATGCCCGACCGTGTGCTGCGCGCAATGCATCGGCCTGCGCCGAACATCTATACGGGCGCATTGGTCGACATGACCCATACGATTGCAGACGATCTGAAACGCGTCGCGCGGACCGAACAGCATGTCGCGATGTATATCGCCAACGGTCACGGCGCGTGGGAGGCTGCTTTGGTCAACGTGCTGTCGCGCGGCGACAAGGTGCTGGTGCTGGCCACAGGCCGCTTTTGCGTGGGCTGGGGTGAAATGGCCGCCAAAATGGGGATCGAGGTTGAGACGCTCGATTTTGGCAAACGCTCTGACATTGATCTGGCGCAGGTCGAAGAGGCGTTGCGCGCCGATAAGGCGCACGCCTACAAGGCGGTGCTTTCGGTGCAGGTCGACACGTCAACCTCGGTTCTGAACGATATCAAAGGCTTGCGTGCGGCAATGATCGCCGCAAACCATCCTGCGCTGTTGATGGTCGATTGTATCGCGTGTCTTGGGTGCGACCGGTTCGAGATGGATGAATGGGGTGTCGATATCATGGTCGCCGGATGCCAAAAGGGGCTGATGACGCCGCCTGGCATGGCATTTGTCTTTTTCAGCGACAAAGCGGATGCCGCACGGGAAAGTGCTGATTTGGTGACCCATTACTGGGATTGGCGGCCCCGCGTGACCCCTGCAGAATACTACAGATACTTTGATGGGACGGCGCCGACGCATCATCTTTTCGGGCTGCGTGAAGCGCTCGATATGATCTTCGAAGAAGGGCTTGAGTCCGTCTGGGCCCGCCACGCCACCCTGGCACGCGCCATATGGGCGGCTTTTGATGCGTGGGGTCAGCATGGGCCGCTTGAGCTGAACATTATTGACCCGACCAAGCGCAGCACGGCCGTCACCGCAATTCGGGCCACTGCGCCAGAGGGAACGCAACTGCGCAACTGGCTCAGCGAGACTGCAGGCGTGACGCTTGGGATCGGCCTGGGCATGGGGACAGATACCGACCCTGCCGGTGACGGCTTTTTCCGCGTCGGCCATATGGGCCACGTGAATGCGCACATGGTGATGGGCGTTCTTGGGGCCATCCAGACCGGGCTTGAAGCGTTGGACATTCCGCACGCCAAAGGGGCGCTTGATGCGGCGACTGCAGCAATGTCAGCGGCCTAGCGACGGGCTTTCAACGCAGCGACAGTAAGAATGGCGCGATCCGCGACCAGCGCGACTGCAATGGCCACGACCCAGCCAAACGCCGCGGCCAGGACAAAGAACGACATGAACAATAGCAACCCCGACGACGCCAGAAAGGCGTTTGTATAATTCTCGACCCGGCCCATTGGGCGTTGATCGGAGAGGGATGCGCGCTTGCTCATGTGCAAAAAATAGCACGGGAATGCAAAAGCGCATGTAAAAAATATGTGCTTATGTGCGGGCCGCGGCCAAGGCTTGGGGCAAGGCGGCTTCGAAAGCATCCAGCGCCGGGTCGGTGCCACAACTGATGCGAATGCATCGGTTTTGTGGCGGGACAAAGGGCATCCGAGCGAAGATTCCACGTGTGCCTAGCTCGTGCAAAACCTTTTCGGCAAAGGCGCCGTCCTGCCCACAATCCAGCGTGACAAAGTTTGTCGCCGACGGAATTGGCCGCAGCCCGTTCATCGTTGCAATTTTGGCAATCCGCGTGCGCGCATGCGCGATTTTCTCAATAGTTTCATTAAGATAATCCGTGTCCTCTAGCGCTGCTTGCGCCCCCGCAAGGCTCACCCGGCCCATTCCGAAATGGTTGCGCACCTTGTGAAACGCGCCGATCAGATCAGGCGCGCCAAGCGCATAGCCGACCCGCGCACCGGCCAGCCCATAAGCCTTTGAGAATGTGCGCATACGGATCACGCGGGGATCATCAATCGCGATATCAGGCGCAGTGCCGTCTGGTGCGGTGTCGATGTAAGCCTCGTCGAGCACCAGCACGCATCCGTCGGGCAAATATGCCAGCGCATCGCTCAGCGCTGCGCCGGTCAGCCAGGTGCCCATCGGGTTGTCGGGATTTGCCAGATAAACCAGCTTTGCGTTGACCTCGGATGCTTTTTCGAAAAGCGCGACCGGGTCTTCGTGGTCGTCCCGGTACGGCACTTTGTGCAGCACGCCACCATAGCCGGTGACGTGATAGTTGAAGGTTGGATAGGCGCCGTCTGATGTCACGACCGCGTCCCCTTTGGCGATCATCAACCGCACAAGATACCCTAATAGGCCGTCAATCCCTTCGCCGATCATGATGTTCTCGGGCGTGATTTTATGATGCTTTGCAAGGGCTTGCCTTAGATCATACGCCTCTGGATCCGGGTACATCCAAGCCTCGCTTGCAGCGCGCGCCATGGCGCTGATCGCTTTCGGAGACGGACCAAAAAGCGACTCGTTTGCGCCAAGCCGCGCGTCAAATGCAACGCCGCGCGCGCGTTCTTGCGTCTCGGGGCCGACGAAAGGCACTGAGGCGGGCAAGGAGTGGGCAAGGGCGGTCAATCGGGGCTTGGTCATATGCGCACCTAAGCCAGCGTTCCTTTCCGATGCAAGCCTTGTGCACCTCAAACAGCGCCGGGGTGTGACGCTTGTCTTTGACGACAGGCCGCGCGCGATGCGCCCTCATGCAAAAGCGGGCCTTGGTCGGTTAACCCAGCTCGGCCAAACGTGCCAAAGCGGCGTTGATCTTGGCCTCTTCCGCTTCCCGCGCAGCAAGATTTTCCTTTGCTTCTTCAACGACTTCCGCCGGGGCGGAGGCTGCGAATTTCGGGTTGTTGACCCGGCCGCGGAGGCCGCCGATTTCCTTGGCGAGCTTGCCCAAAACCTTCTCAAGGCGTGCCTTTTCCTCGGCCACGTCGATGATGTCGGCCAAAGGCAGCGCGAAGGTGCCCCCCTCGACCGCGAGGCTGACACAGCCTTTCGGCAAGGTCGCAACTTCCTCCAGCGTCTCGATCCGCGCGAGGCGTTTTATCATGGCCTCGTTACGCTCCCATGCGGCCTGCGCATCGACGGTGAGGCCGGTGTGCAGCATCTGAACTTTGAGGCCAACGGGGACGTGCATTTCACCGCGGGCCGAGCGGACGGCCTCGATCAGCGAGATCACCCAATTCATTTCCGCATCGGCTTTTTCGTCAACCAAATCAGTGGTTTGATAGGTTGGCCAATCCGCGTGAACCAGCATTTTTGCGCGGGTGCCCGAAGTGCCCCAAAGCTCTTCGGTGACATAGGGCATGATCGGGTGAAGCAGGATGAAACACTGATCCAGAACCCACGCCATCACGGCCTGGGTTTCAGCTTTGGCGGCGGCGTCATCGCCTTGCAAAAGCGGCTTTGAGAGCTCGACATACCAGTCGCAGACCTTGCCCCAAACAAAGGCATAAAGTGCGTTGGCGGCGTCGTTGAACCGGTAGTTTTCCAGCGCGGCGTCAACCTCTTCGCGGACCTTTGCAGTCTCGCCGATGATCCAGCGATTCACGGTATGGGTCGGATATGTATCGGATGCAGATGCGATATGTATCGGATCTGTATCAAATACGCCGTTCATTTCGGCAAAACGCGCGGCATTCCACAGCTTCGTGCCGAAGTTTCGGTATCCCGCAATCCGCTGGGTGGAGAGCTTGAGATCGCGCCCCATCGCGGCCATGGCGGTCAGCGTGAAGCGGACCGCATCGGCGCCGTATTCGTCGATGAGTTCGAGCGGGTCGAGGACATTGCCGAGACTTTTCGACATTTTCTTGCCCTTCTCGTCGCGGACGAGGGCGTGGACGTAAACGGTATGGAAAGGTTTCTGATCTACGACTGCGAACTGCATCATCATCATGCGCGCAACCCAGAAGAAGATGATGTCGAAGCCGGTGATGAGCACATCGGTGGGGAAATACTTTTCCAACTCGGGCGTCTGCTCGGGCCAGCCAAGTGTGCCGATGGGCCACAAACCAGAGGAGAACCACGTATCCAGAACATCGGGGTCCCGCCAGACGGGGTAAACCAGCTTGGTCGGGTCCTGATCCATCGAGTATTGCGCAAGGCTTTCGGCGATCAGGTGGATCGCGGCGTTGCGGTCTGCGACCTCGACCACGCGAGCGTGGTGCAGGGGTGTGGGCAGATCGGCAAGGACATCGCCAAACTGGCTTGAGACGGCATCGAAATCCGGCGCGCAATGCGCGCGCTCGGTTCCGGTGAGTAGGCGCTGTTGGGACAGAAGCGTCGTGACCTCGACCTCGTCCAAGGCACCGTCGCCTTCGTCATCGGTGAAGCCTGCGCCGGACAGATCAAAGCCGTACCAAACGGGGATCTGATGGCCCCACCACAGTTGTCGCGAGATGCACCAAGGTTCGATATTCTCGAGCCA
>CAKZXZ010000039.1 GCA_937883775.1 uncultured Paracoccaceae bacterium
TACCCGCATATCGATGAATGCAAATCCTTTGGCAGCCGCGTGCTGCCCAACTTGAAAACCTGTTCTTTGCCAGAGGCTTACGGCCGCGTTCCGGCAGAAACACCGGCAACGCCAATGGGCGTGGGAGAGCGCCGCTAATGCAACGGATCACGTTAACCAAGGGACTGGATTTCAGCCGCATCGTCTACGGCATGTGGCGTCTGGGCGATGACGACGACACATCGGTGGCGCATGTGCGTGCCAAGATTGATGCCTGTCTTGAACAAGGATTAACCACGTTCGATCAGGCCGATATTTATGGCGATTATGGCGCGGAAGCCTTGCTGGGCGCTGCGTTGAAAGAGGCGCCCGAGCTGCGCGACCAGATGGAGATTATCACGAAATGTGACATCATTGCGCCTATTGGGAAATACAGCGACAAGCCGGTCAAATACTATGACACCAGCCGCACGCATATCTTAGCTTCGGTCGATAATTCATTGAAAAATATGAATATTGAACATATTGATCTGCTGCTTATCCACCGCCCTGACCCCCTTATGGACCACCACGAAACGGCCGCAGCGCTGGACGAAGTCGTCGCGTCGGGCAAGGTGGGCCATGTGGGCGTTTCGAATTTCAAACCGCATGATTGGGCACTGTTGGCGTCGGCGTTAAAAGGCAAATTGGTCACGAACCAGATCGAATTGAGCTTGCTGGCCCATGACGCGTTTACCAATGGTGATCTGGCGTTTTTGCAACGCTACGGCATCACGCCGATGGCGTGGTCGCCCCTTGGCGGCGGCGGGCTGTTTGACGCGGACAATGCGGGTTTGCGCGAGGCATTAACCACGATCGGGAAACAATACGGCGTCGATGACGCGGCTGTTGCCGTCGCATGGCTGCTGGCCCACCCTGCAAACATCATGCCGGTGATGGGCACGAACACAATCTCGCGCATCAAATCGTTCTCGGACGCATTCAAGGTGGAAATGGATCGCGAGACGTGGTTCGGTTTGTACACACACGCACTGGGCCACGAGGTGCCATGATGGACGGAGCCGAGGGGACTTTCATGCAGGATTTCGAGCCGGGCCCGGACACGTCCCGCGCTTTTCGTGATGCCTTGGGCAAATTTGCGACCGGCGTGACCGTTATCACGGCGCCCGGCCCTTGCGGCATCACGGCAAACAGTTTTTCGTCGGTCTCGCTTGAGCCTGCGCTGGTGCTTTGGTCGCTCGACAAGGCATCAACCCGGTTCGACGTTTACCATGATTGCCAGCATTACGCGATCCACGTCATGGGCGTTGAGCAATCCGATACCGCGATGGGATTTGCGAAATCCCGTAGCGCGTTTGAAGGGCTGAACTGGCACACAGGCGCGCATGATGTGCCACTAATCGAAAACTGCCTCGCACGCTTTGAATGCACGCTTGAGGCCACCCATGACGCGGGCGATCACCTGATCCAGGTAGGTCGTGTCACCCGCGCGCAATCGCGCGACGGCGCCCCATTGATCTTTGCAGGCGGCCAGTTTGGTCGCTTTAATAACGGGCTGTAAAAGCCTGATAAACCTGCAAAAGCAGGTCAGATTGGGAGGAAGCGCCATGGCGCTTTTGTTGGGGGTGCTCGCCCCCTTGCAGCTGTTCAATGACGTTGTTCTGCGGATCGGCCGTGCCTTGGCCATTGCCGCGCTGGCCTTGATGGTGTGCCTGATTTTGGGGCAGGTTTTCTTTCGATATGTGATGAACGACGCGCCCAACTGGACCGAAGAAGGTGCGCGGTTTTTGATGCTTTGGATGACCGGTTTGATCGCACCGATGGCCTACCGCCAAGGCGGGTTTGTGGCCATCGACATGCTGGAACGCGCTCTTGGGCGGATCGCCTCTGCCCTGCTTACGTTAACCTTGATGACGCTGGCACTGTTGGTTCTGATCTATTGCGTGCAACTGGGCTGGAGCAATGTCGACAGTCTCACCGGGCGGGGGAAATCAGCGTCATTGCGAATCCCGCTGGGTCTTTTGGGCGGTGAAGATATCCGCTTTCGAAACGCGTGGGCGTATACATCGCTGTTTGTCGGTTTTGTGCTGCTCACCCTCGTCAATATCGAACTGATGATCCGCCAGATTGTGACGCTTTTGGGCGGCGAGGACCGGTTGAAACCGCTGCATGACGGCGACGTGGCGAGGGCGGATTGATGCTGATCTGGTTCCTGCCGCTCTTTCTTGTGCTGCTGATGCTGGGCCTTCCGGTCGTCTTTGGCTTGCTTGCGGCGCCCGGTTTGCTGTTGATCCTCGACGGGTCTACCCGCGATCTCGCTGTACTTTACCGCAATCTTTACAATGGGATGGACAGTTTTCCACTCATGGCGCTGCCGTTCTTCATGCTCGCCGGAGAGATCATGAATCGCGGCGGTATCACAACGCGTCTGGTCGAGTTCAGTCAGGCGTTCATGGGGCATCTGCGCGGGGGGCTGGCGCATGTGAACATTCTCAGCTCGATCCTGTTTGCGGGGCTGTCGGGCAGCGCGGTCGCCGACACTTCGGCCCTTGGATCGACGTTGATCCCGGCGATGGAGAAGAACGGCTATTCGCGCAAATTCGCCGCCGCGATCACTGCTGCCTCGTCGGTCATTGGGCCGATCATTCCGCCTTCGGGTATCATGATTATCTACGCCTATGTGATGGGCGAGTCCGTGGCAGCGTTGTTTCTTGCGGGCATCGTGCCGGGCATCATGGTTGGCGTCGGCCTGATGGTCATGGTGCGCCTGATGGCGGATCGCTATGACCTGCCGAAAGCGGAACGGATCGTCACCAAGAACCAGACCATCACACCGCTGGAGGCGCGGGTCAGCTTTGTGCTGATCCGGATCAATGTCGCCGGTCTGCTATATGCAGTCTTTGCCGGGATCCGCGCCGCGCTGAGCCTTGATATTAACCTTAACGGCTGGCTCATCTTTCTTGTCTTTCTGCCGGTTGCCCATGGGTTGATGCTGTGGCTGCGCGCCAGTGTCAGCGATGATTTCAGACTGGTCTGCAAGAAGGCCGTCGCGCCCCTGCAAACCCCGATCATCATCCTTGGCGGTATCCTTGTGGGCGTCTTCACCCCGACCGAAGCCTCGGCCATCGCGGTGGCCTATGCCATCGTGGTGAGCTTTTTCGTGCTGCGCTCAATGAGCCTGAAAGACCTTGGCCCGGTGCTGGCGCGCTCGGCGCTGGCGTCCTCTGCGGTGCTTCTGCTGGTGGGCGCGGCGGTGGCGTTCAAAACCGTCGTGTCCCTGTCATATGCCCCGCAGATACTGACAGAGTTAATCCTGTCGCTCTCTGAAAACCCTCTGATATTGTTGTTCCTTATCAACATCTTGCTTTTCATCGTGGGCATGTTCCTCGACGCCGGGCCGGCGATTATCATCCTCGGCCCGATCCTTGGACCAATCTTCACCGAGCTTGGCGTTCACCCGGTTCATTTCGCCATCATCATGAGCGTCAATCTGACCGTGGGGCTGGCCACACCGCCCATGGGATTGGTGCTTTTCGTTGCCTCATCGGTCAGTCGCGAAAAAGTCGAAACCATTTCGCGCGCGATCCTGCCATTTCTTGCCGTCGAAGTTGTCGTGATCTTTCTCATCACCTACTTCCCGGCAATTTCAATGACGATCCCCCGTCTGACGGGCTTCGTCCAATGACCGCTGCAAAACCTGAAAGGGAGGTTCATAATGCTTAAAGGTCTCACCACGTCGCTTGTCACAGCGACCCTATTGGCAGCCATGCCATTAACCGCGATTGCGCAGGAATATACCCTGCGCGCCACGGCCAACTCCAATGAGAACGACGAAGACTATGACGGCCTTGTCGTCTTCAAGAACTACGTCGAAGCGGCCTCAAACGGCGCGATCGAGGTGGAGCTTTTCATCGGCACACAGCTTTGCTCGAAAGGGGCGGAATGCCTGCAGGGCGTCGCCGATGGCTCTATCGACATCTATATCTCCACCTCCGGTGGCGCGTCGTCGATCTTCCCGTATGTGCAAGTGCTCGACCTGCCCTACCTGATGGCCGATGACCGCGTGGCAGAACATGTCCTATCGGGCGATTTTACCCGCACCATGCGCGAAATGGCGTTGGAGGACAGCGGCGACGCAATCCGCCTGATGACCATCGGCAACACCGGTGGATGGCGTAACTTTGCCAACACCCAACGCCGCATCGCATCGCCTGCCGATATGGAAGGCCTGAAAATGCGCACTGTGGTTGCAGACCTGCCGCAAGAGCTGGTGCGTGCACTGGGTGGATCGCCGACACCGATCCCGTGGCCAGAGCTGTTCACCTCGCTGCAGACCGGTGTTGTCGATGGATCGAAAAACGGCATTACCGACATCATGGGCATGAAATTCCCCGATGCCGGCCTGCAATATATGACGCTTGATGGCCACGCCTATATGGGTGCGCTGTGGTGGATGTCGAACGAGAAATTCATGGCGATGCCCGAAGACATGCGCCGTGTTGTCGTCGACGGTTTTTATGCGCTGCAGCAGGCCACTTTTGCCTCACCGAAGCGCAAATCGATTCAGGCCTACCAGGATTTCGTCGCTGGCGGGGGGGATCTTTATGTGCCCACCCCGGAAGAAAAGGCCGCATTCAAAGAGGCCGCCGCCCCTGTCTATGATTGGTTCAAAGCCAATGTCGACGGCGGTGATCGGATCTTTACCGCGCTGACAGAGGCCGTTGCCACGGCAGAGGATGAGTTGGACGCGGCACGGGCCGCAGACCTGAACTAACGCGCGGGCCTGCGCAAACCTGAAAGGCGCCGTATCTATGTGCGGCGCCTTTATTTTTTGCTGAAACGCGCGCCCTTCACGTTTG
>CAKZXZ010000040.1 GCA_937883775.1 uncultured Paracoccaceae bacterium
TCTGGATCGCGCAGACCGCGCCTTAAAGCCGTTCTTGAAGAAAACGCCGCCTCTCTTGGTGCAAAACGTTCTCCGTTTAGGCGTGGTTGAAATGGCTGAAATGGGTGCGGCCTCGCATGGTGTTGTCAATGATGCGGTCAGTCTCGTGGCTGCGAATAAGCGCACCCAAGGTATGAAAGGCTTGGTCAACGCGGTCTTGCGCAAAGTGGCTGATGCAGGCTTTGACAGATGGCATTCACTCCCCCTCGCGCGGTTGCCGAAATGGCTGCGCGGGCCCTTGTCAGAAGCTCATGGCGAAAAGACCATTGTTGCCATGGAACGCGCTCATGGGCGCGGTGCGCCTCTTGATCTGACGACAAAGGATGACCCCGAAGCTGTTGCAAAAGCTGTCAACGGAACGATTTTGCCGACCGGCAGCGTGCGGCTTCACGATGCCGGGCAGGTCTCGGCTTTGCCGGGGTTTGAAGCGGGGGATTGGTGGGTTCAGGATGCCGCCGCCGCCTTGCCAGTGCGCATTCTTGCGCCGCGCAAGGGTGAGCGTGTTCTGGATATGTGTGCGGCACCGGGCGGGAAAACACTTCAGATCGCGGCGTCGGGGGCTGATGTGGTTGCTTTGGATATTTCAGAAAAGCGAATGGAACGGGTGGGCGAGAACCTCAGACGGGTGGGGCTTGAGGCCAATCTTGTTGTCGCTGATGCGCTTGAGTTCGAGGATGGTCCGTTTGATGCAATCGTCCTTGATGCGCCATGTTCCGCGACGGGCACATTGCGGCGCCATCCTGATCTGCCTTACGCCAAAGATGGCAGCGCGATTGCAGGATTGATCGAGTTGCAGGGATATCTGTTGGACCGGGCGCTGGGCTTGCTGAAACCTGGCGGTCGGCTTGTGTTTTGCACCTGTTCGCTGCTGCCCGATGAAGGAGAATGTCAGATCGACTGGGCGCTTGAACGGCATCCTGATCTGATCGTTGACCAGGACGCCGTGAATGTGCCTGGCGTTGATCCGGACTGGCACAGCAGCGAAGGCGGGCTGCGTCTGCGGCCTGATTTTTGGCCGGACGCTGGCGGGATGGACGGATTTTTTATCGCCATGCTGCGCAAGCCTGCCTGAATGTCGTGACTTGGGTCCGGGGGCACTGTATGCTTTCGGCAAAACAAGAAACGTCACATTGAGGCTGATCCCGTGACACTGATTGATGCTTTGAGCGCGCGTGGAACGCGGCTTGTGAACCTGTGGCATGCGCGCCGGGCCACCAAGGGGCGCGCCGCGACGGCGCTTGTGTCCCAGCCGGAACCCAAAAGCATCGGGTCCTTTGCCCGTGGACGGCAGCTTGTGGCGGGCAATTGCCTTTTTGCGGGGCATTTGATCGAAACCGAGGGCCGATTGATCTGGGAGATTACACCGCCTGACGCGGCCTTCGCAGATGAAATCCATGGCTTTGCCTGGCTTGATGATCTGGCCGCGGTGGGCGACGCGGCCGCGCGCAATCTGGCGCAACAGTGGCTGATCGGCTGGATGGATCGATACGGTACCGGCAGCGGGCCGGGCTGGACGCCGGATCTGGCGGGCCGAAGGCTGTTTCGCTGGACCAGTCACGCGATGATGCTGCTTCGCGGTCTTGAACCGGACGCGTCCGAGCAGATGTTCCATTCGTTGTCGCAGCAGACGCTTTTTGTCAGCCGTCGGTGGCAGGCGGCATCCCCCGGTTTGCCGCGGTTCGAAGCGCTGATGGGGCTGGTTTATGCCTGCCTGTCGCTAAGCGGTCTTGAGACCCATATCGCCCCGGCACGCAAGGCGTTGGCGGCAGAGTGCGAGCGTCAGATCGATGCAACAGGCGGCATCGCGACCCGCAATCCCGAGCATCTGCTCGAGATTTTGTCCCTGCTGACCTGGGCGGCCGAGGCCCTTGAAGAAGGCGCCATGCCGGTCGAAGACAGCCACCGCAACGCGATCCAGCAGATCGCAGCGACGCTGCGCGTCTTGCGCCATGCGGATGGGGGGCTTGCCCGGTTCCATGGTGGTGGGCGCGGGCTTGAAGGGCGGCTCGATCAGGCATTGGCGCTGGCAGGCGCACCGGTCACGATGACAGAGACGACCGCGATGGGCTACGCCCGGCTAAGCGGTGGGCGCAGCACTGTTATCCTTGATGCTGCGGTGCCGCCGCAGGGGCCCTCTTCAGCGCATGCGCATGCCTCGACATTGGCGTTTGAGCTGACATCGGGGCGGCGTCCCCTGATCGTGAATTGCGGTGCAGGCACGTCCTTCGGGGTTGATTGGCAACGGGCCGGGCGCGCGACGCCGTCCCATTCTACCTTGGGGCTGGCCGGCGTCTCTTCGGCCCAGTTGGGGCCACAAGGGCAAGAGCGGGGTCATCTGCGCGAATTGTTGGTGGGCGGCCCTCAAACGGTGCCCTATCAGCTGAGCCAAGGTGTCAAAGGGGCGCGATTTGAGGGCGGCCATGACGGGTATCTGGCCCGGTTCGGTCTGACTCATGTCCGCCAGCTTGAGCTAACCGCAGATGGTCGGGCGTTGGACGGCGAAGACACGCTTGCCGCCCTCGAGCCTGCCGATCAAAAGCGGTTCGACAAGGTGCTGGATGCCCGCGCCTTGGACGGCGTGCCTTTCTTCGTCCGGTTTCATTTACATGCTGACGTTGATGTTGCGCTTGATATGGGAGGCAATGCTGTGTCGCTTGCGCTCAAAAGCGGTGAGATATGGGTATTTCGTTACGATGGCAGTGCTGCGCTTAGCCTCGAGCCGAGTGTTTATCTGGAAAAAGGGCGTCTGCGTCCGCGCGCCAGTCAGCAGATCGTCTTGTCGGCGAAAGCCGTGACATATGCCACGCGGGTTCGATGGTCCTTGGCTAAGGCGCAAGATACGCCTAATAGCATCCGCGACGTGTTGCGGGATAATCCCGCGTTGCCTGACTAAGACCGAAACGGGGATTTTCATGACCGATCTTGTGCCACTACGCCGCGCGCTTCTTTCCGTATCCGACAAGACCGGGCTGATTGATCTGGGCAAGGCGCTGGCCGCCCGTGGCGTTGAGCTTTTGTCGACCGGTGGAAGCGCCAAGGCTTTGCGCGAGGCCGGGCTTGAGGTGAAGGACGTGGCCGAGGTCACCGGGTTCCCCGAGATGATGGATGGGCGCGTAAAAACGCTGCACCCCGCCGTGCATGGCGGTTTGCTGGCGCTGCGCGACAATGACGATCATGTTGCCGCGATGGCAGAACATGGGATCGGGGCCATCGACCTGCTTGTGGTGAACCTCTATCCGTTCGAAGCCACTGTGGCCGCAGGTGCGGGGTATGACGACTGTATCGAGAATATCGACATTGGCGGGCCCGCGATGATCCGGGCTGCAGCCAAAAACCACGGGTTTGTGTCGGTTGTGGTCGACGTTGAGGATTACGCGCCTTTGCTGGCCGAGCTGGAAGACAATGACGGCGCGACCTCTTTGGCGTTTCGCAAGACCTTGGCGCAGAACGCCTATGCACGCACGGCGGCGTATGATGCGGCTGTGTCCAACTGGATGGCCGATGCGATTGGCCAGACCGCGCCGCGCCGCCGGGCGGTGGCTGGCACATTGGCGCAAACGCTGCGTTATGGCGAGAACCCGCATCAGACGGCAGCGTTCTATACCGATGGCTCCGCGCGCCCGGGCGTTGCGACGGCTGAGCAGCTTCAGGGCAAGGAGCTGTCGTATAACAATATCAACGACACCGATGCCGCGTTTGAGTTGGTCTCGGAGTTCCTGCCTCGTGATGGCTTTGCCTGTGCGATTATCAAGCACGCCAACCCGTGTGGCGTGGCGCAGGGCAAAACCCTGAAAGAGGCATATACCCGCGCGTTTGACTGTGATCGTACGTCGGCCTTCGGGGGAATCATCGCGCTGAACTCAACACTGGATGGGGACACGGCCGAGGCGATTTCAGAGATTTTCACCGAGGTCGTGATCGCGCCGGGTGCGCATCAGGAGGCAAGGGACATCTTTGCCAAGAAAAAGAACCTGCGCCTTTTGCTGACCCCCGGTCTGGCCAATGTGCGCGATGGCAACATGACCGTGCGCCAGGTGTCGGGCGGGCTGCTGTTGCAGGACAAGGACAACGGGTATGTCGGCCTTGATGATCTGAAAACCGTGACCAAACGCGCACCCACCGAGGCTGAGCTGAAAGACCTGCTCTTTGCGTGGAAGGTCGCCAAGCACGTCAAATCCAACGCGATTATCTACGTGAAAGACGGTGCCACCGTCGGTGTTGGTGCAGGCCAGATGAGCCGCGTCGACAGCGCTCGGATAGCGGCCCGCAAGTCGCAGGACATGGCCGAGGCGATGGGGCTGGATCAGGCGTTGATCCAAGGCTCGGTTGTGGCCTCTGACGCGTTCTTTCCGTTTGCGGATGGCTTGATGGCGGCGGCCGAGGCCGGCGCGACAGCCGTGATCCAACCCGGCGGCTCTATGCGCGATGACGACGTTATCGCCGCTGCCGATGAAGCGGGACTGGCGATGGTCTTTACCGGCATGCGCCATTTCCGCCATTAGGAGCCCCCGAATGCGCCTTCTTACATGGACTGCCTTTTGGGCGTTTCTGGCCGACCAGCTTACAAAATATCTGGTCGTGCATGTTATGGCGCTTGAACGGAATTCACCGATCGAGGTGTTTCCGCCTTTCCTGACGTTCATCATGGGCCGAAATTACGGGATCAATTTCGGCCTTTTTGCCAATCAGGGCGATGTCATGCGCTGGGCCTTGATTGGTCTGGCGCTCGTGATTTGCGCGATGGTGATCTACTGGATGCGTTCCGAGACTTCGCGGTGGTCTTTTTTGTCGGCCGGTTTGCTGATCGGTGGGGCGCTGGGCAATGTGATTGACCGTGTCCTTTACGGGTATGTGGCGGATTTTCTGAACATGTCATGTTGCGGCATCCGCAACCCCTATACGTTCAACGTCGCAGATATCGCTATTTTCGCCGGTGCAATCGGGCTGGTGATCTTCACTGGCGAAAAGAAAACGGATGATGCAAAGACCCCGTGACGCCGCCTGATGGATGGGCTAACAAAGGGGCAACAAGCAGATGGAGGCTTCAATGCAAGGCAAGATGCGTAGCACAATCGGTGTGATTTGTGTGGCCATGACCTTGTCCGCCTGTGATCGTGACCGGGTGCCGGAACTGTTGAATATCAGGTCTGACGGCCCCGATGAGTTTGCGATCCTGCCGAACAAGCCTTTGCAAGCGCCGGTCGATTACACGGCCCTGCCGCAACCCACGCCGGGGGGCGCCAACCTTGTTGATCCGACGCCCAAACAGGATGCTGTTGCCGCGCTTGGTGGCAATCCTTCGCGGTTGCAGCGCAACAACGCCTCTGCTGCAGGGGATGGCGCCATCCTTGCGCATACGACGCGCTTCGGGCGCGCCGGTGGCATTCGTGAAAGCCTTGCAGCCGCAGACGAAGACTATCGCCGCCAAAACGATGGTCTGCTGCTTGAGCGTGTGTTCAACGTGAACATCTATTTCGATGCCTACGCGCAGCAATCGCTGGATGCCTATCGCGAGCTTGAGCGCTTCCGCCGTTTGGGTGTGCGCACGCCCTCGGCTCCGCCGCCCATCGAAGAATGACCTCACATCCCCGTTGGGATGCTTGAAGTTGGGCTGCCGTGACGTAAGTCTTTCGCAACGCTTCTTATTGAAAGGACGCCGGATGCGCCGTCTCTTTGCTTGCCTTATGGCCATGACCTTTGCCACGCCTGTGTGGGCCGAGGATCAAGTCACCACCTTTATGCTCGACAATGGTCTTGAGATTGTGGTCATCGAAGACAACCGCGCGCCGGTTGTGGTGAACATGCTGTGGTATCGCGTTGGCTCTGCCGACGAACCTGCGGGTACATCCGGCATTGCGCATTATCTTGAACACCTGATGTTCAAGGGCACCGACACTTTAGCTCCGGGCGAGTTTTCCGCGACGGTTGCTGCAAACGGCGGAACCGACAACGCCTTCACCAGCTACGATTATACCGGATATTTTCAGCGCATCGCTGCAGATCGGCTTGAGCTGATGATGCAGATGGAAGCCGACCGGATGGTGAACCTCAAGCTGACCGATGACGATTGGCGGACCGAACGGGACGTTGTCAACGAAGAGCGCAATCAGCGGGTCGAGAATAATCCTGGCGCTTTGTTCGGGGAACAGCGCCGGGCAGCGCAATATCTCAACCACCGCTATGGCGTGCCGATCATTGGTTGGAAAGACGAAGTGAACGCGCTGACATTGGACGATGCATTGGAGTTTTATGATCGGTTCTATGCGCCCAATAACGCGGTGATGGTCGTCGCAGGCGATGTAGAGCCTGACGCCGTGCGCGCGCTCGCCGAGACCTATTTCGGCCCGATCCCCGCAAATCCTGACTTGCGTCCACGCGACCGCCCTCAAGAGCCCGCGCAAATCGCCGAGCGGCGTTTGACCTTTGCAGATCCGCGCGTGTCAGAGCCTTATGTCATTCGCACCTACCTCGCCCCTGAGCGCGACCCCGGCGCGCAGGAAGAGGCTGCGGCCCTTGTGATGCTCTCCGAGCTTTTGGGCGGCGAAAGCGCCACCTCGTATCTGGGTCGTGCGCTTGAGTTTGATACGCAAACAGCGGTCTACACGGCGGCGTTTTACAGTGGCACGTCGCTTGATGACACGACCTTTGGTTTTGTTGTCGTGCCAACGCCGGACGTGACCTTGCAAGAGGCTGAAGATGCGCTTGATGCCGCTTTGGCGCAGTTCATGGTTGATGGTGTCGACATCGATAAGCTGGCTCGCATCAAGATGCAGCAGCGCGCATCGCTGACCTATGGCAAGGACAACGTCCAGTCTTTGGCGAACCGGTATGGCGAGGCCTTGACCAGTGGTTTGACAGTCGAGGACGTGCAAGCCTGGCCGGATATTCTGCAAGCGGTGACGCCTGAAGATATCATGGCTGCTGCTGAAAACGTGCTTGATAAACGCCGCTCTGTGACGGGTTGGCTGACCCGCTCTGAGCCTCAGGAGGTGACGCAATGACCCGATTTTTCTTTGCGCTTTGCGCCACTGTTCTTCTGACACTGCCAGCCCGTGCAGCTGTCGATATTCAGGAAGTAACCTCGCCCGGCGGTATTACGGCGTGGCTTGTCGAAGAGCCGTCGATCCCGTTCACCGCGCTCGAATTGCGCTTTCGCGGCGGCACCAGTCTGGACCGCGATGGCAAACGCGGTGCGGTCAATCTGATGACGGGCTTGCTCGAAGAAGGCTCTGCTGATCTGGATTCGCGCGGGTTTGCCGTTGCACGCGACAATCTTGCCGCAAGTTTTGACTTCGACAGTTATGACGATGCCGTTTCGGTTTCGGCCCGTTTTTTGTCCGAGAACCGGGAAGAAGCGCTTGCCTTACTGCGCAAAGCATTGATCGAACCCCGCTTTGACCAAACCGCGATGGACCGTGTCCGGGCGCAGGTTCTGGCCAGTATCCGCTCTGATTTGAAAGACCCTGACGAGATTGCTTCGGATGCGTTCAACGCGATCATTTATGGCGATCACCCCTACGGCTCCAACGAGGCTGGCACAGTTGAAACGGTGTCCGCACTCACCCGTGATGACATCGTGCAAGCCCATCAGGATACCATGGCGCTTGATAACCTTTATGTCAGCGCGGTGGGCGATATCACCGCCGCCGAACTTGGGGCTTTGCTTGATGACTTGCTGGGCGCCTTGCCGGCCGAGGCCGCGCCAATGCCACCGCGGCTGGATATAACGACCGAGGCCGACATCACAATCGTACCGTTTGAGACGCCGCAATCCGTCGCGGTTTTTGGTCACCGTGGGATCGATCAGGATCACCCTGATTTCTTTGCTGCGTTCATTCTGAATAATATCTTCGGCGCGTCGGGCTTCGAAAGCCGCCTGATGGACGAGGTCCGTGAAAAACGTGGGCTGACATACGGCATCTATACCTTCCTGATGTCCAAGGATTTGGCCGAAACGATGGTGGGTCGGCTTGCATCCGCAAATGGCCGCATTGCCGAAGCTGTTGATGTGATCCAATCTGAATGGGCGCGCATGCAAACCGAAGGTGTCACCGCCGAAGAGCTTGCCGATGCAAAAACCTATCTGACAGGTGCCTATCCGCTGCGGTTTGATGGCAATGGGCGGATCGCGAACATTCTTGTGGGAATGCAGATGACAGGTCTTCCGATTGATTATGCCGAGACGCGCAATGACAGGATCAATGCAGTTTCATTGGAAGAGATTAACCGCGTCGCCTCCGAATTGATGCAGCCCGATGCATTGCAGTTTGTCATCGTTGGGCAGCCCGAAGGTTTGTCATCGACCAACTGATCTGATCTTTCAGAATCGCGCTCAGGCATGCTACACCTTGTGGCATGCTTGACCGTCACCCCAATATAAAGCCAATCATCCGGCAGCTTGACGAAGCGGCGATCAACCGGATCGCTGCCGGTGAAGTCGTAGAGCGCCCGGCCTCTGCGGTGAAGGAACTTGTTGAGAACGCTTTGGATGCAGGCGCCGCGCGGATCGAGATTTGCTATGCCGAAGGCGGCAAAGCGCTGATCCGGGTGACCGATGATGGCTGCGGGATCGCGGCGGCCGATTTGCCCCTCGCCTTGTCGCGCCATGCAACCTCCAAGATCGACGGGTCAGATCTGTTGAACATCCACACATTCGGGTTTCGTGGCGAAGCGCTGCCGTCTTTGGGCGCGGTGGGACGCCTTACGATTACCTCGCGGGTGGAGGGCGAAGACGCCGCACAGATCCATGTCGCCGGTGGCAGGATGGAGCGCGTGCGCCCCGCCGCGCTCTCCAAAGGGACAGTCGTCGAACTTCGCGATCTGTTCTACGCCACGCCAGCGCGGCTGAAATTCATGCGTACCGACCGGGCCGAGGCGCAGGCGATTACCGATATCATCAAGCGCCTTGCGATGGCCGAGCCGTTTGTCGCCTTCACCCTGCGCGATGTGACCGGCGGCGGCAAAGGGCGCGTGACGTTCCGGGCGGATGCCGAAACGGGCGATATGTTTGATGCGCTGCATGGCCGTCTGGCCCGCGTTCTGGGTCATGAGTTTGCCGATAACGCGCTTCGGATTGATGCCCAACGCGAGGCGCTGCATCTGACCGGATATGCTGCCCTGCCGACCTATTCGCGCGGCTCTGCGGTGGCGCAGTTCCTGTATGTGAACGGTCGCCCGGTGCGGGACAAGCTGCTGATCGGCGCCTTGCGCGGAGCCTATTCCGATTTTCTAAGCCGGGATCGCCACCCCGCCGTGTGTCTTTTCATCGATTGCGATCCGACGTTGGTTGACGTCAATGTCCATCCCGCCAAGTCCGAGGTGCGTTTTCGTGAGCCAGGGCAGGCCCGCGGGCTGATCGTTTCGGCGTTGAAACATGCGCTGGCCGAAGCCGGGCACCGCGCCTCGACCACTGTTGCCGATGCGACGCTGGGCGCGATGCGTCCGCAATATACTGAGCCTCGCGTCTACCAGATGGATCGGCCGTCGCCTTCGGTATTAACCGCGAGCCACCATGCCCAAGCGCCCGGCTTTGCCGAAACCAGCGCTGTTTTCGCCCGTGTCGAAGAGCCGGTCGCCGAGGCACAAGATCACCCGCTGGGTGCCGCCCGCGCGCAGCTGCATGAGAATTACATCATCGCGCAAACCGCCGATGGTCTGGTGATCGTCGACGGTCACGCCGCCCATGAGCGGCTGGTTTACGAGAAGCTGAAACGCCAGATGGCCGAGAATGGCGTCGCGGCGCAGGCGCTTCTGATCCCCGAGATTGTTGAACTTAGCGAGGGCGATGCGGCGCGTTTGATGGACATCGCGGGTGATCTGTCCAAGCTTGGCCTCACGATTGAACCCTTTGGCGGTGGCGCCGTCGCCGTGCGCGAAACCCCCGCCATTCTGGGCGAGGTCAACGCCGCCAATATGATCCGCAATATTCTTGATGAACTCGCCGATCTGGGTGACAGCCAAACTGTGCAAGCCCGGATCGAGGCGATCCTGAGCCGGGTGGCCTGCCACGGCTCCATCCGCACCGGGCGCCAGATGCGCGGCGACGAGATGAACGCCCTGCTGCGCGAGATGGAGGCGACGCCGCATTCCGGGCAATGCAACCACGGTCGGCCGACCTATGTGGAGCTGAAACTGGCCGATATCGAACGGCTGTTCGGGCGCACATGATCCAGATTGGCGATCAGACCTACGCGTTCAGCGATCCGCTGGTGATCGCGATCCTAGCCGGGGCAGGGGCGGTTCTGCTGATCTTGATCCTGCTTATCGTCGCGGTGCGCGCTGCGGGCCGCTCGGCTAAGCTCGCTGAACCACTGGCGCAGCAAATCGGTGTGCTGGGCCAGCGTGTTCAGATGCTGGGCGACGGGCAGCAACAGCTCTCGGGTGGTTTGACCCATGTGTCAGAGGCGCAGGCGGCTGCGCAAAACAACATGCTGACCCTGATGGAGCAGCGTCTGGCGCAAGTGACCGAAAAGATGAATGAAAACCTGCAAGGCTCAGCGCGGCGCACCGCGCAGTCGCTGGGTGATTTGCAGCAACGGCTCCAGACAATCGACAAGGCGCAGGCCAATATCACCAAGCTCTCAGGCGATGTTTTAAGCCTTCAGGATATCCTGTCGAACAAGCAGACGCGCGGGGCGTTTGGGGAAATCCAGCTGCATGACATCGTCTCAAAAGCGCTGCCCAAAGACAGCTACAGCTTGCAGGCAACGCTTTCGAACGGGCGGCGTGCAGACTGTCTGATCCATCTGCCGAACCCGCCGGGGCCGATTGTGGTGGACAGTAAATTCCCGCTGGAAGCCTATGAGGCGCTGCGCAACGCGACCACAGATTGGGAGCTAAACGAGGCGGCAAAATTCCTGCGAACCTCGGTGAAAAAGCACATCAAGGATATTGCCGAGAAATACGTGATCGAAGGGGAAACCGCCGATGGGGCGCTGATGTTCCTGCCGTCCGAGGCGGTCTATGCCGAACTGCACGCCAATTTCCCCGAACTGGTGCGCGAAGGTTTTGCCGCGCGCGTTTGGATCGTGTCGCCGACGACCTGCATGGCGACGCTGAACACGATGCGCGCGATCCTGAAAGATGCGCGGATGCGCGAGCAGGCCGGCGCCATCCGCAAAGAGCTGGGCTTGCTTTATGCCGATGTGGACCGGCTGGGCACGCGGGTCGAGAATCTGGACCGGCATTTTGGCCAAGCCTCCAAAGATATCGCGGATATCAAAATCTCGGCTGACAAGGCGGGGCGTCGCGCAAAGCGGCTTGATAACTTCGATTTTGAGGAACTGGCCGAGGGTTCTGATAAGGTGGTCCAGTTGAAAGGCTCTGCCGAATAAGGCCCAGCCCCTAAGGACCAAAGCCATGCCGATCATCAAGTTGGCCGACGCGCCTGTTGAGGAAATGACCCCCTAAAACGCGGATGAGCTTGGGCCTTACCGCGCGCATCTGCTGAGTGATGCAGGCGAACTGACCCAATTCGGCGCACTCATAGAGGTTTTGGCGCCGGGCTCCCGCTCATCAGACAAGCATTATCACAGCTCGCAAGACGAGTTCGTCTATGTGCTTGAGGGGACCGTGACCTTGCATGAGGGCGACAGCGTCCTGGACATGGGTGCGGGTGATGCAGCCACGTTTAAGTCTGGTGTGCCGCTGGCGCATTGTCTTGAGAACCGTTCTTCGGCACCCGCGACCTATCTTGTGGTTGGAACACGGTCCGGCAATGACGTTGTTCGGTATGCAGACAAGGACAAGGTGCTGACGGTCAAGGACGGGGTGCGGACCCTAACCAACCGTGCGGGCAATCCGATCCCGGAATGAAAAAGGCGGGGACAGTTCCCGCCTCAAATCTTTGCGTTATGCTGTAAGCGTCAAATCCGCAGGAAAGGCTGCGCAATGCGCGGGATCAGCGAGTTGAACTTGAGCGGCGCATCAGTTGCCGTCAGGCAGATGCAATCCTCACCCTCTTCCGCAACAGGGTGGTGGTGCAATTCCTGGTCTGCGATCTCGATATCTCCGCGTGCAAAGCGGCCATCTTCATCGCTGAACGCACCCTGCAGGACCAGCGTCATCTCTTTACCCTTGTGCGAGTGATCGGGCATCGCGACACCAGCCGGGATGTAAAGCAACCGAACCGATGCTTCCTTGGATGTCTTCAGAACGGCCTGTTTCACACCCATCCCAACGCTGCGCCACTCTACGCTGTCAGCATCGCCGCCGACGTAATCCTGCAATGGCGCCGGGAAAATACCGGGCTTGCGTGCGTGCATTGTCTTGATGGCATCTTTGGGCATTTCGCTAATCAGCTTCAGCGTCGCTTTCAGCGCACCGTCAGAAATCGTGACAACTTCCTGATCTTCAAGAACAGCACCGCCAAGAGCGTCATAGCTATCCGCAGCTGCGCGGCATTCGTCACATAGCGAAATATGCGTCGCAACGACAAGATTGAAGGCTTCCGGAAGCGTCCCGGCCGAATAAGCCATCAGAATCTCATCTGTCAGATGATGTTTGATCTTTTCCATTCCACTCACTTCATCGCGTGACGCAATCTCTCAAGCGCCAACCTAATCCGGGACTTGATTGTGCCAAGGGGCAGGCCTGTTTCATCAGCGATTTCGCTATGCGACAAATCGCCGAAATAGGCGCGTTCAATCAGTTCCCTCTGTTTCTCCGGCAGCTCAGACATCGCCTGAGCCAGTTTGTCTGTCTCTTGTTGCAGGGCCAGAACATCTTCCTGATCCGGCTCCGCCTCAGGGCCCCATGTCAGATCCTCGGGCTCGGGCCGCCGCTGCTTGCGGAATGCATCGATCTTGCGGTTTCGGGCAATCGTGAAAATCCACGTTGCCACACTCGCCCGCGAGGGATCGAACATATGGGCCTTGTGCCAGAGGGTCGCCATGACCTCCTGAGCGATTTCTTCCGCGAGGGTGTCATTCGCCCCCGACTTCATCAAAAACGCTTTCACTCTTGGGGCAAAATGCGCGAATAGCTCGGCAAAAGCCGATTGATCTTGCGCGGCTTGGATACGCTCCATTTGTGCGATCCACGGCCCTTGTTCCAGCGTTTCGTTGACAGACACTTGTCCACTTTCGATGACACGGATACGTTGTCCCGCGTTAGCACCATATGGGATCGGGGGCAGGTTTGCACCCTTTTCCTCGGCAGACTGAATGCCCGTTAACATGTGAGAGATACGAGGTGTGGCTTAGGTTGGATCACATGAGGGTGATATTTTTTTCTCATCCGCTGCCAACGTCGAACCGTACTGCAATATAACGGTTTTGAGACGACGGAGAAACATTCCATGCCATTTGAAACGCCGGCCCACGCGCCGAAGAAGATCGCTGTCATCGGGGCGGGGATTTCGGGCATGGGCGCTGCGCACATGCTGGCTGACACGCACCACGTCGTCCTTTACGAGGCCGAGCCGCGCCTTGGTGGCCATGCGCGGACGCTTATTGCAGGCAAACGGGGGGATCAGCCGGTAGATACCGGGTTTCTTGTCTTTAACTACGTGAATTACCCGCATCTGGTGAAGCTTTTTGAAAAGCTCGACGTGCCGGTTGTTGAAAGCAATATGAGCTTTGGCGTGTCTATCGGCGGCGGCGCGCTGGAATATGCGCTGAACTCACTCGATACTTTGTTTGCGCAGCGGCGCAATCTCGTCAGTCCCAAATACCTTGGCATGGTTCGCGATATCTTTCGGTTCAACAAGAACGCCCTGCGGATTGCGCAGGACAAGGATCTGACAGTTGGCCAGTTTCTAGATGTGCTGGGAACGGGCGACTGGTTTCGGGACAAATATCTTTTGCCGTTCTCAGGCGCGATCTGGTCGATGCCTGTTGAAGACGTCCTGGATTTTCCGGCCCATGCGATGATCCAGTTCTTCGAAAACCACGCTTTGCTGAACCACACCGGTCAGCATCAATGGTTTACGGTGCAAGACGGCTCGATCCAGTATGTGAACCGGCTTGAAGCAGCGATGACGGCGCAAGGCGTCGAGATCCGTTTGGCCGCTCCGATCGATGCTGTGAAGCGCGACGCGACGGGTGTGCATGTCAAAGCCAAAGGGGGCGACTGGGAGCTTTTTGACGAGGTCGTCTTTGCCACCCATTCGGATGACAGTCTGGGCATGTTGGCCGATCCATCACCTCAGGAACAGGCAACACTGGGCGCTGTGAAATACCAGCCCAATGACGTGGTTCTGCATTGCGACACCAACATCATGCCGCAGGCCCGCAAGGTGTGGTCATCATGGAACTACACCGAAGGCTACGCCAAGCAGACCGACCGGATCGACCTGACCTACTGGATCAACAGCTTGCAGCCGATCCCGATGGATGATCTGCATTTTGTGACGCTCAACAGCACCCGCACGATCCGGGAAGAGTGCATCTACGACCAGACCGTTTTGCGTCATCCGGTCTATGACATGCCTGCGCTGAATGCCCAGAAGGTGATCGCCAAGACAAACGGCACCAACCGCACCTGGTTCTGCGGGGCATGGATGAAGAACGGGTTCCACGAGGATGGCCTTTCAAGTGCTGTCGATGTCGTCGAGGCGATGAACCGCGCAGCGCCTGCCGCTGTCGCAGCGCAGTGAACAGGATCGATCATATCCCCGGTGAGACCTTTCACGGTCGACGCGGCGCGATTGAAAACGCGTTTCGCTATACGATTGACTACGTGATGCTTGAGCCCGAGGTGCATGCCCCCACGCCCACGCTTTTCTCGCGCAACAAAGGCAATCTGACCGCATTGCTGGACAGCGACCATGGCGGACCGCCCAAAGAGGGTCGCGGTGCGGCGTGGGTGCGCGATGTGCTGGCCTCCCATAATCTTGATCTGACAGGGCGTGTGCTATTGCTCGCCCAGCCACGTGTGATGGGGCATGTCTTTAACCCGGTCAGTTTCTGGCTTTGCCATGATACCAAGGACCGGATGTGCGCCGTGATTGCCGAGGTCTCCAATACCTTTGGCGACCGGCACTCGTATCTGTGCCACCACGATGACCTGCGCGAGATCACGCGAGAGGATACGCTGCAGGCGGCCAAGATTTTCCATGTCTCGCCGTTTCAGCAGATCGAAGGCGGCTACACGTTCCGCTTTGATATCCGCGACGATAAAATCGGCATCTGGATCGATTATATGGCGGGCAATGGGGGGCTGATTGCAACACTGACGGGCAAGCGCGTTCCGCTGACCAACACGGGCATCGTCAAAGCCTGCCTGCGCCGTCCTTTCGGGTCGCGTCGCGTGCTGGGTTTGATCCATTGGCAAGCGCTCAAGCTGTGGGCAAAGGGTGCGCGGTACAACGTGCGGCCCGAGCCCCCCGCACAAGACGTCTCAAAATGACCAGCCTGACCGCAACAGCCCGGTCAGAGCGTCTTCCGGCCTATTCGCTTTTCGCGATGATCCTGTCCGGTGCAGGTCTGCCGATTTATATCTACGCGCCGAAATTCTATGCCGACAACTTTGGCGTGAGCCTGACCGCTTTGGGGGCTGTGCTGTTTGGTCTGCGCCTGTTTGATGTCGTGCAGGACCCTGTTTTGGGGTGGTTGTCTGAACGGCTGGGGGAGGCGCGTCGCCTGGCTGTCTGGATCGGGGCGACCGTCTTGGCGGTGTCTATGATTGGCCTTTTTGCAATCGCACCACCGATCGCACCGTTGCTGTGGTTCGCGTTGACGATCACAGGGCTTTTCTCGGCGTTCAGCTTTCTGAGCATCAATTTCTACGCGCAAGGTGTCGGCAAGGCCGAGAGCGTGCGGGGCAGCCACATGCGGCTTGCCGCATGGCGGGAAACCGGCGCGCTTTTGGGCGTGTGCATCGCGGCCGTCGCGCCGACACTGCTGGCCGATTACGTGGATCAGCCGTTTGCCATCTTCGCCTATAGTTTTGCCGTTATCACGGTGCTGGCGGCCATTGCCATGCTCCCCGAATGGCGCGGCAGCGTCACGAACGAGCCTTCGCCCATCCGCGAGATCCTGGCCGACAAGCTGGCGCGCCGCCTGCTGATCCTGGCCTTGGTCAATGCAGCGCCACTGGCCGTTTCTTCGACGCTGTTTCTGTTCTACGTCGAAAGCCGTCTGAACGCGCCTGGCATGGAAGGCCCGCTTTTGGTGCTGTTCTTTCTGGCCGCCGCCGCATCCAGCCCGTTTTGGTCATGGCTTGCTGGCAAGATAGGCCCGCGCTACGCGCTTTTGTCGGCGATGATGCTTGCGATTGCGTCCTTTGCCTTCGTGCTGACGCTTGGCGAGGGAGACATAACGGCCTTTGCGATTATCTGCGTTCTGTCTGGTGCCACCATCGGCGCGGACCTGACGCTTTTGCCGGCGCTTTTTGCAAAGCGCATGGCAAGCGTGTCGCCAAATGGCGGGCAGGGCTTTGGCCTTTGGTCCCTTGTTTCGAAGTTTACCCTCGCTTTTGCGGCAGCAGCGCTACTTCCCATCCTAGAAGCCAATGGATTCAGCGCTGGAGACGCCAACTCCGACACGGCGCTGGCCACATTAACGTACCTTTACGCTCTGGTGCCCTGTGCACTGAAACTCATTGCCGTCGCGTTGTTGGCGGCCACACCTTTGGAAGAAGGCTAAGACCCATGGATTATGTGATCTACATCCTCCTCGGCAGTGCTCTTGTGCTTGCGATGGTGCTTTTGAAGAACCGTTTCCTCTCCTTCAAGGCGCAAAGCCCGACGGATTACGACGGCCTGGGTCCGCAGTTCGATATCCGCGAACAGCTGTCTGGCCCGATCATTTGCGAAGGCGTGATTTATGGGCCCACGGGCCGTGTGTCGTCGCGCTTTGTGGCTGACTTCGATGCCGAGTGGAACGGCAATGTCGGAACTATGAAGGAAGTCTTCCGTTATGACAGTGGCAGCACGCAAGAGCGCCAATGGACCCTCACGCTGGGCAATGACGGATCGATCAAGGCCGAAGCGCCTGATGTGATCGGCGCTGGTCGTGGCAAGCAGCAGGGCTCAGCGGTGCAGTTGAACTACAAGATCAAGCTGTCGGATGACGCGGGCGGGCATGTGCTGGACACGACCGACTGGATGTATCTGGTCGAAAACGGGTCGATCATGAACCGCAGCCAGTTTCGTAAATTTGGGTTCAAAGTAGCCGAATTGGTCGCGACGATGAGGAAAAAGGAAACGACGTGAAAGACTGGAACGGGAAGCGCTATTGGTTGGTCGGGGCAAGTGAGGGGCTTGGGCGATCTGTAGCGGAAGTGATGAGCCGTGCAGGCGTCGAGGTGATTGTGTCGGCCCGCTCGGAAGACCGGCTGAAAGAGCTGGTCGCAGATCTTCCCGGCAAGGCATCTTACGTCACGGTTGATGTATCGGACCGCGAAAGCGTTGAGGCTGCCGCGAAAGAGGTCGGCGAGATTGACGGCGTTGTCTTTCTGGCAGGGATCTACTGGCCGATGAAAGTTCACGAATGGGATATTCAGAAGGCCGAGACGATGGCCGATGTGAATTTCACCGGTGCATTCCGCGTCGTCGGGTCGGTCATCGGCGATATGCTGGAAAAAGACAAAGGCCATATCGTGCTGACCGGAAGCCTGTCCGGCTTTCGCGGTTTGCCAGGCACCGTGGGCTATGGTGCGTCCAAGGCGGGCGTGATGTATCTGGCCGAATCCATGCATGCCGATTTGCGCGGCACGGGGGTGAAGGTGCAGGTGGTGAACCCTGGCTTCATCAAGACACGGCTGACGGAAAAGAACGATTTCACGATGCCCTTCATCATGGAACCCGAAGAGGCCGCCAAGGAATTCTTTGAGCACATGAACGACGACAGCTTCAAGAAAAGCTTTCCGATGCTCTTTTCGTGGTTCTTCCGGGTCAGCCAATTTCTGCCCGACTGGCTCTATTACCGCATTTTCGCCTGACGGCTTGTCCCAGATCAAACGCGGCGACGCAGCAGCGCGCTAGGGTTTGGTGACACACCCGGGAGGCCATCATGCTTGATATCAACACATCCAAGATCGCTCAGGTGATCCTTTATGCGCGCGAAATGGAGCGGGCAGAGCCAGAGTTGCGTGGGTTCATCGATAATCTGAATGAGGACGAACTTGCCTCGCTGGTCGCAGTGATGTGGATCGGGCGCGACAGCTTTGACGCCGACGATCTGGAAGAAGCCAAAGCGACCGCGCGCGAAGAAGCCACGACGCCAACGGCCGACTATCTTATGGGCACGCCGCATCTGGCCGACCATCTTGAGAACGGTCTGGATGCCTTGGGGATTAGCGCTTCGGACGCCGAAGACGATCTGCTTTAGACGTGATCGACCACGGCCAAGTGTTGCGCCAATTCATCGACCTGACCCAGCCATGCGTTGAAAAGCGCCGGATCGCTGGGCGCAGCTGACACGCCTGCAGACATCTGAGCGTTCATCACCGCTTCAACGCCCAACGACACCGGGATCGAGACGAGCCGCGCCATGGCTGTGCCGTTCGCATCTCCCCAGGCGTCCATCGCGTAGGTCTTGTGATAGACGGTCGTGCGGTCCCGCTCTGCTTGCAGCGACACGCACATGACCACGCGGTCCGGCTCACCCTCGGCATAGGCGTTTTCGGCCCAGAACTGGTCTGCCATTTCCTTGAGCCGCGCTTCGCCTGCGGGGCCTTCCAGCGTTTCGATTTCTTCGAACACGGGCGTCCAGGCGTCTTTCCAGCCGTTCAGGCGCAAGGTGCCACGGACAAAGGTGCGAACCTTCCACGCGGGGTTGAACTTGTAGTCTTCCATGAAAGGCAGCGAGTCGCGGTTGGGGTAGACCTCAAAGCTTTCCGCCACCTCCAAAGGGGCCATATAGCTGCTGATCGCATCCCATGGTCGGGCGACGTTGAACTCTTTGAAATCACGCAAAGACTTGGAGGGTGAGCGCAGCGCCTTCAGCACGCCCAAAGGCGCCCAGCTGAACTTGTAGCGGAACGGGTTGGGATGCTTGGGGATGCCCCCGCAATATGAGATGAACGAGAGCACGTTGCCAGCGTCATAGGCGTCAGAGGCGCGATAATCGGCGACCAGCCAATGGGCCATCAGGTGGTCGATACCCGGATCAAGCCCGACCTCGTTCACAAGGCAAACACCCGCAGCTTCGGCCTTGGCGTGCAGCGCGCGCATCTCGGGCGCGATGTAGCTTGAGCTGACGAAATGCGCGGCCTTGCTTATGGCCATCTCGGCCAATGGCACATGCCAGTCACCGGGCAGCATCGACACGATCACATCACCGGGCTGGGTTTCTGCGGCCAGTGTGTCAATATCAAAGGCCTGAATGCGCTGGGTCAGATCGCCGACGGCATCCTGCGCCTTCTCGATGGTGCGGTTCCAAACGGTAACCTCGTGCCCCGCTTCAATCAGGCGGCGCAGGCCGGGAATCGCGGACAGACCGGTGCCGCACCAATGGATCGTCATGGCTCAAACCTTTTCAATATGAGTGTCGAATGTTGCTTTCGCACGGCCCCAGACGCCGCTGTCGATGGCGTCGAGCTGCATCAATGTGGGCAGTAATTGCCCTGCATAATCTTCAGAGCTTTCGACGGGCAGCATCGAAGGCAGATTGTCGATTGCGGTGACATCCAGCATCGGCGCATCATGGACGCGTAACGCCGGTTCTTCCCATGTCGTGACGCGGTCATAGACCTTGATCGGGTTGAAATTGCTGTCAGGATCGCAGGCGATATCGCCAATCACGCTGAGTTTGCGGTCAGCTGTTTTGGCTGAGGCGGGGACAAAAACAGGCGTGCCGGGGCGCGCAAGGATGCAGTTGAAGAACAGCTCATGCTGCAGGATTTCGGGGAAAGGGCCACCATGGGCGGTCTCGGCCATATCCCAGCCCGTGACCGGCACGCCCATATGCGTGCACAGATCCGCCGCCCCGGTGCCAACGCGGCCCAAGGCGCCAATGATAAGCGCGGTCGGGCGGGTGAACGCCCCGCTCAGATCGGTTTGCAGATCGGCCAGCAGATGCTTTGAGCTGTCATAGACGCCGACGGGTCCGCAGATGTCGTCTCGCTGTTGCGCAGCCCAGCATTTCAAGGCGACAGCGGCTCCGGCATAGCCCGCCCAATACCCGAAAGCTGCAACCCGGCGACCATCCTCGGCCACCAGATACTCCAGATCGTAAAGCGTCCCGCCGCCTGTCTTGAACCGCTCCAGCAGTTTCTTGCCGGACGGTTGTCCTTTGTAGGCATGCCCGAACATGATGTGGCGATGGGTTAGCGCGGTGCCGTCTTCGGGCAGTTCTTTCAGGCCAAAGACAATCGCATCCTCTGGCGCCTGCCGCCATGAATTCTCGGCGGCGATTTCGCAACCGGCGTCTTTATAATCCTGTAAGGGAATCGCCCGGGCGCTGCTGTCCTCGACGGTCACGCGCAAACCAGCGTCCAGAAGCGCTTTTGCGCCTTGGGGTGTCAGGCCGACCCGCTGTTCATGTTCGCGTTCCTCGGCGCGTACCCAAAGATGTGTCATGCATCCCTCCCGATCTGTCGAAGGCTTAGGCAAAATCCAGCCGGATGCCAATGGCGCGCAACCATAACTGAACACTTGTTCAAAAAAATCATTTGACGCAACGTCGAACCCGCCCCATCATATTTTACAACCCCGACGCTAAGACCGGGGAACTGCCATAGGTGCAGGTCTGGGAGGACTTCACGATGACAACGACTGCTGCGTCCGAAGGGGCGTTGGTCTCTATTCCGCATCTTCTTGCGCGCAACGTGTCGGCGTTTGGCGACAAGCCTGCCTATCGCGAGAAGGAATTCGGCATTTGGCAAAGCTGGACCTGGGCCGAGGCCGAGGCCGAGATCAGATCGATTGCGCTGGGCCTTTTGGAGCTCGGCGTCGAAAAGGGTGACTTCATTGCCATTATCGGGCGCAACCGTCCGGCGATGTATTGGTCGATGGTCGCCGCGCAAATGTGCGGTGCGGTGCCGGTGCCATTGTATCAGGACGCCGTCGCTGAAGAGATGGCTTATGTGCTTGAACACTGCGGCGCGCGCTTTGTGATCGTAGGCGATCAAGAGCAGGTCGATAAGGTCATCGAAGTGCAGCAAACCGTGAGCGGTATTGACCAGATCATCTATCAGGACCGCCGCGGGATGCGGAAATACGACCACACGCATATGAACGCGCTGGGCGATATTCAGGCCACCGGCAAAGCCGCGCATGAACGGTTTGACAAGGAACTGGAGGTGCGCTGGCAAGGGCTGGATTACGACGACACATGCGTGATGCTTTACACCTCCGGCACAACGGGGCGGCCCAAAGGCGTGGTGCTGTCGAACCGGAACATTATCGAGACCTCGAAGAACTCGGCCGAGTTCGACAACCTTCTGCCGGGGGATGAGGTGCTGGCCTATCTGCCGATGGCGTGGGTCGGGGATTTCATCTTTTCCATCGGGCAGGCCTATTGGACCGGGTTCTGTGTGAACTGCCCCGAAAGTGCCGGCACGATGATGACGGATCTGCGCGAGATCGGGCCGTCTTACTACTTTGCCCCGCCCCGGATTTTCGAGACGCAGCTGACCAACGTGATGATCCGGATGGAGGATGCAGGGCGCCTGAAGCAGTGGCTGTTCAAGACGTTCATGGCACATGCAAAACGGGTGGGTCCGAAGATCCTGGATGGCCAAGATGTCAGCGGCGTGGACAAGCTGAAATATGCGCTGGGCAATCTGTTTGTATATGGGCCTTTGAAGAACACGCTGGGCCTTTCGAAGGTTCGTGTGGGCTATACCGCGGGGGAGGCGATTGGCCCGGAACTCTTTGATTTCTATCGCTCTTTGGGGATCAACCTGAAGCAGCTTTATGGCCAGACCGAAGCATCTGTCTTCATCACGCAGCAAAAAGACGGCGAGGTTCGTTCCGATACGGTCGGCACGCCGACGCCGGGTGTGGAGCTGAAGATTGCGGATAATGGCGAGGTCTTTTACCGCTCTCCGGGCGTGTTTGTGGAGTATTTCAAGAACGCTGACAGCACCAAGGATACCAAGGACGGTGAGGGCTGGGTGGCCACGGGTGATGCGGGTTTCATTGAGCCTGAGACAGGTCAGCTGCGCATTATCGACCGTGCCAAGGACGTGGGCAAAATGGCCGACGGGCGGCTGTTCGCGCCGAAATACGTCGAGAACAAGCTGAAGTTCTTCCCAAATATTCTTGAGGCCGTTGTCTTTGGTGCCGACCGTGCGATGTGCACGGCTTTTATTAACATTGATCTGACCGCCGTCGGAAACTGGGCAGAGCGCAACAACATCGCCTATGCCAGCTATCAGGAACTGGCGGGCCATCCGCAGGTTCTGGCAACGATCCAGTCCCATGTGGAAGAGGTCAACGAGAGCATCGCGCAGGACGAAATGCTGTCAGGCTGTCAGATTCACCGCTTTCTGGTCCTTCATAAAGAGCTGGATGCGGATGACGGCGAGATGACCCGCACCCGCAAGGTTCGCCGCCGGATTGTGGAGGAGAAATTCTCGGATCTGATTAACGCGCTGTACGACGGGTCTGACACGGTCTCGACGGTGACGGAAGTGACCTATGAGGACGGGCGCAAAGGCGCGATCAAAGCGACGCTGGAGCTGCGCGATGTGAAGGTTGTCGACCAGCAACAGCAGATGGCGGCGGAGTGATTTCATGAGCAATTACAGTCAGGTGGCATCATGAAAGACATGGCAGACGGCTACATCACCGAGGACGGGCGCAAGATTGGCGGCGTCATGATGGAGATGAAGAACATCACGCTGCGCTTTGGCGGTGTGGTGGCGATCAAGGATATCTCGTTTGATATTCGTGAGGGCGAAATCCGTGCGATTATCGGGCCGAACGGGGCGGGCAAATCCTCGATGCTGAACGTCATCAGCGGGTTTTATCATCCGCAGGAAGGGGAGGTCTGGTTTCACGGCAAGAAACGGCCTTCGATGAAGCCGTATCAGGTCGCCCAGCAGGGCATCGCGCGGACGTTTCAGAACATCGCTTTGTTCGAAGGGATGACGGTGCTGGACAACGTCATGACGGGCCGTCTGACGCATATGAAAACCAACATGTTTCAGCAGGCAATCTGGTGGGGCAAGGCGCAGGCGGAAGAGACCGCGCAGCGCGAAAAAGTTGAGAAAATCATAGACTTCCTTGAAATTCAGCACATCCGCAAGACGCCCGTGGGGCGGCTGCCTTACGGTCTGAAAAAGCGGGTGGAGCTGGCCCGTGCACTGGCGGCAGAGCCGAAGCTTTTGCTGCTGGATGAGCCGATGGCGGGGATGAATGTCGAGGAGAAAGAGGACATGAGCCGCTTCATCCTTGATGTGAATGACGAATTCAGCACCACAATTGCCCTGATCGAGCACGATATGGGCGTTGTGATGGACCTGTCGGACCGCGTTGTCGTGATGGATTACGGCAAGAAAATCGGCGACGGCACGCCCGATGAGGTGCGCAACAATCAAGACGTGATCGACGCGTATCTGGGGGTGGCCCATGACTGATTTTGCCCCGAATTTCCGATGCAGCCCGCATGCAGACCGGATGCATATCCTATGCAGATCGGATGCATATTCACGTGCAGACCTGACCGCAGGAGGGTGCGATGACTGACCAGTTTCTTTTTGGTGTCGAGGTTGTCCTGAATGGCCTTATGGCGGGCGTGCTTTATGCGCTAGTGGCACTCGGTTTCGTTTTGATTTTCAAAGCGTCCGGTATCTTCAACTATGCGCAAGGTGTGATGGCGCTGTTCGCCGCGCTGACGCTGGTCGGGATCATGGAAGGGCAGGTGCCGTTTGCGCATCTGATTAACGCGATCTTCGGCACGGATGTGCATTACTTTGGATGGAACGTGCCCGCGCTGGCGGCGATACTCTTAACCATGATCTTGATGGTCTTCTTCGCCTGGGCGGTGAACCATTTTGTGATGCGTCATTTGGTGAACCAGGAACCGATCATTTTGTTCATGGCGACTATTGGTCTGGCCTATTTCCTTGAAGGCGTGGGCGATCTGATGTGGGGCTCCGAGATCAAGAAGCTGGATGTGGGGCTGCCGCAAGGGGCTTCGATCTGGGTGGAGGAGAACACGGCGTTTCTGGGATCCGACAACTTCTTTGGGTTCTTCATCGACAAGCTGGATATGGTGGCCGCTTTGGTCGCGGCGGTGCTGGTCATCGCGCTGGTGGCGTTCGCGCAATACACCAAGCAGGGCCGCGCGATGCGGGCGGTGGCGGATGACCATCAGGCGGCGTTGAGCGTGGGTATTTCGCTGAACTTCATCTGGGTGTTGGTCTGGTCGCTGGCGGGCTTTGTTGCGTTGGTCGCGGGCATCATGTGGGGCGCAAAATCGGGCGTGCAGTTCTCGCTGTCGCTGATTGCGTTGAAGGCGCTGCCGGTGTTGATGCTGGGCGGCTTCACCTCGATCCCCGGCGCGATTGTGGGCGGGTTGATTATTGGGGTGGGCGAGAAGCTTTTTGAGTTCACCATCGGCCCGATGATCGGTGGCGCGACCGAAAACTGGTTCGCCTATGTGCTGGCGCTGCTGTTCCTCGTCTTCCGGCCGCAAGGGCTGTTTGGCGAGAAAATCATCGAGAGGGTGTGACCATGAGCAAGCTGATTGCGATTTTGAATGTGGTGGCTTGGTCGGGCTTTTGGGCCTTTGGATATCTGGCTTTGACGGCGGATCCGACGAATACCACTGAGATGATGACGGCGCTTTTATTGGCGGCGGGCGGTGCAGGGATCGGTGTTTTCGCTTACTTTTGGCTGGTGCGCCATGCCGAGGAGAAGGGCTATGCTAAGCGGCCCAATCGCGCGCCGCGCTATGATGATGGGGAGGTTGCCTGATGTTTTACCGCGAAGCAGGCGATTTCAAGACGTCCTATGTGGATGACAGCCAGACTTTCCCGATCGCGTTTGACCGGTATCGTTATTACTTCGTGCTGGTCATCGCGTTTGGGATCATTCCGTTCATCATCAATGATTACTGGGCCAATGCGGTCATGGTGCCTTTCCTGATCTACGCGATTGCGGCGATTGGGCTGAACATTCTGACGGGCTATTGCGGGCAGGTGTCGCTGGGCACGGGCGGCTTCATGGCTGTGGGCGGGTATGCTTGTTACAAGCTGATGACGGCCTTCCCGGATGTGTCGATCATGGTTCATCTGCTGCTGGCGGGGTTCATTACGGCGGGGGTGGGCGTGCTCTTTGGCCTGCCGTCTTTGCGCATCAAAGGCTTCTATTTGGCGGTGGCGACGCTGGCGGCGCAGTTCTTTCTTGTCTGGCTCTTCAACAAGGTGCCGTGGTTTTACAACTATTCGGCGTCTGGTCAGATTTCGGCGCCCGAGCGGTTTGTGTTCGGCGTGCCTGTCACTGGCCCGAATGTGGAGGCTTGGGCGAAATACATGGTTTGCCTTGTCTTCGTGACCTTCTGCGCATGGCTTGCGCGGAACCTGACGCGGGGCACCATCGGGCGGTCGTGGATGGCGATCCGGGACATGGATATCGCGGCTGAGATCATTGGGGTGAATCCGTTGAAGGCGAAACTGACGGCCTTTGCGGTCAGTTCGTTCTTTATCGGCATTGCAGGCGCGCTGCTGTTTGCGGTCTATCTGGGCGCGGTTGAGGTGGGCGAGGTCTACGGCATCAACAAGTCGTTCCTGGTGCTGTTCATGATTATCATCGGCGGGCTTGGGTCGATCTTTGGGGCGTTTGCGGGTGCGGCCTTTATGGTGCTGCTGCCTGTCGCGCTGAAGAACATTCTGGTGGGCGGTCTGGGTTGGGACACGGCGCTGGCCACGCATTTTGAGTTTGTGATCGTTGGCGCGCTTATCGTGCTGTTTCTGATCGCAGAGCCGCATGGGCTGGCGCAGCTTTGGAAGCTGGCCAAAGAAAAGCTGAGATTGTGGCCGTTCCCGCATTAAGCGGGCGGTCGTGAGAGATGGCGCGAGGCCCCGGATCAGGTCCGGGGCGGGCGCGCTGAAACAAGGATCGGGGTGCACCCCGACAGACATCAACTGGAGTTCCTTAGGGAGGAGACCACAATGAAAAAGAGACTTGCTTCAATGGCTGTGGCCGCTGTGATGGCGGCAAGCCCTGTTCTGGCGGATTTGGTATTTCCGTCGCTGAGCTATCGCACAGGCCCATATGCGGCGGGCGGTATCCCGTTTGCGGATGGCTATGCGGATTACTTTACGCTGCTGAATGAGCGTGACGGTGGCATCGGTGGTGTGATGACCCGCGTGCTGGAATGCGAGACGGGGTATAACACCGAGAAGGGTGTGGAATGCTATGAGGCGACCAAGGGCGAAGGCTCGTTGGTGTATCAGCCGCTGTCGACCGGAATTACGTATCAGCTGATCCCGAAGGTCGAGGCTGACGGCATCCCGCTTCACACGATGGGTTACGGGCGCACGTCTGCTGCGAACGGCAAGGTGTTCAACAACGTCTTTAACTACCCCGCGAATTACTGGGATGGCGCGTCGATTGCGATCAAGCACCTGCTGGAGGAAAACGGCGGTGATCTGAGCGGCAAGAAAATCTCGCTCGTCTATCACAACTCGGCCTATGGCAAGGAGCCGATCCGCACGCTGGAAGAGCTGTCAGGCAAGCACGGCTATGAGCTGACGACGATTGCCGTCGACCACCCCGGTCAGGAGCAGAAATCGCAGTGGCTGCAAATCCGCCGCGAGCGTCCCGATTACGTGATTATGTGGGGCTGGGGCGTCATGAACCAGGTCGCAATTCAGGAAGCCGCCAACATCCGCTTCCCGATGGAGAATTTCATCGGCGTCTGGTGGTCTGGTTCGGAAAATGACGTGCTGCCTGCGGGTGACGGAGCCAATGGGTACAAGTCGCTTGCGATGCACAATGTCGGTTCGGATTTCCCGATTTACGATGATCTGAAGACCTATGTGCTGGACACGGGCAAGGCTGCCGGTGCGGGCGATCAGGTGGGCACCGTGCTTTACAATCGTGGGTTCTATGCGGCGATGCTGGCCGCGGAAGCTGTGAAAAAAGCGCAGGAAATTCATGGCGAGGCGGATATCACGCCTGCGATGATGCGCGATGGCATGGCTGCGTTGGAGATCACCGAAGCGCTGATGGAAGAGCTTGGAATGCCGAACTTTGGCCCCGCCTTTGCAGTGTCGTGTGAGAACCATGGCGGGTCTGGCCAAGGCAAGATCCAGCAGTGGGATGCCACGGCGAAGGAGTGGAATATCATTTCCGATTGGATCGACAGCGACAAGGACGTGATCCAGCCGCTTATCATGGCGGATTCAGAGGCGTTTGCCGCTGAGAACAACATCACGCCTGCTTGCGCAGACAGCTAAGATGATTGCCCCGGCCTGCTTGTGGGCGGGCCGGGGCATTTGGATATTTTCGCAAAGGTGAAAGCCCATGCTGGACGCTGGACAGACCGAAGAGACGCTTCTTGAGGTCAACAATATCGAGGTGATTTATAATCACGTCATCCTCGTATTGAAGGGCGTGAGTCTGAGTGTGCCCAAAGGCGGGATCACCGCGTTGCTGGGCGGCAACGGGGCAGGCAAGACGACGACGCTGAAGGCCATTTCGAACCTGCTGCATTCCGAGCGCGGTGAGGTCACCAAAGGCTCGATCGAGTATCGGGGCGCGCCGGTGCAGGACAGCTCTCCTTCGGAGTTGGTCAAGCGCGGTGTTATTCAGGTCATGGAAGGGCGGCATTGTTTTGAACATCTGACGGTTGAGGAAAACCTGCTGACCGGCGCTTATACGCGGCGCGACGGGCGCGGGGCGGTCGATGCGGATCTGGAACTGGTTTACAACTATTTCCCCCGGTTGAAAGAGCGGCGGAAATCCCAGGCGGGTTACACCTCGGGCGGGGAGCAGCAGATGTGCGCTATTGGGCGCGCCTTGATGAGTCGCCCTGAGACGATCCTGCTGGATGAGCCGTCGATGGGGTTGGCGCCGCAGCTGGTCGAAGAGATTTTCGGGATCGTGAAGAGCCTGAATGAGAACGAAGGCGTGAGTTTCCTGCTGGCCGAGCAGAACACCAATGTGGCGCTGCGATTTGCGCATTATGGCTACATCCTGGAAAGCGGGCGGGTTGTGATGGACGGGCCCGCCGCTGAGTTGCGCGAGAACCCGGATGTGAAAGAGTTCTATCTGGGGATGAGCGATGAGGGGCGCAAATCGTTTCGCGATGTGCGGTCTTATCGCCGGCGCAAGCGGTGGTTGTCGTGAGCCATTACGACGCTCTTGAGACGCGGTCGGCAGAGGCGCGGGCGGCAGCACAGCTGGAGGCGTTGAACGGGTTGCTGGACGAGCCTTTGGGGGCGCTACGCGATCTTGCCTCTTTGCCGGTGTTCCGGAAGTCTGAGCTGAGCGAACGGCAGAAGGCCAAGCCGCCGTTTGGGGGGCTGGTTGTGCGCAACGCGAGCCATGTTTTCCAATCGCCTGGGCCGATTTATGAACCGGGGGGCAATAGCCGGGATTGGTGGCGCTTTGGCCGGTTCCTGCATGCGTTGGGCGTTGGAGCTGACGATGTGGTGCAGAACTGCTTTGGCTATCATCTGACGCCTGCGGGGACGATGTTCGAGAATGCCGCTCATGCGGTCGGGGCGATGGTATTGCCTGCGGGGACGGGGCAAACCGCGCTGCAGGTGGAGGCAGCTGCGGCTGTGGGTGCAACGGTTTATGCAGGCACGCCGGATTATCTGAAGGTGATCCTTGAGAAGGCGGACGAAATGGGCGTTTCGCTTGGCATCACCAAGGCGGCGGTGTCCGGCGGCGCGCTGTTCCCGGCGCTGCGGGACTATTACACGGGCCGTGGGATCACTTGTCGACAGTGCTATGCGACCGCGGATCTGGGCCATATCGCCTATGAGAGCGATGCGATGGAGGGCATGATCGTGGATGAACACGTTATCGTCGAAATTGTGACGCCGGGAACCGGAGACCCTGTGCCAGACGGCGAAGTGGGCGAGGTTTTGGTCACAGCGCTGAACCCGGATTATCCGCTGGTGCGATTTGCGACTGGCGATATGAGTGCGGTGATGGCGGGGCAAAGCCCTTGCGGGCGCACGAATATGCGGATCAAGGGTTGGATGGGGCGCGCCGATCAGACGACCAAGATCAAGGGCATGTTCGTGCGGCCCGAGCAGGTCGCAGCGTTGGTGAACGCCCATCCCGAGGTGACCCGCGCGCGGGTCATTGCCACGCGTGACGGCGATGCGGATGTGATGACCGTGCGCATTGAGAGCCCGGGTGGCGATTATGCGAAATCGGTTCAGGATGTGCTGAAGCTGAAAGGCACGGTCGAGGTTGTTGCACCGGACAGCCTTCCAAAGGACGGCGTTCTGATCGAGGATCAGCGGAGTTATGACTAAGGGTTGATTTTCCGATCCCTCCATATCATATTCTAAAAAACGAATGTGAATGGAAGCCTTAATGGAAACCGAGTTTACCCCTTTGATATCGCTTGCGGGCGGTGCGCTGATTGGGCTGGCCGCTGTGCTTTTGATGGCGGTGCTGGGCCGGATCATGGGGGCAACAGGCGTGCTGACAGGGGCCATCGTTCCATATACGCGCAGCGATTGGAGTTGGCGCGCAGCGGTGCTGGCGGGCATGGTATCGGCCCCTGTACTGGCGGCGTTGCTGACCGGGTTTCGGCCTGAGATTACGGTGCCGGTGACCCCGCTGATGCTGGTGGTCGGCGGGTTGATCGTTGGCGTTGGTGTCACGTTCGGGGCGGGCTGTACGTCTGGTCATGGGGTCTGCGGAAATGCGCGGCTGTCGCCCCGGTCGCTGGTGGCGACGGGTGTTTTCATGGTGGCCACGTTCGTGACCGTTTTCGTCGTTCGACATGTGGTGGGGGGCTAGGCGATGCGGTTGATCGCGGGCTATCTGATCGGCGTGATCTTCGGGATGGGCATTCTTATTTCGGGGATGGCAAATCCGGCGAAGGTGCTGAACTTCTTTGATATCTTCGGAGCCTGGGATCCGAGTTTGGCCTTCGTGATGGGGGGCGCTTTGGTCGTCACCTTTATCGGCTACCGTCTGGTTCTCAAACAACCCAGACCGCTGGCGGACAGCAAATTTCACCTGCCCAGCAAGAGCGATATCGACGCGCGGTTGATCGCAGGCTCGGCGACGTTTGGTGTTGGCTGGGGCATTGCGGGCTTCTGCCCGGGCGGCGCGCTTCCGGCTTTGGGAACGGGTAATACCTCGGTTATGATTTTCGTTGCAGCACTTGTTGTGGGCATCTGGATCGCGACATGGGCGCAGCGACACGTTCTGGTCGCGGCATAAGGGAGAGACGCAATGGATGATCCTATCAAGATGGACGTGACGCCCAAAGTGACGGGTTTCTTTGATGAGGCGACGCATACGATTTCCTATGTCGTGCAGGACCCTGCCTCGAACGCGTGTGCCGTTGTCGATAGCGTCATGGATATCGACTATTACGCCGGGCGCATCACTTATGACCACGCAGATCAGATGATCGCGTTCATTCGCGAGAACGCGTTGGAGCTGGAATGGATCATCGAAACGCATGTCCATGCCGATCATCTGTCGGGGGCGCCTTATATTCAGCAGCATCTGGGCGGCAAGATCGGGATCGGAGAGAAGATCACGGTGGTGCAGGACGTCTTTGGCAAGGTCTTCAATGAAGGGACCGCGTTTCAGCGTGACGGATCGCAATTCGATGCGTTGTTTCGCGATGGCGACACGTATCGTGTTGGCGAGATGGAGGTGTTTGTGATGGCCACCCCCGGCCACACGCCTGCGTGTATGGTGCATGTGATGGGGAATGCCGCGTTTGTTGGGGACACGCTGTTCATGCCTGATGGTGGCTCGGCCCGGTGCGATTTTCCGGGCGGATCGGCAGAGGAGCTATACGACTCGATCCAGAAGATCCTGCAACTGCCTGACGCGATGCGGCTTTTCATGTGCCATGATTACGGCCCCAACGGACGCAATATCGCGTGGGAGACGACGGTGGGCGATGAGAAGGCGCACAACATTCACGTGGGCGGCGGCAAGACGAAAGAAGACTTTGTCAAATTCCGCACCGAACGGGATGCGCAGCTGAGCATGCCCAAGCTGATTATCCCGTCCTTGCAGGTGAATATGCGGGCCGGTGAGGTGCCGACCGATGAGGACGGCAACCCGGTGCTTAAAGTGCCGGTGAACGGCCTTTAGTTCACACAGCTTGCGATCGACGTTGCCATCGCCTTGAGAAGGTTGGGATAAAAACCCGGGCCTTGTTCAATTGTGGCGCCCAGCGGGTCGATTGAGACGGTTTTGGCGTCGGTCCCTTCCAGCACCGTATCGATCATCTGGGTGTTGAACTGGGGTTCGGACAAGGCGCAGGCCACGCCCCGCTCTTCGATCTCTTCGCGCAGCTCGACGATACGGGCCGGGCTGGGATCTGCGGCGTCACCCTGACGGATCGCGCCCAGTGGGCTGAGGTCAAATTGCGCTTCGAAATACTGGTAGGCATCGTGAAAGACGACGTAGCTGGCGCTTTGCGCAGAGCCGAGCATGTCAGTCACTTCGGCCTGTGCAGCCGTGATTTCAGCGCGTGCGGCTTGTGCATTTGCAGCGTAGGCCGCCGCATTGTCCGGGTCGATTTCAGACAGGGTTGCGGCAATTGTATCGGTCCAGATCAGCGCGTTCGCAGGGTCGAGCCATGCGTGCGGGTCAACACCATCATGGGCGTGGTCATGCCCTTCATGGCCTGCATGTTCTTCATGATCGTGACCTGCGTGCTCTTCTTCTTTGGCATGGTCGTGACCTGCGTGCTCTTCTTCCTTGGCATGGTCGTGCCCGGCGTGATCTTCTTCCTTGGCGTGGTCATGCCCGTGGTCGTGACCGGCATGTTCATCCTTGGCCTCGTCGTGCTCGGCGTGATCGTGGCCCTCATGGCCATGGTCGTCATGCGCTTCTTCGCCATGATCGTCATGCTCGCCGTGCTGCTCGAACGTGACCGTTTCGCGGAAATCGTGGAGCGTGAGCCCTTCGACCTCGAGCAGTTCCAGTTTGGCGGCATCTGTTCCAAGCGCGTCCAGCGGCCCTTCGAGCCATGGCGTGAGAGACTCGCCAATCCAGATGACCAGATCCGCCTCATCCAGCGCTTGCGCCTCAGAGGGACGCAGCGAATGACCATGCGGTGACGCATTGGCGGGCACGATCAGATCAGGTGTGCCAACACCCTCCATGACGCGTGCGGTCAGGGCGTGAACGGGCAAGATATCGGTGGCCACACGCGGGGCTTCTGCGTGGGCGGTGAGCGGGGCCAGAACAAGAATCAGCGGTGCAAGATTTTTCATGGGACGCGTTATGTTATACTATAACATTCCCTGCAAGTCCGAATGCTCACGCCTGCGTGCAGCAGGTGGATTTTTGGACCTCAGCGCCCCACATTATATTCAACGCAAAACATGAAAGGAGTGCGCATGGCACAGGAACGCGCTGTTTTGGCTGGAGGTTGTTTTTGGGGCATGCAGGATCTGATCCGCAAACTGCCGGGGGTCACCGCGACCCGCGTCGGCTATACGGGCGGGGACGTGCCGAACGCGACCTATCGTAACCACGGCACCCATGCTGAGGGGATCGAAATTCTGTTTGACCCAGAGGTGATTTCATATCGGCGTCTGCTTGAGTTCTTCTTCCAGATCCACGATCCGACGACGCTGAACCGTCAGGGCAATGACCGGGGCATGTCGTACCGGTCGGCGATCTACTATGTCGACGAGGATCAGAAAGCAGAGGCGTTGAACACTATTGCCGATGTCGAGGCGTCGGGGCTTTGGCCCGGTAAGGTCGTGACCGAGGTGGAACCGGTTGGGCCCTTTTGGGACGCCGAGCCCGAGCATCAGGATTATCTGGAGCGCATCCCGCACGGCTATACCTGTCACTTCATCCGCCCCGATTGGGTTCTGCCCCGGCGGGACGCTGCGGAATAGTGCAGCGGAGCGGCCTTGGCGGCGGGTGTCATTGGTGCACCGAAGCGGTGTTTCAGGCGCTTGCTGGGGTCAGGTCAGTCGCGCAAGGGTTTATTGCGAGCGTTCCGCCTGATGATGGTTTCTCAGAAGCTGTCGATGTGATGTTCGACCCGGAGGCGCTTCCTTTGGAGGCGCTTTTGGAGGTTCATCTGCGGACCCATGCGAGCACCTCAAACCACAAGATGCGCGGGAAGTATCGCAGTGCGGTTTATGTGCATGACGCAGCGCAAGCCCGGGTGGTTGGCCGGGCTTTGATCCATCTGCAGCAGGCTTTTGACGCGCCGCTTGTCACGCGGGTTCTGCCGTTTGAGGCGTTCAAAGCGTCAGATGAGCGGTTCCAGAATTATGCGGCGCGCAACGGGGATGGGCCGTTTTGCGAGCGATACATTGACCCAAAGCTGGAGATGTTGCGCAAGGAATATGGTGCCTTGCTGCGTAAGCCCAATAGGGAGAACGTGTAGAATATCCCGGAGGTTCCCAAAAAAAGTTGTTTATTTAAAACGGTTTAATCTATTTTAAACGAAAGTAATTTTTCGGAACCATATTTCACCTTCCACGGTTGGCCCAACATATCGCTGCTTGCGCAGCTCAACTGGAGGACCATCAAGATGAAACATTTCATGACAACAACCGCTGCTGCTTTGGTACTGAGCACCGCCGCTTATGCGGATACAAACATGGCGACATTCCAGGATACGGAATTTGACGCCGAGACGCACCTGAACGCGTCTGAGTTCATCGGCATGCGTGTCTATGCGTCCGAAGCGCAGATCGAAGGCACCGTTGCTGAAGGCGGTGAGACCGAATGGGACGATATCGGCGAGATCAATGAGCTGGTCTTGAACCGTGACGGTCAGGTACAGAACGTGATCGTTGGCGTCGGTGGGTTCCTGGGCATGGGCGAGAAAGACGTCGCGATGGCGATGGATCAGATCAAGTTCATCCCCGAGGAAGGCGACTCGGGTGAGTTCTTTCTGGTCGTGAATGCCAACGCCGCTGGCGTGGAAGAAGCTCCGGCGTATGAGCGCGTGTCGATGACAGGCGGCTGGAGCGACAATGCCGAGGCAAACGAAATGGAAACCGATGCCGAGATGGCTGCGACCGATGCCGAGCGCGAGATGCTTGAGACCCCGTCGGTTGAGCGGGACGGCTACACCACCGTTGAAGTGAACGACCTGAGCGCCGAAGACCTGACCGGTGCGCGCGTCTACGGTTCGAACGATGAAGATGTTGGCGAAATCGGTGAGTTGCTTCTGACCGATGACGGCAAGATGGACCGCGCGGTGATCGACGTGGGCGGGTTCCTTGGTTTGGGCGAAAAGGCCGTCGCTGTGACTTTTGAGGAACTGCAGATCAAGCGCAGTGACGATGGTGCGGTGCGGGTCTATATCGACAGCACGCAAGAGCGTCTGGAGCAGCAGCCGACCTATGAAGGCTAAGCCCGGCTCAGAGTGATTGAGAAAGAAGGCCGTTCCGCTTGGGACGGCCTTTTTCGTGGATTAAACGATGTCGTGACCCTGCGCGATCAACGCATCATGAACAGCTTTGATATGCGCCGGGCTGATCTCGCAGCAGCCGCCGATGATCGTGGCGCCTTGTGATGCCCATTTCGATGCGAATTTCGCGTAGTCTTCGGGCCCCAGATCCTGGCGTTTGGTTAGCGCATCGACGGTAGGGGCATCGGTCAGGAAGCCTTCGGCAATCTTGGTGAACCCGTTGGCATACCCTCCGAAGGGCAGAGCGCCTGTTGCGAAAATTTCCATCGCGTCGGCCATCACTTCGGGAGCAGAGCAATTGGCTATGATCGCGTCTGCTCCGGTTTGAGCGACCGCCAATGCCTCGGCAAGGGGTTCGCCGGACCGCAGTTTGGTGCCGTCCTGATCGTCCAATGTGAAGGCCAGCCAGACGGGTGTGTCGATGTCCTGCGTTGCGGCGATCGCAGCGCGCCCTGCTTCAAGCGAGGGCACGGTTTCAAACCCGATGACGTCGACATGCGGTGCCAAGGCTTGAGCCAGCTCGGTGTAAAGCGGCGCGGCTTGTGCGATGGGCGGGTGCAAATCGGCACGGTAGCTGGCGATCAGCGGCCCGATTGAGCCAAGGATACGCGCGCCCGGTTTGGTTGCGCGGGCTGCCTTGGCTTCGGACAAGGCGCATGCAATCAGATCCGGCAAGGGCGTTGTCAGCCCTGCTTTTTCAAGACGGTCGTGGTGCAGCGCATAGGTGTTGGTTGCGATTACGGTCGCACCGGCGGCGTAAAAGTCGCGGTGAATTTCCTCAACCAGACCGGGGTGGTCGATCATCACTTGCGTCGACCATAGCGGAGTTGGCCTGTCGCCCGAGCGGTGGACCAGCTCCTGGCCCAGGCCGCCGTCAAGAAGTGTAATGTCTGCCATGCCACATGCCCTGTTTTTTGTCGCGGCACTTATGCATAGGTGGCCTAATCAGGAAAACCTTTCCTGTGCGGCTTGCTGCGACATTCCCAGCGCTGTGCCAATAATAGCCCACCCGATGTCGCGTTTACGCAATTCATTGACCTGACGCTGCAGTCTGTCGCGTGACCGGTCCACCAATGTGCAGGTCGTTGCGGCCCGGCTGAGCAGAAGATCAAGCTCTGCCTCGGGGTATTGAGGGAGGGGGTCTGAGACGTCGTCAATCGCGTCTTGAGTTTCCACGACGCGTATACCGACGCGCACGCAATCGCTACAGATGTTTACATCAGGGCCTGCCAGAAGATGGGCCACCTGGGACGCGTTCAGGCCACAAAAAGAACATTTCAGCATGTGTTTCTCCTTTTCAGATCAATGAGGTACGGAGCCGGACAGTAGATTAATCACACCGACGCCCGTGACGATCAGGGCGATGCCGACAAAAGCCGGTAGGTCGATTTGCTCTTGGAAGACCAACCAGCCAACCAGCGTAATCATCACGATCCCCGCTCCCGCCCAGATGGCGTAAGCGATGCCCAACGGCAGGACGCGCAAGGCCAGCGCGAGGAAATACAGCGCAACCCCAAAGCTGACCAAGCCGACGGCGGCGGGGGCCGCTTTGGTGAAGCCGTCAGAGTGCTTGATTGCGCTACTGCCAATAATCTCGGCAGTGATCGCGAGGCAGAGATAGAGCCAGTGCATTGGTTATTCCCATGTTCTGATGAGCAAGATGATGGCTTTCGCAGTGTCCGCGATGAGCTGTTCGAAGGCCCGCGCCTTTGGCGTGCTGGCGGCAAGCTGCACCTGAAGCGAAGCACCATCAATAATCGCTACGAAAACATGGGCGAGGCTCATGCGTTTTTCGCTGTCCAGTTCAGGTGCGACGAGGCCGATCAGCTTGGTGATATAGCCAAAAATGTAGTGATATGCCTCGGATTTGAGTTTTGCGTAGTCCGGATCATGCAGGGCAAGGAACTCGGCGATTGAGTAGAACTGTCCTGCATCGCTGGCATAATGATTGAGCAGGGAGCGCACGGCGTTTTCAACGCAGTCTTCCATGTTATCCGGAGTCCATGTGATCTCCCACAGCAGCCCGAGGGCGCGGTCCGTCTCGTCTGCGATCGTGGCTTGCACAAGGCTGTCTTTGGTCGGGAAGTAATACTGCAGATTGCCGACAGACATTCCGAGGTTTGTTGCGATTTGCCTGAGAGACAGGTTCACATAGCCGTCTTTTAGCAAGATCCGGCGTGCGTTGCGGATGATGGCGAGGCGTCGCGCTTCGCCTTTTGGGCTTTGTTCGGATTGAGCCGTCATGGTGATGTAATCCCTAGTATAGGTCGTTGACCTATAAACTAGTTATTAGGTCGATGACCTATTGTCAATCCGCAAGCAAAGAGCGCGTGGACAACGCATGCAGCAGGCACAAAAAAAGCCGCCCCGGAAGGCGGCCTTTTGGCTATATTCGCGTGGATCAGCCTTGCGGATTATCCCTGGCGGGCTTTGAACCGGCGCTGCGTCTTGTTGATAACATACACACGACCCTTGCGGCGCACGACGCGACAGTCGCGGTGACGCTGCTTGAGCGAGCGGAGGGAATTTCTGACCTTCATGGTCCTTCTCCTTTTTCGCGGCGCGTCCCTGCGCCTCTGGGTTTCAAAATCATGGTGGGCACTACTGGGATTGAACCAGTGACCCCTTCGATGTCAACGAAGTGCTCTACCGCTGAGCTAAGCGCCCATGATACCGTAAGCCACACATATCAGGTCCCTAAAACAAAAGGGACGCGAAATGCATCGCGTCAGGTGTGGGGTCTATAAAAGGAGTCGATCAGGGGATCAAGGGCTTTTGGACTTTGACAAAATCAGTCTATGTTTGAAGCAACAAAGCCGGAGCCGAAATGCCCAAATACGCTTATACATTGGACACCCCAGAGGCGCAGACGACATCGCTCGTTTTTGCGTCGCCTCATAGCGGATCGGACTATCCAAAGACGTTTTTGGCCAGCACTGTTCTGGACGAACGCACGATCCGGTCTTCGGAAGATGCTTTTGTTGATGAGTTGTTCAGCGCTGTACCAGGTTTTGGCGCTCCGTTTTTGCGGGCGGGTGCGCCACGGTCTTATGTGGATCTGAACCGATCCTGCGATGAGCTGGATCCGGCGTTGATCGAGGATGTGCGCAAGATTGCCCATAATCCGCGTGTTGCTTCCGGTTTAGGTGTTGTGCCGCGCGTTGTGGCCAACGGGCGCGCGATCTATCGCGGCAAGCTGCCCCGTTCTGAGGCGCGCCACCGTGTTGATGCGTATTGGCGGCCCTATCACACAAAGCTGCAAAGCCTTCTGGACGCCACGCAAACGCAATTCGGAGAAGCCATCCTGATTGATTGCCATTCGATGCCGCATGAGGCCATTGATACGATCGCGCGTGGTGCCATGTCGCGCCCCGAGATCGTGTTGGGCGACCGGTTTGGTGCTTCGGCACGATCCGATATCGTTGACCGGGTCGAGGCGGCTTTTGTCAGTGCCGGACTTCGGGTTGTGCGCAATGCGCCTTTTGCTGGCGCCTATATTGCCCAGACCTATGGTCGCCCGTCGCGTGGACAGCATGTTGTGCAGATCGAAATTGATCGCGCGCTGTACATGAATGAACATGCCGTCACGAAATCCGCAAATTTCGAGGCATTTCGGGCGGTTTTGACGAACGTGATCGCCGAACTGGTCACCATTGGTGAACAGAACCTGCCGCTTGCTGCAGAATAAACGCCCGAAAAGGCGGGGCCTTTGGTTTGCGGCGCGGTATAACGCGGTATGTTGTTTCCGCTTCCCTCTGATGACGAGCTGTATCGCGCCTTGCTTGAGCGAGATCCGGTGTATGACGGGCAGGCCTATGTCGGTGTCCGTTCGACCGGGATTTTCTGCCGGCTGACCTGCCCTGCGCGCAAACCCAAGCGCGAGAATTGTCAGTTCTTTGAGAATATCGGCGAGTGTCTGGAGGCCGGGTATCGGGCGTGCAAACGCTGCAAGCCGATGGGGCCACAGGCCACGCAAGACCCGGTTATCAGACAATTGATGGACGCGCTGGAGGCTGCGCCGGATCGGCGGTGGTCGGAAGGCGATATCATTGCGATGGGAATTGATCCATCAACCGCGCGACGTGCGTTTCAGCGTCAATATGGCATGACCTTCCTAAAGATGGCCCGGTTGGAGCGGCTGCGGCGTGGTTTTGAGGCGATGCAAGGCGGCGGGCGCGTGATTGATGCGCAACTGGAAGCGGGATTTGACAGCCAAACCGGCTTTGCCAACGCATTTGCAAAGCTTTTGGGACAAAGCCCCGGCGCGCTGAGCCGCGATCCGATGATGCGCGCGCATTGGATCGACACGCCTTTGGGGCCGATGATCGCGGTGGCTGACAAGCGGGCGCTGTACCTGCTGGAATTTGCGGATCGCAAGGCTCTGCCCGGTGAGCTGAAGCGGCTTTACAAGGATTGTAAGTGTCTTGGCATTGGCCGGTTCGGGGTTCATGAGCAGGTCGAGGACGAGCTGAAGGCCTATTTTGACGGGAGCAATGCGCGGTTTTCGGTGCCTTTGGCGTTGCGGGGCAATGATTTTACCCGACGTGTCTGGGAGGCGCTGCTGACGATCCCGGCGGGTGAGACGCGCAGTTACGGAGATTTGGCAACGGAGTTGGGCCAACCAACCGCGACGCGCGCCGTTGCCCGGGCGAACGGGGCCAATCAGATCGCGTTGATTGTGCCGTGTCATCGGGTGATTGGTGCGGATGGATCGCTGACGGGCTATGGCGGCGGGTTGTGGCGCAAGCAGCAACTTATTGAAATAGAGCGAAAATACCTACCGTAACGCGCGACCTTTGATGATGGCATCTGCGCCGAACTTCTTGCGGATCTCATCGGCGGCGCGTTCGGCATCGGTGCGTTTGGCGGCCTCTGGGTCCAGAAGGTCGCCGCTGAGATCGGCCTCGGTGTCTTTGGTCAAATCGCTTATGCCGACGCCCAGAAGGCGGTAGGGGCCGCTATCGGGGGTCTGGTCAAAGAGGTCTCGTGCAGTGCGGTAGATGCGGTCGGCCATCTGCGTGGCGTCGCGCAGGGAGGTGCGGCGGGTCAGCAGGGAATGGTTGGCGCGTTTCAGCTTGAGCGTGATGACGCGGCCTGCCAGCCCTTTGGCTTTGGCGCGGTCGCTGACCTTTTCGGCCATGCGCCAGATATGACCGTCAAGGATGTCGGGGTCGTTGGTGTCGTCGTGAAAGGTCGTCTCGTTGCTGATCGACTTCATCGGGGAATGGGCGGAGACCCGGCGGCGGTCTTCACCGCGGGCCAGGTGATAAAGCCGGTCGCCCATGGAGCCAAACCGCGCGTGCAGATCGCGCCGGTCCCAGCGCAGGAGATCAGCGAAGGTGCGGATGCCCGCCTTGTCGAGGGAGGCTTGGCCTGCGGGTCCGATCCCCCAGATCATGCGCACGGGCTTGTCGCGCAGAAAGGCGTCGGTTTCGGCTTTGCCGATCACGGAAAACCCACGCGGTTTGTCGAGATCAGAGGCGACCTTGGCCAGAAACTTGTTGTGGCTGAGGCCGATGGAGCCGGTGATCCCGATCTCATCCTTCATGCGTTTGGTCAGCCGCGCCAGCATCACCGCAGGCGGCGCGCCGTGCAGTTTGGCGGTGCCGGAGAGATCCATGAACGCCTCGTCCAGGGAGAGGGGTTCGATCGCGGGGGTCAGTTCCTCCATCAAGGCGCGGATCTGTTTGGAGACCTCGACATAGGTGCTCATGCGGCCGCGTACGATCACGGCGTCGGGGCACAGCTTGAGCGCTTTGAACATGGGCATCGCGGATTTCACGCCGCGGATGCGGGCGATGTAGCAGGCGGTTGAGACAACGCCGCGCCGCCCGCCGCCAATGATGACGGGCTTGTCGCGCAGCTCTGGATTGTCGCGCTTTTCAACGGAAGCGTAGAACGCGTCGCAATCCATGTGGGCGATGGTCAGATCAAAGAGCTCAGGGT
>CAKZXZ010000041.1 GCA_937883775.1 uncultured Paracoccaceae bacterium
CTGTTATGGAAACCGAGCACACGCTGGCATTTCGTGATCTTTATCCGCAGGCGCCTGAGCATATCCTCGTGATCCCCAAGGGCGCTTATGTCTGTTACGATCACTTCGCGCTAGAAGCCTCAGAGGCTGAGATTGTCGATTATACCCGTACCATCGGGGCGATCTGTCAGCAGATGGGGGTTCAGCCGGCCGCGGGCGGCGCGGGGTATCGCTTGCTTTCGAATGCGGGCGAAGATGCTATTCAGGAAGTGCCGCATCTGCATGTCCATATCGTGGCGGGCCGTAATCTGGGTCGGATGTTGCAGCCCGCAAAATAGCGGCGGCGCCCTGCAATTGTCATATTCGGCGGTTAAGCAAATCAAGAACTGAATGGGACATTCATTTTGATTTGGGCAGATTACATGATCGTGGGCGCTCTGCTGCTCTGGCCATTGGCCGAAGCAAGAGAGCGGTGGTTTGGTCCGGATGAAGGCTGGTTCATCAAAGACAACTGGACCAGAAACCTTGTTGCCTTTGTACTGATTGGCCTTGTCGCCATCGGCATGTACTTTCAGGATGTGTCAGATCTGAACGGCGAGGGTCCCCAAATCCTCTCTCGGTTTGTCACCGCTTTTGTCCGTGTTTTCTGAATGCCCGCTATGACCCTTCAGGCGCACCCCGTGCTTTCGCTTTTTCCAAATATCCCCGCCGGAGGCGTCACACGTTTGACGTCAGCGCAAGGAAGACATCCTCTAGATCAGGGTCTTCGGTCTTCACATCCTTGATCGTGATCCCAGCGGTGCGGGCCGTGGCCAGGATCGCCTCTGCGCTTGTTGTCGCGCGGTCATACGTGAACGCCAGCGCACCATTCGGGCGGCGCGTCATGTCCACCCCCGATGGCAGCGCAATCTGTGTCGGAGCCTCACTGTCCGGTTCAATGACCATCGTCTTTGCGTTCAATTGACCCAATAGATTAAGCGTACTGTCCTGCGCAATTTTCTGGCCGTGATTGATGATCGCGATCTCGTCGCACATCTCCTCGGCTTCTTCCAGATAATGCGTCGTCAGGATGATCGTCATTCCCGCCTTGTTCATCTTGCGCACATTGGCCCACAGCATATTGCGCAGCTCGATATCGACACCTGCCGTCGGCTCATCCAGCACCAGAATATGCGGCATGTGCACCATCGCTTTGCCCAACAGCAATCGCCGCCGCATGCCCCCCGAAAGGGACCGTGCATACGCATCGGCCTTGTCGGTCAGGCCAATGGTTTCCAGGATTTCGTCCGTGCGACGCTGCTCCTTTGGCACACCGTAAAGCCCGGCTTGAACCTCCAGTGCCCCGCGCGGTGAAAAGAACGGGTCCAGATGCAGCTCCTGCGGCATCACCCCAATCGAGGCGCGCGATTGCCGTGGGTTCACATCCTGATCGAAGCCCCAGATTTTCACCTGTCCCGCTGATTTAACCACCAAACCTGCAAGGATATTAATCAGCGTCGATTTCCCGGCACCATTTGGCCCCAGCAACCCGAAGATTGACCCTTTTGGAATGCGCAGATCGACACCTTTCAGCGCGACTTTCGCCTCTTGCCCCTTCTGCGCGGCATAGGTCTTTTCCAGACCTGTGATTTCAATGGCTGCATCACTCATGCGCGTGGTTCTCTCGTCTTGCCGGGAAGGGGGCTTTGCCGTATCTGAATGCGCAACCTAGAAGCCCGTCCAGCCAACGACAACCCGTGGAGCCAGAGAATGCCGACATCCCCGCGCGAAGTTCAGATCACCGACCAGTGGCGCGTGTCCTGCGACGGTGGTGAAGGCGCGCTGGGCCACCCCCGCGTGTGGCTTTCCGTGGACCGGGACGAGGGCTATGTGATCTGCCCTTATTGCGACAAGCTGATCGTCCACGAGGACTTCAAGGATGCCGTTTTCAAGAAATTCGGCCTGACAGACTAGCCTTGCCCCGCCCCCTTCGCTAGGTCTTGGGACAACCAAACAGGGGGCGCATTCCATGACTTTCGGCAAAGGCTGTCATCTTCATCTGATCGACGGATCGGCCTTCATTTTCCGCGCCTATCACGCGCTGCCGCCTCTGACGCGCAAGTCAGACGGCCTGCCGATTGGTGCGGTCAGCGGCTTTTGCAACATGCTCCAACGCTATGTCGAAGGGAACTCTGGCCCCGACGCGCCGACCCATGTCGCGGTGATCTTCGACAAGGGCAGCCACACGTTCCGCAACGACCTGTATGACCAATATAAGGCCAATCGCGACGCGATGCCCGAAGACCTGCGCCCGCAAATCCCGCTGACCCGCACCGCGACCGAAGCCTTCAACATTGCCTGCAAGGAGATGGAAGGGTTCGAGGCTGACGACATCATCGCCACCCTCGCCGTTCAGGCCCGCGAAGCCGGGGGCCGCTGCACCATCATCAGTTCCGACAAAGACCTGATGCAGCTTGTCGGCGGCGGCGTCGAAATGCTGGACGCAATGAAAAACAAGCGCATTGATACCGAGGGCGTCGAGGAAAAGTTCGGCGTCGGTCCCGACCGTGTGGTCGATGTGCAGGCCCTTGCGGGCGACAGCGTTGATAACGTCCCCGGTGCGCCGGGCATCGGCATCAAGACCGCCGCCTTGCTCATCAATGAGTTCGGCGATCTGGAAACCCTTCTTGAGCGTGCCGAGGAAATCAAACAACCCAAGCGCCGCCAGACGTTGATCGACCACGCCGACCAGATCCGCCTGTCGAAACAGCTTGTCACGCTCGACGACAAGATGGAGCTGCCCTTCACGCTAGACGACCTCGAAGTCCGCGACCCGGAGCCGGAAACCCTCCTCGGGTTCCTCGCCGAGATGGAGTTCCGCACCCTCACCAAACGCATCTCCGACGCGCTGGATGTCGAACCGCCCGTCATCGCTGATACCGATCCCGCAGGTGCCAATCCCGGTGACGCGCCCGGTCCTGCGGATGTGCCGTTTGACGCCAGCAAATACGAATGCGTCCGCGATGAAGCCGCGCTTCAGGCTTGGCTCGACCGCATCTATGAGCGCGGCTATGTCGCCGTCGACACCGAAACCACCAGCCTCAACGAAATGCGCGCTGATCTGGTTGGCGTCTCGCTTTGTGTTGAGGCCGGAGAAGCCTGCTACATCCCGCTCCAGCACAAAGATGGCGATGCCGATGATCTCTTCGGCTCCGATGCGCTGGCCAAAGATCAGATGCCGATGGCCGAGGCGCTCAAATTGCTCAAGCCGATGCTGGAGGACGAAAGCGTCCTGAAAGTCGGCCAGAACATGAAATACGACGCCAAGATTTTCGCCAACGAAGGCATCACCGTCGCTCCGATCGACGACACGATGCTCATGTCTTACGCGTTGAATGCGGGTCTGCATAACCATTCGATGGATGGCCTGTCTGAACGCTATCTCAGCCACACCCCCATCCCGATCAAACCCCTTCTGGGCACCGGCAAATCTGCGATCACCTTTGACAAAGTGAAGATCGACGAGGCCGTTCCCTATGCCGCCGAAGACGCCGATATCACCCTACGCCTCTGGCAGAGCTTCAAGCCGCAGCTGCACCAAAAGCAGGTCACGGTCGTCTACGAGACGCTCGAACGCCCCATGGTCCCCGTGCTGGCGCAGATGGAGCGCACCGGCATCAAGGTCGACCGCGACACGCTCAGCCGCATGTCCAACGCTTTCGCGCAGAAGATGGCGGGGCTGGAGGCCGAAATTCACGAACTTGCAGGCCAATCCTTCAACGTTGGCTCGCCCGCGCAGCTTGGCGAAATCCTCTTTGATAAGATGGGATTGGAAGGTGGCAAGAAAGGCAAGACCGGCAAATATTCCACCGGCGCCGATATCCTCGAAGACCTCGCGACCGAGCATGAACTGCCCGCCCGCGTCCTCGATTGGCGGCAAATGTCGAAGCTGAAATCGACCTATACGGACGCTCTGCAAGACCATATCAACGCCGACACGGGCCGCGTGCACACGTCCTACTCCATCGCGGGCGCGAACACGGGCCGTCTCGCCTCAACCGATCCGAACCTGCAAAACATCCCGATCCGAACCGAAGAAGGCCGCCGCATCCGCGAGGCTTTTGTTGCCGACGAAGGCAAGACGCTGGTGGCGCTGGACTACTCCCAGATCGAGCTGCGCATCCTCGCCCATATCGCCGACATTCCTGCTCTGAAACAGGCGTTCTCCGATGGCATCGACATCCACGCCATGACCGCGTCCGAGATGTTCGACGTCCCGCTCGATGAAATGACGCCCGAGGTCCGCCGCCAAGCCAAGGCCATCAATTTCGGCGTTATCTACGGCATCTCTGGCTTCGGCCTTGCCCGCAACCTGCGCATCCCTAGGGCCGAGGCGCAGGCCTTCATCGACACCTATTTCGAACGCTTCCCCGGCATCCGCGCCTATATGGACGACACGACGAAATTCGCCAAAGAGCACGGCTATGTTCAAACACTTTTCGGGCGCAAAATCCACACGCCCGAGATCAACGCCAAAGGCCCCACCGCCGGTTTCGCCAAACGCGCCGCCATCAACGCGCCTATTCAGGGGACGGCGGCAGACGTCATCCGCCGCGCCATGATCCGCATGCCCGCCGCGATTGAGGCGCTGCCCGCCAAGATGCTGCTACAGGTCCATGATGAGCTGGTCTTCGAGGTCGAAGACAGCGCCATCGACGACCTGATCAGCACCGCCCGAGAGGTGATGGAAGGCGCCTCCATGCCCGTTGTGAAGCTGGACGTGCCGCTGATCGTGGATGCAGGGCAGGGGGCCAACTGGGCCGAGGCGCATTAAAGTGAAGTCTGAGATCATTGTTCGAGGAGCTTTTGTAACATACTTGCTTGTAAGCGTGCTTTTTCCGACTGCTTTCGCACTTGCCAACGGCCATCCAGGCGATCTGATCCAAGTACCAACACTGATTTTTTTTATGTTGATCGCTGGAGTTTGGATTTTGCTGCCAACACTTATTCTTCTCGTTTTAACTTCTTATTTGTTTGCACGGATGGGTTGGGTTCTCCGCGCTTGGACTGTTCCACCATTCTTTGCCGGTTCCGCAGTGATTTTGATGATCTTGCTTGGTGCTGTGCGAATGTCAGAAGCAAGCTATTTAATCGCGGCAGGCTTTGTTGGGTTCATTACGGGAATTATCTTTTGGCTTGCTGCTTTTGGCCGCACGAAGCGCGTTCAGTTTGGTCAATAACCTATGCTCATCGCCTTCAACAAACCCATGAACGTGCTCTCCCAATTCACCGATGAGGGCAAATGGCAGGGCCTCAAGCACTGGATCAACGTCCCCAATGTCTACGCCGCCGGACGGCTCGACCGTGACAGTGAGGGCCTGCTGCTCCTGACCGATGACGGTGCACTGCAGGCGAAAATCTCATCCCCGAAGTTCAAAACCCAGAAAACCTACCTCGCCCAAGTCGAAGGCACCCCCACCGAAGACGCCCTCGAACAGCTCCGCCGCGGCGTGACGCTGAAAGACGGCAAAACCCGTCCCGCAAAGGCCATCGAAACCGCCGACCCAAACCTCTGGCCGCGCAACCCGCCCGTCCGCGTCCGCAAGACCGTGCCGGACACATGGCTCCGCCTGACCATCTCCGAAGGCAAGAACCGGCAGGTCCGCCGGATGACCGCCGCCGTCGGCCTGCCGTGCTTGCGTCTTGTTCGCTGGCAGATCGGGCCATGGTCGCTTGAGGGTCTGGCTCCGGGCGAGTGGCGCGAGGTTTCCGTAAGTTAACCCTTAAGACAGCTCTTCCGACGGAATGATCGGGAAAAAGGCGCCACCCGACCGCACGCCGAACCACTCAACGCCGTCATGCTCGGCATGCTCGCCTTCCTCCACCAGCCGGTAAAAGCTCTTGCGGTCAATCAACGCCTCTAGATTGGCGCGAATGCGTATATAGGGCGACGGCTCACCTGTCGTGGCATCCCGTTCAACCCGGATCGGGTTCTCGGGCCCTGCGGTGACTTCGTCCTCCACATTTGTGCGAAAGACCAAAGCGTCATCCGCCCGATCAAAGTCAATCGCCACGAACGGTGCATCTTCAACGGTGATTCCAACCTTCTCGACCGGGGTCACCAAAAAATAGTCGTCCCCGTCCTTCCGAATGATCGAAGAAAACAGCTTCACCAGCCCCGGCCGCCCAATCGGCGTGCCCTGATAGAACCATGTGCCATCCCGTTTGATGACCATATCAAGGTCGCCGCAGAAGGGAGGGTTCCATAAATGTACCGGCGGAGCGCCCTTTTTTGAGGCAGCCTGCGCCGAAGCTGCAAGGCTTTCTGCTGATGGTTTCACGATGTTTTGTCCGCTCATGGATTTTGCCATTTGTGTTATGCGTCATATTTGCTTTCATAAGACATATATTCACCGGGAGAGTTTTGTCATGGCCGATGCCGCCGATCTTGTTGCTGATATCGAAGCACTGGGCGAAAAACTGGGGCAGGCGAAGGCCAGCATCACCAAAAGATTCATCGGGCAAGAGCGGGTCGTTGACCTGACTTTGGCCGCGCTTTTGTGCGGCGGGCATGGGCTCTTGGTCGGTCTGCCGGGGTTGGGAAAGACCCGTTTGGTCGATACGCTCTCGGCCGTGATGGGTCTTGATGGCAACCGTATCCAGTTCACGCCCGACCTGATGCCCGCTGATATCCTGGGCTCAGAAGTTCTGGAAACCGGGGCCGATGGCTCGCGCGCGTTCAAATTCATTGAAGGCCCGATCTTCTGCCAGCTTCTGATGGCTGACGAGATCAACCGCGCCAGCCCACGGACCCAATCGGCGCTGCTGCAGGCGATGCAGGAAAAAGAAGTCACTGTCGCGGGCGAACACCGCCCCCTTGGCACGCCTTTCCATGTTCTGGCCACGCAGAACCCGATCGAGCAGGAAGGCACCTATCCACTGCCCGAAGCCCAGCTTGATCGCTTCCTTGTCCAGATCGACGTCCACTACCCCGACCGCGATACCGAGCGGGACATCCTGCTTGCGACCACCGGCGTCGAAGAAGAAAAATCCACTGGTGTTTTCACGGCGCAGCAATTGTTAGACGCGCAAACGCTCCTGCGTCGCATGCCCGTAGGCGAAGGTGTGGTCGAGATGATCCTCGATCTGGTCCGCGCCTGCCGTCCCGAAGATCCCAGCGCGCCGCAGATCATAAAGGACACTGTCAGTTGGGGTCCCGGTCCGCGCGCGGCGCAAGCGCTGATGCTGACCGTCCGCGCTCAAGCCCTGCTTGAAGGGCGTCTGGCTCCGTCACCCGAAGACGTTGTGCGTATGGCGCGGCCCGTTTTGATCCACCGCATGGCTCTCAGCTTCTCGGCCCGCGCGCGCGGCGATAACTTGGGCGATCTTATCGAACGCACCGCAGAGAATATCACCCGGGTCGAGGCCGCCGCGTGAGCCAAGCCGCCGATCTTCGCGCCCGCGCCGAAGATCAGGCGTCGCCGTTCCCGTCCCTTCTGGTCGGGGCGGAGCATCTGGCTGCGACCGTCATGCTGGGCGATCACGGACGCCGCCGCGCTGGAATGGGCGATGAGTTCTGGCAGTATCGCCCGATCCACGCAGGCGATGAAGCACGCTTTGTTGACTGGCGTCGCTCGGCCAAGTCCGACCAGCAATTCGTGCGTGAAAAGGAATGGCAGATCGCGCAAAGCGTTCTGCTTTGGGTCGATAGCGCGGCTGCGATGGGCTTTTCCTCTGACAAGAACCTGCCCAGCAAGGGCGAACGCGCCCGTCTTCTGGCAATGGCGATTACCATCCTGATGCTGCGCGGCGGCGAGCGTGTCGGTCTCACGGCTTTCGCGGCACCGCCCCGTTCGGGAGAGCCGCAATTGATGCGCCTTGCCAATCTGCTGTCCGCAGAAGGCTCGGACGCTGATTACGGCGAACCCGAAGCGCGCGGGATGGTGCCCAATTCCCGCGCCCTCTTTATTTCGGATTTCATGGGCGACATGACCAAAGTCGAAGCCGCCCTCGCCAAAGCCGCCGACCGGGGCGTCAAAGGTGCGCTGCTGCAAATCCTTGATCCGCAGGAAGAAGCCTTTCCGTTTGATGGCCGCACTGTGTTCGAATCAATGACCGGCGCCGTGCGGCACGAAACCCTCAAAGCAGGCGACCTGCGCAGCCGCTATCTTGACCGCTTGGCTGAACGCAAGGACCGGCTGCAAGCCATCGCCCGCGCCACCGGCTGGCAGTTTCAGACCCACCATACCGGCGACAGTGCACAGGCCGCCCTTTTGTGGCTCTACACCGCGATGGAGCGTGTCCACTGATGTTTATGCTTGGCCCCATCGGTTTCGCCTTTCCGCTGCTGCTGCTTGCCCTGATCGTTCTGCCGATCCTGTGGCTGCTGCTGCGTGCGGTCCCGCCCGCCCCCATCAAACGCCGCTTCCCCGGTGTCGCCCTCCTGCTGGGTCTTGAGGATGCCGAGACGCAAACCGACAAGACCCCGTGGTGGCTGTTGCTACTGCGGATGCTCGCTGTTGCCGCCGTCATCATCGGCTTCGCAGGCCCCGTCCTGAACCCGCAGGCCGAACGCGCTGGCTCTGGCCCGCTTCTGATCCTCGCCGATGCCAGCTGGGCCGACGCGCCCACATGGTCCGCCAAGCTGGACCGGATTGAAACCGCGCTCTCAGAGGCGTCTCGCGCGGGTCGCCCCGTCGCTTTGGCGCTGGCCACCGATCTGCCTTCGGGCGATCTTGCGTTTCAAGCGGCCGAAGCGGTTGCGTCGCGCGTGCCCGGGCTGGCGCCACAACCCTTTGCGCCCGATATGGCGCGGCTTGCCACATGGGTCGCCGCCCAGCCTGACCCGTTCGAGACGATCTGGATGTCCGACGGTCTGGCCCATGATGGGCGCGACGCCGTTCTTGACGCGTTGGAAGCCAAGGGCGATGTGCGGGTCTTCCAAAGTGCCCGCGCGGTATACGGCATGGCGCCTGCCACCTTTGCAGACGGCGTGCTTGAACTCACAGCCTTGCGCGCGGCCTCGGGCGACGGCGCTGACGTAACCATCGCAGCCCGTGGCCTTGATCCGAACGGGGTCGAGCGCGAGTTGGCGCGCGTGTCCCTGCGCTTTGAGCCCGATCAATCGCGCGCAACTGTCGAACTGTCCCTGCCGCCCGAACTGCGCAACCGCGTGTCGCGGTTTGAGGTGATCGGCCAACGCTCTGCAGGGGCCGTCAGCCTGACGGATGACACTCTAAAGCGCCGCGAGGTCGCTTTGATCGCAGGCCGCGAAGACCGCGAAGGCCTCGAACTGCTCTCGCCTTTGCATTACCTGGAACAAGCGCTTGAACCCACCGCTGATCTGATCGACGGTCCGATGGAGACGCTGCTTCTGGCCAACCCCGACGTCATCGTTCTGGCCGATGTCGCCAGCCTCGCGGGGTCCGAAGACTCGCAGTTGCGAACGTGGGTTGAAAACGGTGGCATGCTGTTGCGCTTTGCAGGCTCGCGCCTTGCCGCCAGCGATGTCAGCCGGTCCGAAGAAGACCCGCTGATGCCTGTGCGCCTGCGCGCGGGCGGCCGCACCGTGGGCGGTGCGATGTCGTGGGGGGAACCCAAAGGTCTGCGCGCCTTTGATGAAGACAGCCCCTTCTTTGGTCTGCAAATCCCGCCCGAAGTGACCGTCAATGCGCAGGTCATGGCGCAACCCGATCCCGATCTTCCGCAGCGCGTGATCGCCGCACTTGCCGATGGAACGCCACTGGTCACCCGCAAAACGCTTGGCGATGGGCAGGTGGTTCTGTTCCACGTGACCGCGAATGCAGAATGGTCGACGCTGCCGCTATCGGGTCTTTTCGTACAAATGCTCGAACGGCTTGCCGTGTCGACCCGCCCCGCGGCGCCTGATGCGGCAGACCTTGAAGGCACCACATGGCTGCCCGAGCAAACCCTGACAGCGTTCGGAAATGTCGAGGATGCAGGCGTGCTGCCCGGCGTGGACGGCGCCGCTTTGGCCAGCGGTTTGCCATCGGTCGACATGCCCCCCGGCCTTTATGCGGGCGGTGACCGCCGTCTGGCGTTGAATGTGATCTCGTCCGAAACTGTTTTGTCCGCGGCCGTCTGGCCCTCGCGGATCACAGTCGAAGGATTAAGCGTTGCTGAGGAAACTCCGTTGAAAGGTCTCTTGTTAAGCTTTGCGTTGCTTGCACTTGCGGTCGATCTGATTGCATCACTGGCCTTGTCAGGGCGCCTGCGCGGGCCGCGTGCGGCCAATGCTGCGCTGGTTGTGACGTTGGCCGCGGCGCTGGGCTTCGCAGCGCCGGTGGCAGAGGCGCAACAAGACGACAGCTTTGCGATTACGGCCACCAGCGAGGTCGTGCTGGCCCATGTTATCACGGGTGACGCGCGCCTTGATGAGGTGGCGCTTGCGGGTTTACGTGGTATCAGCCAGACGCTTTTCCGGCGGACATCCATTGAACCGGCCGAGCCGATTTCCGTCAATCTGGAAACCGATGAGCTGTCATTCTTTCCGTTTATCTATTGGCCGATCAGCGCCGATCAGCCCCTCCCCAGTGACGAGGCCTATGCCAAGCTGAACCGGTATCTGCGCACTGGCGGCATGATCCTGTTCGACACGCGCGATGCCGATACCGCGCGGTTTGGCGCATCAAGCCCGAACGGGCGCAAGTTGCAACAGCTTGCGCGCCCGCTGGACGTGCCCCCGCTTGAGCCTATTCCGAACGATCATGTGCTGACCCGGACATTCTATCTGCTTCAGGATTTCCCCGGCAGGCATGCCAGCCGCGACGTCTGGGTCGAAGCCGCACCGGCAGACGCCGAGCAGGTCGACGGCATGCCCTTCCGCAACCTCAACGACGGTGTGACGCCGGTTGTGATCGGTGGCAATGACTGGGCCTCGGCTTGGGCCGTGGATGCGCGCGGCAATCGCATGTTCCCGGTGGGCCGTGGCTATGCCGGTGAGCGCCAGCGCGAGATTGCCTTGCGCTTTGGGGTGAACCTTTTGATGCATGTGCTGACGGGCAACTACAAATCCGATCAGGTTCATGTCCCCGCTTTGCTGGATCGGCTGGGCCAATGAGGAGAGGTCGGATGCCTGCGGCGCGGATATTTGAAAAAAGCGAAGCCTCATGAGCGGGCAGGTGATCTTTGATCCGTTAGTGCCGTGGATGGTGCTTTATGGGGCGGCTGCAGTGCTTTTGCTGCTCGTCGTCTTCTCGTTGTGGCGCGGCCTTGCCGGCTGGTGGCTGCGCGGGTTGGCGGCGGTTGCTTTGCTGGCTGCCATCGCAAATCCGTCTTTGCAGAATGAAGACCGCACACCGCTCAGCGATATTATCGTGCTTGTGGTCGATGAAAGCGCCTCGCAAGGCATCTCGGACCGTTCAGCCCAAGCGGCCGACGCTGTTGCAGCGCTAGAAGCAGAGGTTGCGGCCCGCCCCAATACCGAGCTGCGGATCGTGACCTTGCGGGACGGGCAGGGCGATGAAGGCACCTTGCTGATGAGCGCTGTCACCGAAGCGCTGGCACAAGAACCGCAAGCCCGGATTGCTGGAATTGTGACGCTGACCGACGGACAGTTGCACGACGTTGAGCGGGCGCCTGAACTGCCTGCACCTTTGCATGTGTTGCTTACCGGGCGCGAAGATGACTGGGACCGCCGTCTGGTGATCGAAAACGCGCCAGCCTTCGCCATTCTGGGTGAACCCGTTGCGCTGACCTTGCGTGTCGAGGATCAGGGTGCCGCGCCCGAGGCCGCCCTCGCGCAGTTGCAAATTTCGGTCGATGGCGAAGAGCCACAGAGCTTTTCGGTGCCAATCGGTGAGACCTTAGAGCTGCCCGTGACCTTGCCCCACGGGGGCATGAATGTGATCCAGTTCACCGTGCCCACCGAAGAGGGGGAGCTGACCGACCGCAACAATTCTGCCGTTGTCCAGATCAACGGCGTGCGTGACCGTCTGCGTGTGCTTCTTGTCTCGGGCGAGCCGCATCCCGGCGAGCGCACATGGCGCAACCTGCTGAAATCCGACAGCTCGGTCGATCTGGTGCATTTCACCATTCTGCGCCCCCCCGAAAAGCAGGATGGCGTTCCCGTCGATGAGCTTTCGTTGATCGCCTTTCCCACGCGCGAGCTTTTTCTTGAGAAGATCGACGAGTTCGATCTGATTATCTTTGATCGGTATAAACGTCGGGGCATTCTGCCTGCGATCTATCTGGATAACGTCCGCAACTATGTTGAAGAAGGCGGTGCGGTTCTGGTGGCCGCAGGCCCGGATTTTGCCTCTGCCGACAGCCTTTATCGCTCTCCTTTGGGCGAGATTATTCCGGGACGCCCCACCGCGCGTGTGATCGAAGACGGCTTTTTGCCGCGCATCTCGGAGGTGGGCGGGCGCCATCCGGTGACAGAAGGGCTTGATGCATTGTCGCCGCCTGGTGAAGACGGCGCGCCCGGTTGGGGGCGTTGGTTCCGGCTGATCGATGTGACCGAAAGTGCTGGGAATACCGTGATGGTGGGCCCCGATGACAAGCCGCTTTTGCTGCTCGACCGGGTTGGCGAGGGGCGCGTGGCCCTGATGGCGTCTGACCATGCGTGGCTGTGGAATCGCGGCTATGAAGGGGGCGGACCGCAGCTTGAACTGCTTCGGCGCTTGGCCCACTGGATGATGAAAGAGCCACAGCTTGAGGAAGAAGCCCTGTGGGCCGAACCTGATGGTCAATCGATGACCATCGTCCGCCGCACCCTCGAAGAGACCGTGGGCGATGTGACCGTGACCCTGCCCGATGGCAGCGAAATCATCGTTCAGCTTGAGCAGACAGCACCCGGCCGTTGGCAGGCTGAATTCGAAGGCCCCGAGATTGGGCTTTATCGCCTCACCGATGGCGAAGAAGACGCCGTGATTGCGCTTGGCCCCGCGGCGCCACGCGAGTTTGAAAACACCATCGCCGATGGCACCTTGATGAGCCCGCTTGTCGAGACGATGCGCGGTGGTGTCATGGCGCTGGAGGACGGGGTTCCGGATTTGCGCAACGTGCGGGCCGGACGCCCTGCCGCGGGGCGCGGCTGGATCGGCATCACCCCGCGCGAGGCTTATGTGACAGCAGATGTCACCGTCACCTCGCTTTTGCCTGCATGGCTGTTTTTGCTGATTGCGGCCAGCCTGATGATAGGGGCATGGCTGCGCGAAGGGCGGCGTTAGACGCTAGCGTAAATTCACGCGATACGTGTCTTGGGCCATGCCTGTCACATTGTCACTTGCCCGGATCAGGATGTGGTCAATCCCGTCGGGGATCACGACGCCTGACAGGCTGCGCGTAAAAGGCTGCTCTGTTTCATGGGGGTGCAACAGCTTGCGATAGCCCAGCTGCGTGCCGTCCGGCGCCAGCACGGCCCATCCATCCGCATAGTGATCCCAGCCGGTATCGCCGTGCCGGATCGTCACGCTGATCGTCGCGGTGTTACCGGACATCGAAATCGTGGCAGCCTCGACGACCGGATCATCCGCGAAGGCGGGGCCTGCAAGGCAAGCCAAAAGAGCAAATGCGTATCTCATAGGTGCTATATAGGGGGCGGCCTGATGGCTGTCGCGTCACTTCTGTGTGACGGTTTCAGTGTCTGGCATCAAAAGCACACTTCTGGACCGCGACGCGAATTCGCGCCGCCAGATCACGCCCAAAGTCAGCAATGTCGCAAGGATCAATGCAGGCGCGCCGATCAGCCATAACGCAGATCCAAGACCAAAATAGATCGAGCGGAGCCCGCGATTATAGCCCGTTGCAGCCGTGATATTGATCTCGGCAGCTTTTGCGGCACGCGGATACGCGCTGGGATCGGTCTCGTCATTTGGCACGGCTGCCATGACGACGGAACAATAGCCAAACAGCCGATGCGCCCAGACGAATTTGAGGAAGGCATTCGCGATGAAGAGCAGGATCAGCAGGATCTTGACCTCCCAAACCACGGCCGGGGCGCGCTCGATCGCCAAGTCTTCGGCCACGCCTAGCAGCCGGTCGGTGTTGCCGATCAAGGCCAGCCCGCCGCCCATCGCAATCATGCAGGCAGAGGCGAAAAAGGCTGTGCCCTGTCGCAGGTTTCCAAGGATCTGCGCATCAAAGATACGGGGGGAGCGGGTGACAAACGCATGCATCCAGTCGCGTCGATAGGCCTTCATCAAAACCGAAACGGATGCGCGATGCGCAGGCGCATTCTCGATCACCACGCCAATCCCGATCCACGCAACAATTAAAAGGCCCACGGCAAAAGCATCAAGGGCGGTGAAAAGGCTAAGAACGTCGGCAAATGTCATGGGTCTGACGCTATCGCGGTTCGGAAAGCCTTGCCAATCCGTGAAATTGGTTATATTTGTTTACCAATAGCAAGCAATCGACCTTGATCCGGAGGAGATCATCATGGAAATGCCAGCACCAAACGCCGCTGTTCTGTCCAAGAAGGCCAAAATCGTTGCCCGGCTGCAAGCGGTGCTGCCCCCGAGTGCTGTAATCCATGAAGAGGCCGAAACCCGCGCCTATGAATGCGACGCGCTCAGCGCGTATCGCTGCCCGCCGCTTGCGGCTGTGCTTCCGTCGTCGACCGAAGAAGTCTCCGCCGTTCTGAAAATCTGTCATGAGGAAGGCGTGCCCGTTGTCCCGCGCGGCTCTGGCACCTCTCTGGCCGGTGGGGCGCTGCCGACAGCAGATAGCGTGATCCTTGGCGTTGCACGTCTGAATGACGTGATCGAAACCGATTATGAAAACCGCGTCATCAAGGTCCAGACAGGCCGCACCAATCTCAGCGTCACGGGCGCGGTGGAAGAAGAGGATTTCTTTTACGCCCCCGACCCCTCCAGCCAGCTTGCCTGCGCAATTGCGGGCAATATCGCGATGAATTCAGGTGGTGCGCATTGCCTGAAATACGGTGTGACCACCAACAATCTGCTGGGCGTGACTCTTGTGATGATGGACGGCACGATCACTGAACTGGGCGGCGCACATCTGGATGCGGGCGGTCTTGATCTGCTGGGGCTGATCTGTGGCTCTGAAGGTCAGCTTGGTGTCGTGACCGAAGCCACGTTGCGCATCCTACGCAAGCCCGAAGGCGCGCGCCCTGTCCTGATGGGCTTTGACAGCGCCGAAATAGCAGGCGCCTGTGTCAGCGATATCATCAAGGCAGGTGTCCTGCCTGTTGCCATCGAATACATGGACAAGAAAGTCATCGACGTGGTCGAGAACTACGCGCAGGCAGGCTATCCCACATGCGAAGCGCTGCTGATTGTCGAGGTCGAAGGCGCCCCTGCCGAGATTGACGAACAACTTGGCCTCATCACGCAGATCGCCCGAAAGCATAACCCGGTCGAACTGCGCGAAAGTACCTCGTCCGAAGAAGCGGCAAAGATCTGGCTGGGCCGCAAATCGGCTTTTGGCGCGATGGGCCAGCTGAACGACTACATGTGCCTGGATGGCACGATCCCGGTGTCATCGCTGCCCTACGTCCTCAGACGCATTGGTGAGCTAAGCGCCGAACACGGGCTTGAGGTCGGCAACGTCTTTCACGCAGGCGACGGCAATATGCACCCGCTGATCCTGTTTGATGCCAACAAGCCGGGTGATCTGGAAACCTGCGAAGCGCTGGGTGCAGACATTCTGCGCCTGTGCGTCGAGGTGGGCGGTTGCCTGACCGGCGAACATGGCGTCGGCATCGAAAAACGCGATCTCATGAACGATCAGTTCGCTCCTGACGATCTCGAAAACCAGATGGCCGTGAAGGATGTCTTTGATCCCACATGGCTGCTCAACCCGGCCAAAGTGTTCCCCCTCGCGGTGTCCGAACGCCGCCGGGCACTTGCGATTGCTGCTGAATAAAAAGGCCCTGAAATGACCCCGAACTCGGAAGCCGAGCTGGCCGACGCCATCGCCAGCGCCAAAACCCCTTTGCGCATCATGGGCGGCGGCACCCGTCCCGTGGGCAACCCAGTCGCGGGCGAAGTGCTTTCTACCTCCGGTTTGTCCGGCATCGAGCTTTACGAGCCCGGCGCGCTGACAATCGTTGCAAAAGCCGGAACCCCTGTCGACGAAATCGAAGCGGCGCTGTCCAAGGAAAACCAACGCCTCGCGTTTGAGCCGATGGACCACCGCAGCCTTCTGGGCACCAACGGCACACCCACGATCGGCGGTATTGTCGCCGCCAACGTCAGCGGTCCGCGCCGTGTGCAATCGGGCGCCTGCCGCGATCACATGTTGGGCGTGCGTTTTGTCGATGGCACCGGCACGATCCTGAAAAACGGGGGCCGCGTGATGAAGAACGTCACCGGCTACGACCTGGTCAAGCTACTAACGGGCAGCTACGGCACCCTTGGCGTGCTGACCGAGGTCTCGCTCAAGGTGCTGCCCAAGACCGACACGCAAGCCACGCTGATGATCCACGGTCTGGATTTCCCCCAAGCGGTCAAGGCGATGTCGGCGGCGCTTGGCTCTCCCTACGAGGTGTCGGCGGCGGCCCATATGCCTGATATGGGCGACGGCGCTGTCACGATGCTGCGCATCGAAGGCTTTGAGCAGTCGGTCGCATATCGCGCCGAACAGCTGGCCAACGAACTGGCGACATTCGGCGAGATTACGGTCGAAACCGACGCCGGGAAATCCGCAAAGATCTGGACGGCCTCGCGCGATGTCGCGGGTTTTGAGAACGCCGATGGCGATGTCTGGCGTATTTCTGTGAAGCCGACAGACGGTGCAACCATCGCCGCTAGTCTGGGCGCAGACCAGCTCTTTATGGACTGGGGTGGTGGCCTGATCTGGGCTGTTATGCCCAAAGGCACGGATTTGCGGGCCAGAATGAACGGCACCCCAGGCCATGCAACGCTGATCCGCGCCGATGAAGCCACGCGCGCCACATTGGGCACATTCCACCCCGAGCTTGCACCGGTCGCCAAGATCAGCGCGGGCCTCCGCAATAAATTTGACCCAAAGGGGATCTTGAACCCTGGCCTGATGACCTGAGGAGCGCGCCATGCAAACGACATTCACGCCCGAACAACTCACCGATCCCGGCACCAAACGATCAAACGAGATCCTGCGCACCTGCGTGCATTGCGGCTTTTGTACCGCCACATGCCCGACTTACCAGGTGCTGGGCGACGAACTCGATAGCCCTCGCGGGCGCATCTACCTCATCAAGGATATGCTCGAGAACGAGCGCGTGCCTGATGACAAGACGGTCAAGCATATCGACCGCTGCCTCAGCTGTCTGGCCTGCATGAGCACATGCCCCTCTGGCGTGCACTACATGCACCTTGTCGATCACGCCCGCGAGTATATCGAGCAAAAATACAAACGCAGTTGGAGCGACCGCGCCCTGCGTTGGATCCTTGCGCAGATCCTGCCTTATCCCACGCGCTTCCGGCTTGCGCTGCTGGGCGCCAAGATTGGCCGCCCCTTCGCATTTCTGATGCCCGACGCCCGCCTCAAGGCGATGCTGGAGATGGCCCCTAAAACCATCCCGCCCGTCTCGCGCAATGACGACCCGCAAACCTTCGCGCCTCAAGCGCCCAAGAAGATGCGCGTCGCGCTCATGACTGGCTGCGCGCAGAAAGCGCTGAACACCGACATCAACGACGCTACCATCCGCCTGCTGCGCCGTCTGGGGGCCGAGGTTGTTGTCGCCGAAGGTGCGGGCTGCTGCGGGGCGCTGACCCATCACATGGGGAAGACCAAGGAAAGCCACGCAACAGCGGCCAAGAACATCCGTGCGTGGCACAAGGAAATGGAAGGCGAGGGCCTTGATGCCATCGTCATCAACACGTCCGGATGCGGCACGACCGTCAAGGATTACGGCCACATGTTCCGCAACGAACCGCTCGCCAAGGAAGCCGCCGCCGTGGCTGGCATTGCCAAGGACATCTCTGAGGTTCTGATCGATCTGCTGCCCAAAGACGCGCCAGAGTTGACAGCTGTCAACTTTTCCCCGTGCGACATGACAGTGGCCTACCACGCCGCCTGTTCGCTCCAGCACGGTCAGCAGATCAAGACCTACCCCAAAGACCTGCTCAAACGCGCTGGCTTCAAGGTTGTGGAACCCGCCGACAGCCATCTTTGCTGCGGCTCCGCAGGCACGTACAACCTGATGCAGCCCGAGATCTCAAAGCAGCTCAAGCAGCGCAAGGTGGACACGCTCGAGGCGAAAAACCCCGACCTGATCGCCGCCGGGAATATCGGCTGCATGATGCAAATTGGCGGCGGGACCGATATCCCCATTGTCCACACGGTCGAACTGCTTGACTGGGCGACAGGCGGTCCGCAACCACCCGCGATGACCGTCGAAGGCAAACGCACGCCAGAAGTGCCGATCCTGCGCTAGGCAGTCTCTTCGCCGTCCTGACCATCCGCCCGGCTTGGCCGTTATGTCACGGTACGCTGATAAAGGTGCCAAGTGGTGTGGCCCAAAATTGGCAGCGTAAAGATCAGGCCCAGAAACGCGGGAACCAGCGACAACAGCATGGTGACCGTGATGATCGCGGCCCAGCTTAGCATGACCACCGGGTTCTGCGCGACGACACGGATCGACGTTATCATCGCCGAGACGAAGTCAATGTTCCGATCAAGCAACAAAGGCATGGCCACGACCGTGACCGTAAACAAAGCCGCTGCAAGGATAGCACCCACGCAAGTGCCAATCGCAAGGAAGGTCCAGCCTTCTGGCGTGTAGAGAACGGCGTTGATGAACCCGTCGACATCCGAAAAAGACGCGTCCTGCAGCACGATCACAAGCACTGCTCGAAACTGGTAGAACCAGACCCACAAGACGAACAGCGTTACAAAAGCCATCCAACCCATTTCGCGTTTGCGCTGATCGGCCATGACGGTGAGGATGTCGACCCAGCCAAAATCCTCTCCGGCCTCTCGTCGGCGGGACATCTCGTAAAGACCGGCGCAGGCGAAAGGTGCGACCAGCGGAAAGGCGACGAGCGCGGCGATAAGCATCCAGATCTGGCCAAGCGAGAAAAGGCACCACACAAGAAGGATCCCGAAAGCCGCATAAAAAAGCCCGAAAAAACCGCTCATCAAGGGGCGGGCCAGAAAGTCGGAAAACCCGGCCTTCAGTGATGCGGTGATGTCATCTGCGGTCACCACATTGACCTTGGGCATGCTGGGCGGCTGCGGCGTCAGACTGTCTGGTGGTGTCGGATCAGTGGTTTTGGACGTCATGAAAAACTCCTCCCCAATCATGTGATCTGGCGGGTCTGTCAGGTGCCAGATCCAGCCGTGGAACAGATATTCCGTGTCTGCCTATAAGGTTGCATGACGCGGGCTATCGGGGCAAGTCCGAGGCGGAAGCCTCATCCGGAAAAACGATATTATCCACATAATACAATAAGTTGGTTGGTACTCTGCAGACTTGGAAGCAGGTGTTGGCCTAGGTCACTCGATACCGAAACTTCTCTACCGATTGCCCAAATTTTGCCTTAAGGTTGCACTAAGCGTCGTGGACAGACGCGTTAGATGCAGGACAGGGCAGATCATGCGATCCTTGATATTGGCGGCGGTTTTGGCCGCTTTCCCGATGCTGGTTCAGGCCGATGACACAGGTCTGGTCGAGATGCGCACAGGCGATGACACCCGTGGCTGGGAAGCCGTTGGCCGCCTGAACCTTGGCGCCAGCGGCTTTTGCACCGGCGCGCTGATCCGTGACAATGTCGTTCTGACCGCGGCCCACTGTCTTTATGATGACGCGGGAAATGTGATCGACCCCGGCACAATTGAATTCCGCCCCGGATGGCGAAATGGCTTTGCCAGCGCCTTTCGCAAGGCCAAACGCACCCTCGCACATCCCGATTACAGCTATAAGGCCACCGGTCTTCGGGGGGCCCGCGTCAGCCATGATTTAGCGTTGATTGAGCTGTCCCAGCCTATTCGCAACACCAAGGTGATCCCCTTTGATCTGGGGCAAAAACCGCTCAAAGGGGCGGATGTGGGTGTTGTATCCTACGCCAAGGACCGGGCCGAAGCACCGTCTATTCAGGAAACCTGTTCGGTTCTAGCCCGCCGCTTTGCCACGTTGGTGCTGTCTTGTGATGTCGATTTCGGAGCCTCTGGCGCGCCCATTTTCAGCTTTGAAAACGGCACCGCGCGCATTGTTTCTGTGGTGTCGGCAAAGGCCGAAATGCAGGGGCGCAAAGTGTCCCTAGGCATGGCTGTCGACGGCCCGATGGACGATCTTATGGCGCGCTTTGATGACGGCGAAGGCACCGTTGCCGGCGCGCGCCCCAGTGCCACGCGCCTTTTGATGTCCGGCGAACGCCGCGACACGGGCGCCAAATTCCTGAGCCCCAACAAATGATCCGCGCGCTGATCCTGTCACTTTGCCTGATCGCGCCCACTGCGCAGGCGCAAAACTCCAGCCTGATCCGTCTGACTGATCGCGATGACCTGTTCGGATACGAGGCCGTGGGCCGTCTTGACATGGCGGGCAAAGGCACCTGCACCGGCGCGCTGATCGCCGCCGATCTGGTTCTGACCGCCGCCCATTGCGTCTCCCATGCCGGCACCGGAACCATGGACCCGGCCAAGGTCACCTTCCGCGCAGGCTACCGCGACGGTCAGTCTATTGCTGAGGCAAAAGGCACGCGCATTGCCGTGCACCAAGGCTATGATCCCGACGCACCCTCGACCATCGACCGCGCGCTGCATGACATGGCGCTGCTGCAACTCGACACCCCAATTCACGTGGGCCTCGCCGATCCCTTCGTCGTTGCCGATCCGACCCTCAATAGCCGCGATATCAGCATCGTCTCTTACGGCCGCGGCCGGAACGAGGCGCTGTCGTGGCAACGTAAATGCCGGATGCGCGGCAAGTATGACGGGCTGATCGCGTTCAATTGCGATGTCACCTTCGGTTCCAGTGGCGCGCCTGTGTTCGAAAAGATCGGCCACCGCGTCAAGATCGTCTCGCTCGTGTCGCGCGGCGGGCTGGACGAAAACGGCGATGTGCTTGCCTTCGGCATGGAACTGCCCCGTGCGGTCTCCGAGATGAAGCAGCAATTGCGCAGCGGGCGCGGCGTGACAGAAACCGCTGCTGCCAAGCCGACCCGCGTCATGCCGCGTCGTCTGGGCTTGCCGCAATCCGATGCCGGATCCAGTGCGCGTTTCGTCAAACCCTGACCTCTTGAAACGCCTCAATAGCTTCCCAATATAGCGAGTATCGGACGCCAATTCTGGGTCCGATACATTGAAAACAAGGCCTGTCCAGCTCGGAAGGCCGCCACATAAACGCTTATTTGTCGCTCAATGGAGGATGACCATGCGTACGTTTGATCTTGCACCCTTGTACCGTGCAACCGTCGGCTTTGACCAAATCGCCGACATGATGGACCGGGTTCTGGCCAATGATGTCAGCAACCAGACCTACCCCCCTTACAACATTGAAAAAACCGCCGACGATGCCTACCGCATCTCGATTGCAGTGGCCGGTTTCACCGAAGACGAGCTGTTCGTCGAAGTGAAGGAAAATGCCTTGCACGTCTCGGCTCGCAAAGCCGCTGACGAGACCGAGCGCACCTACCTGCATCGCGGCATCGCCACCCGCGCGTTCGAGCGCCGCTTCCAGCTGGCCGACCACGTCCGCGTGACTGGTGCGAGCCATGTGGACGGGATGCTCCACATCGATCTGGAGCGCGAAGTGCCCGAAGCGCTCAAGCCCCGCCGGATCGCGATTTCAAGCGGGTCGAAGGCGATTGAGAAAGACGTGGTTGACGCAAAAGCGGTCAACTAAAGCACGTCAAATGACGCAATAAACCGTCTGAAAAGGGCCCCGAGCAGCGATGTTCGGGGCTTTTTTCCGTTCGGAAAGGACGCCACGTTACCAAATTCAGGCCCAAACTGTGTCTTCGATGACGCAGTGCCCGGAAGTCTTTGTCCCCCCGTCTTCCTACAGCCATTCTGAGCCAGTCAGGTATTTTCAACGCTTCCGAATCTCGCTACAACAACCTTGTTTAAAACGGAAAACTCGAAAAGGGACATTCAAAGTGAAACTTCTTGCAACTGCATCTGCACTTCTTCTGCTTGCCACACCCGTGTTCGCGCACGAGCGCGTCGAATCCAGCATCGCGCTTCCCTCGATCGCACCCAACGGAAGCTACACCGCAACTATTTCTTGCGGCTCGCGCTACCACGTCACAGGCGGTGGCTACATTGCCACCAACAAAGTGAACGTTGAAGGTCCGATCTCGGTCACCGGCAGCTACCCCAGCTCCAAAAAAGACTGGTCCGTGACATTCTCGAACCGCAGCGGTCGTTCGACCACAAGCGGCGAGACTCAAGGCCAGCTGTTCGCGATCTGCAGCGCACACTAAGTCTCGGCTTGTGCCGATTATAACCTTCTAGCTGCCATAATACCTGAGTATGCAAAGTTCTCAGTTTCACGCTTTTAGAGTATAATCAGTGGCTTAAACAAAGAACCCCGGACAGAAATGTCCGGGGTTTTTTTGATCCGACCTGTTTTACTGGCTCAGGCTGTTTGCCAAGCGCATCAAGCTGATCGCTTCGGCGCGGTAACCGAACGGATCTTCCCCTTTTGCTCCTGTGGCCAATGCAATCGCATCGCTGTAATCCCACTCCAGCATCTGGCTTTCCCCGCGCAGCAATTGCGCAAACCCTGCCACCGCAGTTGCGAATTGCGCCTCCTGACCCAGGGTTGAGACATCGGGGAGCGGTGTTTCAATCAACTGGCTGACGCCTTCTCCGGGGGCCTTGTAGCGCAGCTTGAGAAACCCGATCTCCGCCCCGGGATCGCCTTGCACCGCGCCGCCATAGCGCAGCGGATCGCTCAGCACGGCGTCAGACCCGACAGGCGTCACTTCATAGATCGCAGTGACAGTGTGGCCTGCGCCGATCTCGCCTGCATCGACACGATCATTGTTGAAATCCTCTCGCCGCAGCGCGCGCGTCTCGTAGCCGATCAATCGATATTCCGCGATCCGCGCGGGGTTGAATTCGACCTGTACTTTCACGTCATTGGCAATCGGAAACAGCGCCCCGGTCAACTGATCCACCAGCACCTTTTGCGCCTCTGACAGCGTGTCGATATAAGCCGCTTGCCCGTTCCCGTTCTGCGCGAGGGCCTGCATCGTGGCATCATCCAGATTGCCGCGCCCAAAGCCCAGAACCGATAGATACGTGCCGCTCTCGCGCTTGTCGGCAATGAAATCCGTCAGGGCGCCCGGATCGGACAGCCCGACATTGAAATCCCCGTCTGTGGCAAGGATCACACGCGAGACCTCGCCCGCAGCGCTCATCCCCTCGGCCACGTCATAGGCCTGCTGCAACCCGGCCTGCCCAGCGGTGCTGCCCCCCGCTTGCAGCTGGTCCAAAGCGGCCAGGATCGTCGTGCGCTCCGCCGCCGGTGTCGGCTTCAGAACCTGCCCCGCGCTGCCCGCATAGGTGACAATCGACACCTCATCCTCGGGGCGCAATTGCGACAGCATCAGCCGAAAGGACTGCTTCAAAAGCGGCAATTTGTTCGCCGCCTGCATCGACCCCGACGTATCAATCAGGAACACAAGGTTTAAAGGCGGACGTTCGGTCATCTCGGCCCCCTGCAGTCCGATATGCACCAGCTGCGTGCTGCTGTTCCACGGTGTTTCGGCAATCGTCACTGTTGGCTGAAACGGTACATCTCCCTCAGGCGCGGGGTAGGTGTAGGGGAAGTAATTCACCATCTCTTCCACCCGTACGGCCCCGCGCGGCGGCAGCACACCGTTCATCAACGAGTTGCGCACCACCGCATAAGAGGCCGTGTCTACGTCGATAGAAAACGTCGAAACCGGTTCCTCGGCGGTGATCTTCAGCGGGTTTGTCTCCGCGTCCGGGAAAGTCTCGGTGTCATTTTTTATCGCAGGTGCAGGGGCCCCGGCATCCCCGTCCGGCAACACAATGGACGGGCGTGGCGCGGGCTGCGGATAGATGCGCGTTTCGGGCCAGTCATAGCTTTCAGACTGGCTGTTCCGGCTCAGGAAGCCTGATTCCGGCCGAGCGGGTGGCGCGTATAGATTTGACGCACCAGCCATCACATCGTCGATCATGACAGGCTCGGCTGCACTGACAGTGGGTGCCTCCTGCCGAAGGATTTCCGTCGCGGGGCGATCCTCGGCCAGCATTTCAAGCGGCTCGGGGCCAACACTGGCTGGTAAAGTCACCGCCTCCGGCTGCGCGCCGAACTCCAGCAATTGCGGGTTCAGCGCGACAAATCCAATCGCGATCAAAGCGGTCGAGGCGACAAGCCCGCCGCGGGTGGTCATTGTAGAAAGCATGGTCTTCACTCCTGTCCAAATGCGATTGGACTTGGGACGCAACACCGGCTGCGATCCTTGGAGATCTGCGAAATTTTTCCGCGCCAAAGCGATATTGTGCGCCTTCGCATCAGCATCCGGCGCAGGCGTCGCCGCCTTCAAAGCCTTGCGGAGATCATCCAGATCGTCGGTCATGTCGTCTCCTTTTCCTTCAGGGCGCGCAGGTGCTTTTTCGCCTCTGACACGCGCCAACTCACCGTACCTTCCGAAATGCCCAATACTGCGCCCACCTCGGCGTGGTTCATGTCGTCCAGCACCAGCGCCAGCGTATCGCGCAAGGCCTCGGGCAGCGACCGCATCGCGGTTTGCAACCAGTCCTGCGCAGCGGCAGCTTCTGCATTGGCCGCCACGCGATTCACCTCCCAGTCGCCCCAGCCTTGCGCTGCTTTTTGATGGCTTGCGGTCCGGCGCCGCCGATCATGGGACGCGTTCACCACAACCCGGTAAAGCCAGGTCGAAAACGCCGCCTCCCCCCGATACGCGCGGATCTTTGCAGGCAGCGCGGCACAGATATCCTGCGTCAGATCCTCTGCGTCGGCCTGTGTCCCGGTCAACCGGTAGGCCAGCCCGAACATCCGGTCATAGTGGCGCTCCAGCAAGCTGGCAAAGGCGCTTGCATCTCCGTCAGCGGCAGCAAGGCCAAGAGATCGATCATCGGTTGTCATACGCATCTTGATAGATCAGACGCACCCCGCATCGGCATCCTTGGAAAAAAATACGAAAAGATGTCATCGGAGTGCTGCGGCCAGCAGATCGATACCCGGCGCAATCTTCGTCGTCGGGATCGACGAATACGCAATCCGGTAGAGATTTTGCGGCGCATCCTGTGCGGCAAAGAACGGCGCGCCGGGTTCGATCAGCACACCCTTTGTTGCCAGATCCCGCGCCAGATCACTGGTATCAAGCGGATCGCGGGCGCGCATCCAATAGCTTGACCCACCATAAACACCGCGCCCCGCGACGGTCAGCGCGTGCTTGTTCAGCGCGGCCTCCATCGTGTTGCGGCGCTCGTGATAGACAAGGCCCATCCGCCGCACCAACGCATCATAATGGCCCAACGACAAAAAGTAGGCCGCTGTGCGCTGAATATGCCCCGGCGGGTGACGCAGCACCGAGGATCGCAGCGCGCGGACCTCGGCGATGAACGGAGCCGACCCCACCAGATAGCCCAGCCTGAGCCCCGGAAAGATCGACTTTGAGAAGCTGCCCACATAAATCACCCGCCCCTCCTTATCGAGCGATTTGAGCGCGGGAGAGGGGGACTTCAGGAACGACATCTCAAATTCGTAATCGTCCTCGACAATCAGGAAATCGTCTTGTGAGGCCCGCCGCAACAGCTCTTGGCGCCGCGACAGGGGCATGGTCGCGGTTGTCGGGCATTGATGGCTGGGCGTGGTAAAGACAACGTCGGTGTCTGTCGGAAGCCTGTCGGGGGGCAGACCATCGGCATCCACCGGGATGGGCGCCAGATGGCAGCGCGACTGGGTCAGGATTTCGCGCAAGGAGGGATAGCAGGGATCCTCGATCGCGGCGGTGCGTCGCTGGGTCAGCAGCACCTGCGCTGTCATCCACAACGCGTTCTGCGCGCCCAGCGTTATCAGCACCTCGTCGGGATTCGCCAGGATCCCGCGTCGCGGCAATGTGTGGCGCAAAATAAAATCGATCAGTTGCGGATCATCCTGATCGTAATAATCCGCCGTCAGCGCTTCGAAATCGCGTTTGCCCAAGGCCTGCAACGCGCAAAGCCGCCAGTTGGCCCGGTCAAAAAGTGTCTCGTCGGCTTGCCCGTAGATGAACGGATACTTATAGCGCCGCCAATCGGCGGGCTTTCGAAGCATCGGCGTTTCCGCATAGCGATGCCCCAGCGCGCGGTTCCAGTCCACTGTATCCACGCCGCGTTCCGTCGGCCTGAAATCAGGCGGAACCGGCGCATTATCAGACACATAATAGCCCGAACGTCCGCGTGAACTTAGGTAATCATCCGCCAGCAATTCGGTATAGGCCAGCGTCACAGTGATCCGGCTCACGCCCAGATGCGCCGCCAGTTTGCGCGATGATGGCATCTTTTCCCCGGCGCGTAATCGTCCTGACAGGATACCCTGCGCCACCATCTGCTGGATCTGGTTTTGCAACGTACCTTGCGCATCGGGGTCCAGAAAGAAGCTGTCGGCAGAAATTGGCATCGTGAACTGGTCTTATTTCAGGTTACCTACTGGATATAATGAAAAAGTGCTATCACGGCTAGCGTCAACTGTCGCAAAGACTCACAGCTGGGAGATTGGCTATGGCGCTCGATGTTAAAACAAATTCGCTCGAAGAGTTCTGGATTCCGTTCACCGATAACCGCGGTTTCAAAAAAGACCCGCGCTTGGTCGTTAAGGCCAATGGCGTTTACATGCAGGATCACAAAGGGGGAACCGTGATTGACGGCTCGTCCGGGCTGTTCTGTTCGCCCGCCGGTCACTGTCATCCCAAGATCGTTGAGGCCGTCCATACGGCGCTTCAGGATCTGACATTTGTCTCGCCCTTCTCGACCAACCATCCGTTGTCATTCCAACTTGCCGAAGAGCTGTGCCGACTGACCCCGGAAGAAATCAATCACGTCTTCTTCGTGAATTCAGGATCCGAAGCGATTGATACCGCACTCAAGATCGTCATGGCCTACCATCACGCTAAGGGCGAGAACCGTCCCCGGTTCATCAGCCGCGAACGCGCCTATCACGGTGTGAACATCGGCGGCGTCAGCCTGTCCGGTCTGGTTAACAACCGGCGCGCGTTCCCTGCTGTGATGCCAAACATTGTGCACATGCGTCACACGTGGACAGACGAAGAACTGCACACGCCCGGCCAGCGTCATACTGGGGCCGACCGCGCCGAAGACCTGCAGCGCGCGATTGATAATTTCGGCGGAGAGACCATCGGCGCTGTGTTCATCGAGCCTGTCGCAGGCTCCACCGGCACCCTGCCGCCACCCCATGGCTACCTCCAGCGCATCCGCGAGATTTGTGATGCCAACAACATCCTGCTTGTGTTTGACGATGTGATCTGTGGCTTTGGCCGCGTCGGTGGCAACTTCTCTGCCGATGCGTTTGACGTCACACCTGACATCATCACGATGGCCAAAGCACTGACCAACGGATCGATCCCAATGGGCGCGGTCGCCGTGCGTGACGATATCTACGAGACGGTGACTGATGCCTCCGCCATGGGCGGGATCGAACTGTTCCACGGCTACACCTATTCCGGTCACCCGGCGGCTTGTGCGGCTGGTCTTGCCAGCCTTGCCATCTACCGCGAGGAAGGTCTGTTCGACCGTGCTCAGGAAATGGCCCCTTACTTTGCCGAGGCCGTGCATTCGCTGGGCGATCACCCGATGGTCAAGGACGTGCGTTCCATCGGCATGATGGCGGGCGTGGAAATCCACCAGCACCCCGAACACGGCTCACTTGGCGTGCGCGCCCAGACCGAGATGTTCTGGAAAGGTCTGCACATCAAGTTCACCGGCAATAACGGGATCGTGGCGCCGATGTTCATCTCCGAGAAATCTCATATCGACGAGATCGTGACCAAGTTCCGCGCAACGCTGGATGCGCTTCCGCATTAATCCCTGACCACTCACAGACGGGATACAAAGGGCCGGGATCCTTCCTGGCCCTTTTCCTTTTGCTGCATCCACCTCGGACCTAATCCGGATCAGGCCTCTCTTAACCCACCGTCTGCGGTAGCCGCGCCCAGGCGCGGTTCTCTGCCGTCGAATGTACGCCGGTCAGGCGCACCGCGGCGATTGTTAGCAAGATTTGCGGCAGGTCTGGTTGCACAATAACGCCTGCCTCCAGCGCCGCAATCGCCAACGATTTCGGCACCCAGCCAACCCCCACACCGGCCTTCGCCAGTTCCAGAACAGACGTCGTCAGCGCCGTCTCGGCGCGCTTTTCAAACGGGAAGCCAAGCGTAATATCGCGCTCGGTCAGGGTACCAAGATACACATCCGGCGGATAGGCGATCACAGGCAGCGGCGCGCTAAGCCTCAGATCGGGGGCGCAGACCGGGATCAGGCTGTCGGTGCCCAGATCAAGCGCCTCAAAGAAACCGTCGCGCCCCGGCGTTGTGTCGCCCGCCGTGCGGTAGGTGATCGTCAGATCAGCCTCGCGCGCAATCAGCATGCCATAGCACTGATCCAGATTGGCCGAGCGTAGCCGCACCGTCAGCCCATCCTGTGCGATCAGGTTTTGCACGATCTTCGGCGCCATCGACGTGGCAATCGCGTGCTGGCTGGCGATGACGATATGGTTCTGCGCCGTTGCGGTTTGGCTGCGCAACTCGTTCACCAAGCTGCGTAAATCCGCGGCCAATGCCCGGATATGATCTTCTTGAGCGGCGGTGGCGGGCGTCAGTTGCACTGGCTTGCGCGCGCGGTCAAACAGCGGCACACCCACATGCTCTTCGATCATGCGCACCCGGCGCGAGAAGGCCGATTGTGTCAGGTTCCGCCGCTCTGCCGCTTCCGACAGTGAACCGGTATCGACCACCGCTAGAATATCTTCGAGCCATTCGAGTCGCATGCGCGCTCCTAACTTGCATATCTTGCACAATACTCGCGCAAAATATGCATTTGCACCTTTCTTGACCCTCTGTAACACTCGCTTAACGCATAATCCACAAAGGACTCACCCCATGCATCTGGCCCGCTTCCCGCGCAAGCATTTTGCGCATTTGCCCACCCCTCTGGAAAAGATGGAGCGTCTCAGCGCGGAGTTGGGCGGGCCCGAGATCTGGATCAAGCGCGACGACTGCACTGGGCTCTCCACCGGCGGCAACAAGACCCGCAAACTTGAGTTCCTGATGGCCGATGCCGAAGCCTCCGGCGCCGACATGGTCATGACCCAAGGCGCGACCCAGTCCAACCACGCCCGCCAGACGGCAGCGTTTGCAGCAAAGATGGGCATGAAGTGTCACATCCTACTGGAGGATCGCACCGGCTCCAACGATCCCAACTACAACGAGTCCGGCAACGTCTTCCTGGATGATTTGCACGGCGCGACCCGCGAAAAGCACCCCGGCGGCATCGACATGAACGCTAAGATGGAAGAGGTCGCCGATCAGATGCGCGCCGACGGCAAAAAGGTCTACACCATTCCCGGCGGCGGCTCCAACGCCACGGGCGCGCTGGGCTATGTGAACTGTGCGTTCGAGCTGATCGCACAGGCCAACGACCGTTCCCTTGTGATCGACCATTTGGTCCACGCCACGGGCAGCGCGGGCACGCAGGCGGGCCTCATCACCGGTATCAAGGCGATGAACGCCAACATCCCGCTGCTTGGCTACGGCGTCCGCGCGCCGAAGGACAAGCAGGAAGAAAACGTCTTCAACCTCGCCCTCAAGACGGCCGAGAAGATCGGCGCACCCGGCGTCGTCAAACGCGAAGACGTGGTCGCCAACACCGATTACGTCGGCGAAGGATACGGCATCCCCCGCGAAGACACGATCGAAGCGATCGAGATGTTCGCCCAGCTCGAAGGCATCCTGCTCGATCCGGTCTATTCCGGCAAAGGCGCGGCAGGCCTGATCGACAGCTGCCGCAAAGGCCATTTCAAGAAAGGCGAGCGCATCGTCTTTCTGCACACCGGCGGCGCTGCGGGCCTTTTCGGTTACACATCGGCCTTCGACTTCAAGTGAGTGCGCCGCGCGTCATAGGCGTTTTGGGCGGCATGGGGCCAGCGGCCACAGTCGACCTGATGGCGCGGGTGATCCGCGCCACGCCTGCCTCTGACGATGCAGGCCACGTCCCGATGATCGTCGCGCAAAACACCCAAGTGCCCTCGCGCATCGCGTCGCTGATCGAAGGACAGGGGGACGATCCGCTGCCCGTCCTCATCAAGACCGCGCAAGACTTGCAGGCGGCAGGGGCTGAAGCCCTCGCCATGCCCTGCAACACCGCGCATCACTATGCCGAGCAGATCGCGGCCTCGGTCGATGTCCCGTTCCTTCACATGATCGCGCTTAGCGGTGAAGCCGTGCGGGGCCGCCCCGGCATTCTCGGCTCCCCCGCGCTCCAGCGCGTGGGCGTCTTCGAAAAGGCAATGCCCGGCGCGCTCTACCCCACCGATCCAGACGCGCTTTTGGCCGCGATCCGTGATATCAAGGCCAACGGTCCCACTGATGCCGCGCGCGCCGCGCTCAAAGCCGCCTCCGAAGACCTCACCGCCCAAGGCGCTGACACCCAGGTCATTGCCTGCACCGAATTTTCGCTGATCGCGGACGAAATCGCAGCGCCCAGCATCGACACGCTCGATATTCTCACCGACGCCATTGTCGCGTTCTCAATCAAAGGCTGACGTTTATGACTGTGACTTATCTGAAAAAGGCCACCTCCACCTCGAAATCCGGCCACGAGGACGTGCGAGACCGGGTGGAGGCGATGCTGAACACCATTGCCGAGAGCGGCGATGATGCAGCGGTCGACTATAACCTCAAGCTTGATGGCTGGGACGGCGCGGTCTTCGCCACGCCCGAGCAGATCGCCGAAGCGACCGCCAAAGTGCCCGAGCAGCTTAAGAAAGACATCCAGTTCGCCCACGCGAATATCAAACGCTTCGCCGAGGCGCAGAAAGCGTCCACCGATGATTTCCAGACCGAAGTGCTCCCGGGCCTCGTCGCCGGTCAAAAGCAAATTCCGGTGTCAGCTGCGGGCTGCTACGTCCCCGGTGGCCGTTACGCCCATATCGCCAGCGCCATCATGACCGTGACTACCGCCAAAGTGGCTGGCGTCACCCATATCGCCGCCTGTTCGCCGCCCAAGAAGGGCGAAGGCATCCATCCCGCGATCCTCTATGCGATGGACCTGTGCGGCGCCGACCGCATCCTGAACATGGGCGGCGTGCAAGGCGTGGCCGCCATGGCCAATGGCCTCTTCGGGCTGCCCAAAGCCGATATTCTCGTCGGTCCCGGCAACCAGTATGTGGCCGAAGCCAAGCGCATTCTTTACGGGCAGGTGGGCATCGATATGTTCGCAGGCCCGACCGATTCCATGGTTGTGGCTGACGGTGACGCAGATCCCAAGATCGTCGCCTGGGACCTCGTGGGGCAGGCCGAACATGGCTACAACTCGCCTGTCTGGCTGGTGACCGATACGCAGGCGCTCGCCGATGCGGTCATGGCAGAGGTGCCCAAAGCCATCGATGATCTGCCCGATCTCAACCGCGATAACGCCGCCGCCGCCTGGCGCGACTACGCCGAGGTGATCCTGTGCGAAACCCGCGAGGAGATGGTGCAAATGGCCAACCAATACGCGCCCGAGCATCTAACCGTGCTGTGCCGCGACCTTGATTGGTATCTCGACAATCTCAACGCCTATGGCTCGCTCTTTCTGGGCGAAGAAACGACCGTGGCTTTCGGCGACAAGGCGTCCGGCACCAACCACGTTCTGCCCACCTCCGGGGCGGCGCGCTATACCGGTGGCCTGTCGGTGCACAAGTTCATGAAAACCGTGACATGGCAGCGCTCCACCCGCGCGGCGGCCAAGCCTGTGGCCGAAGCCACCGCCCGCATTTCGCGCCTTGAAGGGATGGAGGGCCACGCCCGCACTGCGGACATTCGCCTCGCCAAGTTCTTCCCCGAAGAGAGTTTCGATCTGAACGCCGATTAGGGGCGCGGCACTGTGAGACTTGCCTAAAGGGCCGATGCGGTCCTACCTTGGAGGGTGACTCGCCAAGGGAGGACACGCGATGCCATCATCTTATCAGGGCCGTACAGAGCAAGACCCGCAGGCCCAGAAAAGCCAATCGCAATCGGCCGCATCCAACCTGCGCACCGACAGCTCAGGCGCCAGTATTGCGACGATCCTCGCTGAAAAAGGCGGTGGCATCGTGCAGATTTCCAGTTCGGCCCCCCTGCGCGAGGCGATGGACATGATGGGTCAAAACCGCATTGGCTCTGTGCTGGTTGTCGATGACGGTGCGCTTAAAGGCATCTTGTCGGAACGCGATGTGGTGCGCCATTTGTCTCAAGAAGGGGCAGGCGGGATGGAAACCGTCGTCGGCGATGTCATGACCTCCGATCCGGTGACCTGCACCTCTGCTGACCCGCTGATTGCGGTGATGCAGGCTATGACAGACGGCAATTTCCGCCACATGCCGGTGATGGATAACGGCGCCATGGCGGGCCTCATTTCGATCCGCGATGTGGTCAAGCACCGCCTGATCGAACTGGAATACGACGCCTTGCGCATGCGCCAGATGATCGTCGGCTGACGCGCGCATGTTTGAAAACCTTGTGCTGACCCCGGTCACGGGCACGCTTTTTCTGTTGATCCTTGTCTTTTGCGGCCGCGGTTTTCGTCAGAACTGGAAAGCCCAGGACGAAGGTTGGGTCCTGCGCGGCTGGCTCTATGCAATCCCAGTGCTGATTTCATTTTCGGCGCTGGCGTTCCTGCCGCTGGAATACGGATAACGCCACCTCACACCAGCGTGAGTGAAATAACTCACATGTGAATATCGACGATGTGATGTGCGAAGGCGCACAGTTGGCACGATCATCCTGTGCGTTTTCTTACCTAGGGTCATGCGCCATTTGTTTGTCATCGGAAGCGCAAACTTCCCGACACACACACAACGCAACATGACCTAAGGAAGACCACAATGACACGTATCGCACTTATCGCAGCTCTCGCACTTGGCGCCGCAGCACCGGCATTCGCCGCAAGCACACTGGGCGTCACGTCCCCCGCCGAACGGGCTGCCATGAACAACTTCGACGTTGATTTCATGACTTCGACCGATCTGGGCAAAACCTCCCCTGCTGAGATCGCAGGCATGCCCGCACAGTCGTCCGATGTGATCTCCACACAGAACGCAAACACGCTGGCAACGCTGGGTGTCACATCCCCAGCCGAGCGGAACGCTCTGAAGTAAGTCACCCACTACAAACGAAAAAGCCCTCCGAAGCATCACCTTCGGAGGGCTTTTTTCATGCGCAACCGAAACGGATCAGGCTTCGGCCTCACGCTCCATCTGTGCGACCATCGCGCGGGCGCGCTTGCACTGCAGCCTATCGCGCAGGGGGCTGTCCGGGTCGACGGGCTTTTTGCACACAAGACATTTGTCTGCCCCCGCAACCGCGTTCAAACCGCCACAGCTTCCCTTGATCGTTTTGCCCATCAAAATCGCACCAATCGCCATACCCGTGACGATCAGCAACAAAAAGATGAAGGCAAAGATGAAGGTTTCCATGACGATCCCAACGGCTGCTTACTCCAACATAGTATCGCCGATCAGCTCTGAAAAGGCACGGCTGGCGGATGTGACAAAAGCGCCGTCCTCACGTGTGATGAACAACACGGCAAGCCCTTCGGCCTCTGCCATCGGCAAGCCCACCTCTTCACCCACCACCAAAAGTGCCGTCGCCCAGCCATCTGCCAGCGTGGCGCTTTCCGCCAAAACGGTGACCGACGCAGTGTTGTGCGTCACGGGTCGACCGGTGGTCGGATCAAGAATGTGCGAATAGCGCTGCCCGTCCGCTTCGAAATAGTTGCGGTAGTCGCCCGACGTCGCCAACCCATAGCCCGATACCGGCACGATCAGTTCGACAACGCGCCCGGCCACATCGGGCCGCTCAATGCCGATGGCCCACGGCTCCCCCTCGGCGTTGACGCCTCGGGTCACCAGATCACCCCCGATCTCGACAAGATAGCGGGTCACGCCCGCATCTGTCAGCGTGCGGGCAACCGCGTCAACGCCAAAGCCCTTCGCAATGGCCGACAGGTTCACCGACACGCCATCAGCGGATTTCGTCAGCGTCGCGCCATCCATTGTCAGCACCGATCGTTGACCAACCAGATCAAGCGCTGCGTTTACCTCGGCGGGGGGCGGCACGGCGTCCTCGGGCGTGCGCGTGCCAAAGCCCCAAAGTTCGATCAACGGCGCCAGCGTGACATCAAACCGTGCCCCGCTTGCGTCGTGAATGTCGTTGGCCATCGCCATCACGGTGGCAAAATCCTCTGACAAGGGTACGGGTTCAAGGGCCGCAGACGAATTGAACCGCGACACCTCAGATTGCGGATCCCAGTTCGACATCGAGGCGTTCACAGCCTCCAATGTCGCCGCGATTGCGCTTTGCATCGCTTCTTCTTCCAGGGTGTCGGGCGGATCGACAACGGTCACGTTAAAGGTCGTGCCCATTGTCTCGCCCGAAAAGCGCAGCACATCGGGCGTGTCGTCGCCAAAAATGCACCCTGTCAAAGCAAAAAGGGACAAGAACGCGGCTAAGGATCGGATCATAAGGTCTGCTTTCCCAAAGAAGTGTATGGCTGATGCTGAAATATCGGCGACGGGTCAAGAAAAGAGCCTGACCGATGGCGGCAATTTGCTAAATGCGACCCAACGGAGCATGGGCAATCTGCCGCATAGAGTGCGCGTGCACAAAGGCATACTAATCTAGCCAAACCAAGCCAGCCTCTCGCCAAGGCAACGAGATAATATGACAAATCTGACTTTCAAGAAGGGCCTCGACCTGCCAATTGCAGGGGCGCCCAGCCAAACAGTGCAAGACACTGATTTCCCTGCCTCAGTTGCCCTGATCGGGGCCGATACTGTGGATTTGAAGCCCAAAATGCTGATCGCTGAAGGGGACGAGGTGCGCCGCGGGCAGCCGTTGTTCTGTCACAAGGATTCGCCCGATGTGATGTATACTGCGCCCGCCACCGGTAAGGTTCGCGCCATCAATCGTGGCGCGCGTCGCGTGCTGCAAAGTGTCGTCATTGACGTCACTGACGCCAAGGATGCCGGTCTGGATTTTTCGAGCGAGACGGATTTGCGGACCAAGCTGGCCGCCTCCGGGTTGTGGACATCGTTTCGGACACGCCCATACTCGAAAGTGCCCGCGTTGGACGCCGAAGCGGCCGCGATTTTCGTCACCGCCATGGATACAGAGCCGCTTTGCGCTGACGCCAGCGTCATCATCAACGACCGCGCCGCCGAGTTTGAGGAAGGCTTGCTAGCGATCGCTTCGCTGACCGAAGGGCCAACATATCTGTGCCACAAGCCCGAGGATCAGATCCCCGGTATGGGCGCACAGGAAATCACTCCGCAAAGCTTTGCCGGCCCGCATCCTGCAGGTCTTGCAGGCACGCACATCCATTTCCTGCAGCCTCCCAAAGCGGGTGAGGCGGTCTGGACCGTCGGGTATCAAGACGTCATCGCCATCGGTGCGCTGCTGCGCACGGGCTATTTAGACCCAAGCCGCATCGTCGCGCTCTCCGGCCCAATGGCCAAGAACCCACGCCTTCTGCGCACTGTTCTTGGCGCACCGCTTGTCGAATTGACCGAGGGTGAGATCGAAGGCGACGCGCCTTGCCGCATCATCTCTGGCTCGGTCCTCACAGGAACAGCCGCCGATGGCCCCTTTGCCTATCTGGGCCGCTATGCCCGTCAAGTGACCCTGATTGAAGAAGACCACAAGCAACTGGTCCTCGGCTGGATCGCCCCGCAAACGAACCGCTATTCCACGCAGCCCGTGCTGGCCTCCAGCTTCTTGGGCCGCAAGCTCTATAACATGACCTCCAACCTGAATGGCGGTCGCCGCGCGATGGTGCCCACTGGCACATTCGAACGCCTCATGCCGCAAGATTACCTGCCCACGCAGCTGCTCCGCGCGCTGCTGGTCATGGACACCGACACCGCACAAGCGCTGGGCGCGATGGAGCTGGACGAGGAAGACCTCGCCCTGTGCACCTTCGCCTGCCCGGCAAAATACGAATACGGAGAGGCGCTTCGCAAAAGCCTCACCAAGATCGAGAAAGAGGGCTGAGCCATGGGCACACGCAGTTTCTTCGACCGACTTGAGCCGCATTTCGTCAACGGGGGCAAATACGAGAAGTATTTCCCGCTCTACGAAATGGTGGAAAGTTTCGTCTACACCCCCAAAACGGTGACCAAAGCCGCGCCGCATGCGCGCAGCTTCATCGATATGAAACGCATCATGATTTACGTGGTCGTCGCCACGATCCCCTGCATCATGATGGCGTTCTACAACACTGGCTTTCAGGCCAACGCCGCAATGGCCGCCACGGGGATCGAACCCTCGGGCTGGCGCGCGGCGGTCCTGTCGGCGCTGGGCATCGGGTTCAACCCCGACAATGTCTTCGCCAACATGGCCCACGGCTTCATGTATTTCCTGCCGATCTACGTGGTCACACTGGTCGCAGGCGGCGTGTGCGAGGTGATCTTTTCGGTCATTCGCGGCCACGAGGTGAACGAGGGCTTCCTTGTCACCTCCATGCTTTACGTGCTGATCCTGCCCGCCACCACGCCCCTCTGGCAGGTGGCCCTCGGCATCATCTTCGGTGTCGTGATCGGCAAGGAAGTCTTTGGCGGGACCGGTAAAAACTTCCTCAACCCCGCCCTTGTAGGCCGCGCGTTCCTCTATTTCGCCTACCCTGCACAGATGTCCGGTGACAGCGTTTGGGTTGCTGTGGACGGCTACTCCGGCGCCACCGCGCTGGCGATCAGCGCCTCCGACGGCTACCAGACGCTGGCGGCCAAAGGCATGACATGGTGGGACAGCTTCCTGGGGTTCGTGCCAGGCTCCATGGGCGAAACCTCGACCCTCGCGGCGCTCATCGGCGTGGCTTTCCTGATGCTCACCAAGATCGCCAACTGGCGTCTGGTCGCAGGGTGCCTCTTGGGCATGATCGCCTTTTCCGGCCTGCTCAACATCATCGGCTCTGATACCAACCCGATGTTCGCAATGCCGTGGTACTGGCACCTTGTGATCGGCGGCTATGCCTTCGGTCTGGCCTTCATGGTGGTCGAGCCGGTCTCGGCCAGTCACACCAATATGGGCCGCTGGATCTACGGCGCGCTCATCGGCTTCATGGTTGTGATGATCCGCGTCATCAACCCAGCCTTCCCCGAAGGCATGATGCTCGCGATCCTCTTTGCCAACATCTTCGCCCCGCTGATCGACCACTTCGTCGTTCAGGCCAACATCAAAAGAAGGGCCAAGCGGTATGTCTGACGTCCAACCCACAGCCCCCAAAGGCCCCATCGGCCGCTTTCTGGCACTGCCGCCCGACAGCACGCCCAAGACGATCTTCGTCGCAGTGGCCCTGTGCCTGTTCTGCTCGATGATCGTATCGGTCGCTGCCGTGTCGCTGCGCCCGGTGCAGGACGCCAACTCGCTGGTCGACAAGCGCAAGAACATCCTGCAGGTCGCTGGCATCTACGAGGACGGCATCAACGTAAACGAAGCCTTCGGCGCGTTCGAGCAGCGCATCCTCGAAGTGTCCACCGGCGAGTTTTCTGACGAGATTTCGGTCGAAGGTTTTGACGATATCCAATCCGCCTCCGATCCCGAGTTATCGCGCGAACTGACCAACGACATCGCAGGCATTGGCCGTCAGCCCAACTTCGTCACCGCCTATCTGCTGAAAGACGAGGCGGGCGAGTTGGACAAGGTTGTCCTGCCGCTCTGGGGCTACGGCCTTTGGTCCACGCTCTACGGCTTTGTCGCAATCGAAGAGGACGGCAACGAAATCTACGGCCTGCAATTCTATGACCACGGCGAAACGCCGGGGTTAGGCGCCGAGGTCGACAACCCCAACTGGAAATCCCAGTGGCAGGGCAAGAAGCTGACCGACAGCACCGGAGAGCTGCGCATCACCGTCGCCAAGGGCAACCCCTCTGCCGACATGATCGACCACCACATCGACGCGCTGGCCGGTGCGACGCTGACCTCGGTCGGTGTCGACAACCTCGTGAAATTCTGGATGGGCGAGCAAGGCTACGCCCCCTTCCTCGTCAAACTTCAACAGGGAGGGCTGTAATATGGCCCAGACAACCCGCGATCTGCTGGTCGACCCGATGGTCGACAACAACCCGATCACCTTGCAAGTGCTGGGCATCTGCTCCGCGCTCGCCGTGACCTCCTCGCTGACCGTGTCTGCGGTGATGGCGCTGGCGGTGACGCTGGTGACGGGCTTTTCCGGCTTCTTCATCTCCTGCATCCGCAACCAGATCCCCAGCTCGATCCGGATCATCGTTCAGATGGTCATCATCGCCTCGCTGGTGATCCTCGTGGACCAAGTGCTCAAAGCCTTCGCCTACGAGATCAGCAAGACGCTCTCGGTCTTCGTCGGCCTCATCATCACCAACTGCATCGTGATGGGCCGCGCCGAGGCCTTCGCCATGAAGAACCCGCCCGTCGCGTCCTTCCTTGACGGCATCGGCAACGGCTTGGGCTACTCGCTGATCCTGCTCATGGTCGGCTTTTTCCGCGAACTTTTTGGTGCAGGCACGCTCTTTGGCATCACCGTGCTGCCCACCGTGAACAACGGCGGCTGGTATGTCCCGAACGGCATGCTGCTGCTGCCGCCCTCTGCGTTCTTCGTGATCGGCCTCATCATCTGGGCCTTCCGCGCCTGGAAGCCCGAACAGGTCGAAAAGCGTGAATACAAGATCCAGGAAGCGGAGGCACACTGATGGAAGGTCTTCTCTCCCTCGCCGTAAAGGCCATCTTCGTAGAGAACCTCGCGCTCTCGTTCTTCCTTGGCATGTGCACGTTCATCGCCGTGTCGAAAAAGATCAGCACCGCGCTTGGCCTGGGCATCTCTGTCATCGTTGTCCAAGCGATCACCGTGCCCACGAACAACCTGATCCTGACCTACCTGCTGAAACCCGGTGCCCTCGCTTGGGCCGGCTTCCCTGAGGTTGATCTGACCTTCCTTGGCCTCATCAGCTACATCGGCGTCATCGCCGCCATGGTCCAAATCCTCGAGATGACCCTCGATCGCTTTTTCCCGCCGCTCTACAACGCGCTGGGCATCTTCCTGCCGCTCATCACCGTGAACTGCGCCATCCTCGGTGGCTCTCTTTTCATGGTCGAACGGGACTACAACTTCGCCGAAGCGACCACATATGGTATTGCATCAGGCGTTGGTTGGGCGCTCGCCATCACCGCAATGGCAGGCGTGCGCGAGAAGCTGAAATACTCTGATATTCCTGACGGTCTGCAAGGCCTCGGGATCACCTTCATCACCGCTGGACTGATGGCCATTGGCTTTATGTCCTTCTCCGGCGTCAAACTGTAAGGGAGCGTTTATAATGGAAACCTTCAGCCTTGGCGTCGCGCTGTTCACGCTCATCGTTATCATGCTGGTCACCCTGATCCTCGTCGCCCGCTCGCGACTGGTCTCGACCGGCGATGTCTCGATCACGATCAACGGCGAAAAGACGATCAAAGTCCCCGCCGGTGGCAAGCTGCTGCAAACGCTGGCCGAACAAAAACTGTTCGTCCCCTCGGCGTGCGGCGGCGGCGGCACCTGCGCCCAATGCCGGGTGAAAATCCACTCTGGCGGCGGCTCCATCCTGCCGACTGAGGAAGGCCATATCACCAAGCGCGAAGCCTCCTGCGGCGACCGCCTGTCCTGTCAGGTCGCGGTCAAGCAGGACATGGAAATCGAAGTCCCCGAGGAAGTCTTCGGCGTCAAGAAGTGGAAATGCAAAGTCCGCTCCAACGACAACGTCGCGACCTTCATCAAGGAACTGGTGCTGGAACTGCCCGAAGGCGAGGAAGTCAACTTCCGCGCCGGTGGCTACATCCAGATCGAAGCCCCCGCCTATGAGCTGTCCTACAAAGACTTCGACGTCGACGAGGAATATCACGAAGATTGGGACAAGTTCAAAATCTGGGACGTGAACTCCAAGGTTGATGAACCGATTGAGCGCGCCTATTCCATGGCCAACTACCCCGAAGAGCAGGGCATCGTCATGCTCAACGTCCGCATCGCCTCACCGCCCCCCGGCAGCGAAGGCATCCCCGCGGGCAAAATGTCGTCCTACATCTTCAACCTCAAAGCAGGTGACGAGGTCACAATCTCGGGTCCTTTCGGCGAATTCTTTGCCCGCGAGACCGAGAAAGAGATGATCTTCGTCGGCGGCGGCGCTGGTATGGCCCCCATGCGCAGCCACTTGTTCGACCAACTCCGCCGCTTGAACTCCAAACGCAAGATCAGCTTCTGGTACGGCGCCCGCTCCAAGCGCGAAATGTTCTATGTCGAAGATTTCGACATGCTCGACCGCGAGAACGAGAATTTCGAAT
>CAKZXZ010000042.1 GCA_937883775.1 uncultured Paracoccaceae bacterium
AACGTGTTGCCGATCGGTGGTCTGAAGGAAAAACTTCTTGCGGCTTTGCGGGGTGGTATCAAAACGGTGCTGATCCCCAAGGATAACGAGAAGGATCTGCCCGAGATCCCCGACAACGTCAAAGACGGGCTTACGATCATTCCGGTTGGGCATGTGTCCGAGGTGCTTGAACACGCACTGACCGAGGTGCCTGATCCCATCGAATGGGATGAAGCTGCCGAGGAAGCCGCAGCTGCAAAAGCAGCGCTGGACGCCAAGGGTGATCTGCCGTCTGCCACGGCGCACTGATCTGACGAAAATTGTTACAAAGGCCGCGTTGGGGCATCCAGCGCGGCCTTTTTTTGCTCAAAATAGCGCCTTAGCCGTCCAAACTGGACCGCATGAAATCTATGTGATAGTCATCTGTTAGTGATGCAATCATGAGTAGAGTGAAGGCGCACCCTTGTTCCGCTGCGCCCGCTCCCGGTTCCTATCTAACAGCACGATTTGATACCTGCCCATTCTACAGCGGCTGGCGTCACGCATTTTGTGACGTGCCTCCGCATTCATGAGGTTTGCAATGCCTGCTTTTATTGAGGTTGAAGACGACGATATCACCGATGCCTCTTTCTGGGCAGCACTCAACATTGACTTGAACAGCACGATTGATGTCTCGGATCTGGACGACGACATTCAGGTCACGCTCACCGCCAACTCGATCACCTTTACAGATACAGACTCGGGCATCGTGACCACCTATACGGATGCCGATCTTGCAGGCGGCTCCTTCAGTCAGATCGTTGAATATACGGGGAATGATGGCGACAGCAATGTCAGCGGCGCTGTTGGCCTGAATGCCTCTGGCTATGCCGGGGGGGAGGGCGATGACACTTTTGTTGATGATGGCGCGCTTGGGGGTGCGCTGGACGGCGGCGAAGGCAATGATGTTCTTGTCGGCGGGACAGGGGACAATAATATCGACGGCGGGCGCGGCGATGACATCTTGCGCGGCGGCAGTGGCAACAACAACCTCAGCGGCGGGCGGGGCAGGGATACGCTTTTTGCGGAAGACGGGTCAGGCAACCTGGATGGAGGCGGCGGGCGCGATACGATCTTTGCCGGTGAAAACACCACGTTCGTGCAAGGCGGTGGCGGGAATGACAGCTTGATCCTGCCTCAAGGCAGCACCTTTACGCCATTCAGCCCGGGCTCCAGCGGTGGTACTGTGAACCTGCCAGGCGGAGGGTCTTTCGTCTATTCCAGTATCGAGAATGTGACGATTGCCTGTTTTGCTGCTGGAACCCGTCTTTTGACGCCTCTTGGTATGATCGACGTTGCAAAGTCAAGCGTTGGCGACGCCGTCATGACGCTGGATCATGGAGCGCAGCCTATCCGCTGGATTGGTGAGCGCACAGTGATTGGAACAGGTTCATTCGCTCCGGTTTGTATTCAGGCTGGGCGCCTTGGCAATGATCGTGATCTGCTTGTGTCGCCTCAACACCGGATTTTGCTGTCAGGATGGCAATGCGAATTGCTGTTCGACACCCATGAAGTGTTGTGCGCTGCGATCCACCTTTGTGATGGCGATCGCATTTACCGCGCGCCGTGTCCGACACTTCAATACTTTCACGTGATGTTTGATCGCCACGAGATTGTCTTTGCAGAAGGTGCCCGGACCGAAAGTTTTTACGTGGGCGATCATATCTGCGCCGTCGATCGCGCGGTTTATGACGAACTGACAGATCTCTTTCCCGAACTGGCCGACAACGTGCACCCTGCGCAAAAGGCTGCACGTCCCTTTGCCAAGCGATTTGAGGCCAAGGTCCTGGCCTCTGACATGTGGTGTTGACACAGCTGATGGATTTGGCATTTGCCTGTTTACCGCTTTAAAGGGCAATAAAAAGCAGTCCAAACTGGTAAATAGTGACAATCTGGCTTAGGCTGTTTCCAAAGAAGAAACAAAAGGCAGTGATGAGTATGGCAAAGACAACATCCCGCAAGACCAGTGCGACGGCGAAACGACCGGCCACGGCCGCGACCAGAAAAACCACATCCGCAGCTGTAGATCCGGCGGTTGCTACGGCTGTGAAGGCGGCCGTGACGTCCACATCGAAACCGGCGAAACCGGCCGCCGATGATGACACGATGCGCAAGCCGGACTTGATCGAAAAGGTCGTGGCCCGGTCAGGCGTGAAGAAAAAAGACGCCAAACCGGTGGTGGAAGCCATGCTTGCTGTTCTTGGAGAAGCGCTTGCCGAAGGTCAGGAAATGCGTTTGCCGCCCTTGGGCAAAGTCATGGTCAATCGCAGCAAGGATCTTGAAAACGGCACGGCTTATATCGTCAAAATTCGGCAGCCAAAAAAGGCAACTGATGCGAGCCGCCCGTCGGATAAAGACCCTCTTGCGAAGGCTGCGGAGTAACGCTATATCGCCCGCCAATGGGTGATTAGCTCAGTGGTAGAGCGCTTCGTTCACATCGAAGATGTCAGGAGTTCAAATCTCTTATCACCCACCATTTTCTCTTTTGGTGAGGTCTGTTCGTGACGCATCCCGAGCTTTATGTTCTGCGTCACGGTGAGACGGAATGGAATGTCGAAGGCCGTCTGCAAGGCGCGCTGGATAGCCCACTGACAGCGACCGGTCGTGCGCAGGCGCATCGTCAAGCGGCGCTTTTGGCGGCTGCGGGTGTGTCGGCCCCGATCTATAGCTCTCCGCAAGGCCGTGCCGTGCAAACCGCGCAGATCATTGGACAAAAGCTTGGCCGCGACGTGGTTGAGGCACCCGCTTTGCGAGAGGTGTCGATGGGGACATGGGATGGCGCGCTGATTGCCGACGTGGCCCCGGCTGACCGTGCGGATCAAGTACTGTGGAAGTTCGATGCGCCTGGTGGCATAGGTCTTCAGGCGTTTCGTGCACGCATCCTGGGTTTTGTCGCGACCCTGACGGAACCAAGTATCCTTGTGACCCATGGCGTTACGTCGCGCGTCTTGCGTGGCGCGCTTTTGCAGGTGCGGGAAACCCAGTTGGTCAACCTGCCCGGTGGGCAGGGCGTAGTGTTTCACTTGAAAGGCGGTACACAAAATCAGCTTGGCTGAGTGTCTGGTCAGACGGAGCGTCTTCTTTATCGCGGCGGTTGGCTGTTTGTTTCGTTCTTTGATCGAATGGTCCCCGGTAGCTAAAGCAGCACCTGATGCGGGATGCACAAAGAAAGGAGCGTTCTACCGCAAGCCCCTTGCAATACACGCGCAGAGTGCGCTATCGCCAACGCACGGGTGATTAGCTCAGTTGGTAGAGCGCTTCGTTTACACCGAAGATGTCGGGAGTTCGAGCCTCTCATCACCCACCAAATTTGTGTTGCTTCGTTTGACTGATTTTATTTTTAGTCACTAAGGCCGGAACGGTCTGGTGTTGGAGGCGCCTATGCCCCTAATTTCAAACTTTGCCTGATATTTCATGGCACAGGATGATCTGACGCAACTGATTGCTCGTATTCGCCCGCTGCAAGACACGCGTGCGCTATGGGATTGCGCCATCGCGTTTTATCACCAACACGATATCGTCCGCGTATCCTATCAGATCTATGGAGAGGGGCCGGGCTATACCGATGACCCGGACCTGCCCAAGGATGCTTTTCCTCACAATCCCGATGGCGATTTCATCAAAGACAGCTTTGCCTTGATCGATCCGATCCCTGACTTGGCGCGTCAGCACGCCCGGCCTGTCTGGTGGAGCCAGATCGAAAAACTGCGGCCCATTTCCGATGAAGCGCGTCAGAAACTGAACGCATACAGGGCGCGCAGTCAGGGGGATGGTCTTGCGATCCAGACCTTTGGCCCAAATCTGCGCAACGCCTATGTTGGCCTTGGCTATGGGTTTCAAAGGCCGGCGCTGAGCGATCTGCAAGTTGCCTTGTTGCAGATGGCCTCGCAGGCCATGCATCTGCGTTATTGCGAACTGACCGAGGCGGCAATCCTACCTGCCGTCACATTGAGCCCACGCGAACTTGAAGTGCTCAAATGGATCGCGCTGGGCAAAAGCAATTCGGTGATTTCCGAATTGATGGGCTTGTCACGCCACACAGTCGACACACTGGTTCGCCGACTTTTCAGCAAGCTTGAAGTGACGGATCGAACGACGGCAGCCATCAAGGGGATTGGGGCGGGGTTTCTCCATAAAGGAGAGTTGCCCGAGTAGTAATTCATCTTATTGTCACGTAACTGCGTGACTTTCGGCGATAATGTAAACAGACTAGCCGTTAAAGATAGTCATTTAGGACGCCGGGGTACGTACATTATGAGTTTTGAAGGGCGGCCTCCCAAGGAGGGGTCAAGTGAGTTATTGGCAAGGTATTGTCGCATGCTTGACGACAAAGCAGTGGACATGCGGGTGCCTGCGGCATTGAAGGCCGCGTCTGAATTGGTGGAATACGCCGCGTATGAAATGGCCCGTAATGGCAATTCAAACGACGTTGCGACATTGATCCTTCTTGCTGCAGATCTGGAACGCCGCGGTGTGCAGATCGAGGGCCCGCTGAGCTGACTTCCCGGTTCGTGCGGTAGCGCACAAAACCTGTCCGTCGGTGCGGCTGGTTCCTGTCGTCGGGGTCCCTATTTTGCTTATGCAACACAAAAGGAGCCTCAAGATGAGCTGGAACCCCGCGCTTGACCCTCATTGCCCCACCGGTGACGCCGTGGATGCAATCGAAACTGTGATCGTGCCACGCGCCCGGGATTTAGGCGGCTTTGAGGTGCGCCGCGCATTGCCCGCACCCAAGCGGCAGATGGTGGGTCCGTTTATCTTCTTTGACCAGATGGGCCCGGTTGAGTTCGTTACCGGCAAGGGCATAGATGTGCGTCCGCATCCCCATATCGGGTTGGCGACGGTGACTTATCTTTACAAAGGCAAGATCCACCACCGCGACAGCCTTGGTACGGATCAGTGGATCGAACCGGGTGCGGTGAACTGGATGGTGGCCGGTCACGGCATCACCCACTCGGAACGCACCGACGAAGAGGTCCGCGCCAAGCCGCATAGCTTGTTTGGCATTCAAACATGGGTCGCAATGCCCAAAGACCGCGAGGATGATCCCGCTGCGTTCGAGCATGCTCCAAAAGACACGCTTCCGCTGATGGAAGGCGAAGGCAAAGAGGTGCGCTTGATTCTGGGCGATGCTTACGGCGAACGCGCACCTGTTCAAACCGCCTCCGAGATGTTTTACGCCGATGCGGTATTGGAGGCGGGCGCCTCCATTCCGATGCCGGACAATCACGAAGATCGCGGTGTTTATGTGCTTGAAGGATCGGTCACAGTGGCAGGCGATATGTTTGGCGCAGGTCAGATGATGGTCTTTCGTCCAGGCGATCGGGTGAGCCTGAAAGCAGGCGAACAGGGGGCCCGGCTGATGCTGTTGGGCGGAGCAACCCTGGAAGGGCCGCGCTATATCTGGTGGAACTTCGTGGCCTCTTCCAAAGAACGGATCGAGCATGCGAAAGAGGCCTGGCGCGCCGAGGATTGGAAAGAGGGGCGCTTTCATTTGCCTCCGGGCGATGATGCAGAGTTCATCCCGCTTCCCGAGAAGTGATTTTTCCACGGATGCGCGCTCAATCTCGCTTGACGGGGGGCGGCGCGCATCCTACACCGCCCGTCACGGAAGCTGGCGGTTGTAGCTCAGTTGGTTAGAGTACCGGCCTGTCACGCCGGGGGTCGCGGGTTCGAGCCCCGTCAACCGCGCCACTTTTCCTTGATCTTGTTAAAATGAGCGCCTGCGGCGCATACGATCTTTAATTGGCGCATCATTGGCGGCCTATGCGCAGGGTGTCGGTGGGATCTTCCGGTATTTAGAGACAAAAGAAGCCCTGAGCCTGCATTACGGCTGGCCGGCGCGTATGCGTGTCTTTGCGTGAGAAGCTAAGAGGTCATTGCCAGACATCGCTTCGCATTTTACGTCTCCTACTGGAAGCCGCTTCGCTTTTTCGAGATATCCTCGCCGAAGGCGTCTCTCCCTCAGCCTTCACGCTGCGAGTTCTGCCAGAATGCGCGCCCAACTGCGAATGCCTTTGTGAAAGCTTTCGAGATCGTATTTTTCATTCGGCGAATGGA
>CAKZXZ010000043.1 GCA_937883775.1 uncultured Paracoccaceae bacterium
CAACGCCGCTATGATGCAGCAGGGCTTGAGCGGTTGAGTTTCATCAAGCACGCGCGCGACCTTGGTTTCTCGATTGAGGCAATCTCCAAGCTGATCGAGCTTCAGGGTCATCCGGATCGGTCGTGTCAGGCCGCAAGTGAAATTGCCGTCTCGCAGCTTTCGGATGTCCGGGCCAAGATCAAACGCCTACGAGCACTTGAGAAGGAGCTGGTTCGGATTTCCAAGGGCTGCGACGGTGCAGGCGTGTCGCAGGATTGCTACGTGCTAGCGTCCCTGGCTGATCACAAGCTTTGCCGTCACGAACACTAACCAGACAAAACTCATACGTTTATGTCACCCGCGAAAACGACTGTTTTTGGCGCAGGAGTTTTGGCAAGGGGTTTTTGTCAGCGGGCGTGTTGCAGTACCGGTTTCCGACGGCGATTGACGAGAACGATACCCGCAATGATGCAGGCAGCACCGGCCAACAGCACGGCCGAGATTTCCTCGCCAAGCAGTATGACGGCCAGAACGCTGCCGAAGATCGGCATCAGGTGCACGAACTGTCCTCCACTTTCAGGCCCGATCACACTGATCCCGTAGGACCAGAACAGAAAGCCGAGCGCAGACGCGAAGATAGCGATATAAAGGACCGCCGTTACCGTGTCGCCTGACATTTGCGGTTGTTCGAAACCTTTGACGAGCAGCAAGACAAGCATCGCTGCAAGCGCGACTAGGATGCTCGCCACGAGCGTCACTATTTGAGGTGCATCAGTCGGCTTCCCGCGCAACAGAAGCGTGTACCAGGCCCAAATCAGGATCGCACCGAACATCCAGAGCTTGCCCGCATCGAACTGAACGAAGGAAAATTCGTGCTCGCGACCAGAGAGCACCAGAACAATTGCTCCCATTAACGACACAAGGAGCCCCAAGATTTGCGCCCCCGTTGGTCGAAAACCTTTCCAGATCATCCCCCCAGCGACCGTTGCAACCGGTGCGAGCGCTAGGATCAATAGGCAATTCACCGCTTCGGTCAGCGACAGTGCCTGGTAGACCATCGTATGGAAGGCCGCGATCCCGGTGAGCCCCAGCAGCACGACCTGCCGCCATGACGCTAAAAGAGCGCGGCGATGTTCAATGATGCCACGCAACGCGAAGGGCAGCAGGATCGCAAGACAAAGGCCCCAACGGATCGCGTTCAATTCAAGTGGCGCAATCTCTCCCCGGATCGCACGTCCAGCGATGAAGTTTCCCGACCAGAACAGGGTTGCCAGAACGAGCGAGGTCAGGGCTGCCCTGGTTTCATACTTAGGTGCAATTCTCATCCGTTATGTCCTCTCACTGCGTTTTAGACAGTTTGAGGCCAATGCCGACTAACGCGCATGGGGCCGATGTCCCCGCCGTGCAGGGAAAACGATAGTTGGCTTAGGGCATTTGTCCTATCTGTCCGGACAGGGTTCGGACAATGAGTTCCGACCGCGTGCTCAGCCCAGTCTTCTCCAGCAGCGAGGACACCTGATTGCGCACTGTCTTTTCGCTCTTGCCAAGCTGAGCTGCGATATCCGGATTGCTCAGCCCCTTTGCAACCAATCCCAGTACGTCCCGCTCTGCCGCTGTCAGGCCAATCTCTGCCCCGGCAAGCACTGTGCTGTTGCCGAGAAACTCGTTGATAGCCAAGCAGAGGTCCAACCAGGCAGGCTCGGTTTCAAGTAGCACATGATTGTTGCTGTTCAGCGGCACGAATTCCGCCCCCGGAATGGTCATGGCCAAGGCACGCCCCTCTTCAAAGGGGATGCGCCTGTCACCGCGCGCGTGCAGCACGAGGGTCGGAACATTCAACTCGGCCGCGATACCGCTGACATCAGTCTTGTGCAAGACATCCATCGTCCGCGCGGCCACCTCGGCCGAGGCCGTTTCCCTTTCCAGGGATCGCCACCAGTCATGTTGCTCTTTTGTGCCATCGGGAATGAACAGATTGGTAAAGACTTGGCTGAAGGCGGTGTGGTGCTGCCCCCAGCCAAGTCGCATCAGATTGGTCAATGTTGCAGCTTCGGTCTGCGTGCGATCACCTTGATCCCGTAAGAGTAATCCCTTTGTATACCCACCAATCAGAATGAGCTGCTTGACCTTGTCTGGGTGTCGGAAAGCATAGGCAATCGACAGCGCCGCACCTTGGGACATCCCCAGCAACGTGAACGGTTCTTCGAGCTTCGAAGTCACGGCTTCCAGGTCTGCAAGCCACGCCTCAAAACTGATTTCCAGAACGGCCCTGGAAGACAGTCCGCACCCGCGTAGATCATAGCGTACGAGGTGACCGTAGGACGACAAATCCGCCAACCAGTGCCGCCAGACCGGGCTTTCGAGGTCACGCGAGATGTGGGTCAGCCAGTGAGCGGCACGCACGATAGTTGGGCCACGCCCCATGGACGCACACGCGATGCGCGTACCATCATTGGAGGTTACAAACGAAATGTCCTGTCTCAGAGTATGCGAAGGCTTCATACCTTGAGTTTACGGAAATTCGCGCTGCAGCACACCATTTGAGTCTTGGGATGTAAGAGAGCGGCGCGGGCAATCAGAGTTGCCAGTGTTCAAGTAAAGGTTTGCCAAAACTCATACGTTTATGTCACCGGCGAAAACGACCGTTCTTGACGCATAGGTATTGGCAGGGGGTTTATGTCCGGTGTGCGAGACTTAGTTGCCGTTTGGTCAAGAGCGAGATTTATTTTAGTCCGCCAAGACTTTAGTGAACTCCATCCGGTACACCACTTCGTCACCTGTGCGCGGATCAACGCCAGGAGCGCCACTGATCACCAACCTATCACCTTCCAAGACAAACGGGCGAGATAGGTCGCCGTGCCAATTCGGGTTCCATGAGCCGTCGACGTGATGAACGACCCTATCGCCCTCGAGCGAGTAAGAGGCCACATATGCAAGCATGTCATCAAAGAGCTGCGATTTTTCCTCCTCACTCCAACCGCTTACGCTTGCACTCAATCGATCACGCCGGAACACAGTAGCCATCATTCGCCCGTCTGCATGGTATGCAATATAGCCAATAGGCTCCGGCCCAAGAGCGTCCGTGACCTCCCCGGTTTCTACCGACTTCCGTGTCCAAGAAATCATCCGCCACGACCCCAACAACCCGCTTTTGTCCAAATCCAAATTCCCTTTCTGCCAATAGTGATGCGCCGTCACAATGAGACGCTGGCCTGAGATTACCTGTAAGCTATCAAGTTGGAAAACACTGTAACTATAGGCTCTTTCGAAACCTTCCCCGCACCGCAGGATGTCCCTTAATTCAGCCGCTCTTGTCACAGGCGGAATCGTATTTTTTGGCTGGACGGTTTTGGCAATGGGCTAGGCGCCGGTCGATTATCTTTGGCTAACTGACTGCGACGTGCGACATTCACAAGAACTGTCAGTCTGAAGGATAAAGAAATGATTGATCCGGACGCCGTGGCCAAGATGGCCGCAGATTATACAGCCGCCTGGAATTCCAAATCCGCCGAGGCAGTGGCCTCATTCTATGCCGAAGAAGGCGAGATCATCATTAATAACGGCGATCCCTGGACGGGGCGGCCACGCGTTCAGGATATGGCCGCCGGTTTTTACGCGGATGTTCCAGACTTGGCGTTAACCTGTGACGATGTGCGCTGCTCGGGGAGCCATGTGATATTCGTTTGGACGTTTACCGGGCACGACGCAACGACCGGAAAGCCTCTCAACGTTCGCGGTTGGGAAGAGTGGGAGGTTGGAGACGATCTCAAGGTCAAAGCGTCACGAGGGTGGTTCGACGCCGAGGAATACGCACGCCAGGCAGAGGGCAGGTAACTATTCTACGATTTCCAAAACCGATACGTTTTTGTCACCGGCGAAAACGACTGTTTTTGGCGCATAGGTTCTTTCAGGGGGTTGTGTCCGTCATGCGGGACTTAGCTGTCATTGCGTCATTAGGACCCAATGACCGCTGTCTACAGATCGACAGCACGCAACTGTGTCGCGCTCACCAAACCAAGCGATCAATCATGATTCCTCAAAATTGCCCGGAACAGGTTTGGGTCAGTTACACCCTCGGAGCCAACAATCAACACGCGACTCTCGGAGTCGAGCTTCATCTCATCTCGCAAAGAGGGACTTGTTGCGCCGCAGATCAAACCGATCAAGCCTGCCACAGCACTCTCTCCGGCCTCAATTCCGCAGTCCCCACTTTGTCCTTTTGCTAGCATTTGCACAGCCGGTGCGACCAGAGTTTCGGGTATTGTCATGAAGCCATGAACGGAATTTTCAAGGATTTGCCATGCGATCTGAGATGGTTCACCGCACGATAGCCCTGCCATTAGCGTCTCCTCTTCAATTTTGACAGATGTTGGAGCCCCCGCCTTGGCACTGGCGAACAGACATGGTGCCAGCTCGGGCTCAACGACGATGCTGCGTGGCGCAGCCTTGTCCCATTCTTGGTGAAAGGCAGCATTCACCGATGCTGCGAGGCCGCCCACGCCTCCTTGAAGGAATACATGCGTCGGCGGCTCTGGTAGTTGTTGCACAATCTCTCGTGCCATCACTCCATATCCTGCCATCACGTCTAGAGGGGGCAGACAATACCCTGGCCAAGACGTATCGGAAACAATCCTCCAGCCGAACTCCTCTGAATCAATACGAGTTTGCGCGACCGTTTCGTCGTAATCGCCGTTTATCCGTACGACCTCCGCCCCCAAATTTTGCATCGCATCCGCGCGGAATGCACTCACTTCTGCATGGATGTAGATTCGACATTTTGCCCCAAACATTTGTGCGCCCCAGGCGACAGATCGCCCGTGATTGCCATCGGTCGCAGATATGATGGTCATTGCAGATATCTGAGATGCAAAGTGCCCATTCCTGATCTCTTCGACAGTGATCTTGCGCCCTTGAGTATCAGACAATTCGCGCTGAATGCAGCGCAGCACTGCATAGGCTCCGCCCAGGGCCTTGAAGCTACCAAGTCCGAACCGTGGGCCTTCATGTTTGTAATAGACAGCCTTGAGGCCCAGAGTGTCAGCAAGTCCGGCAAGGTCAAAAATAGATGTAGATTTGTATCCTTCCCACGCAGTGATTTCGGCCTCGGCCTCGTCAAAGCCTGTTCGCGAAAGGGTTTCCATGACATCAGACTGAAACCTTGGCTCAATGGCTAGAAAGTCGGCTTTTGCGGTTTCATATTGCTGGAACATCGGAAGTCCTTTCTCTGCTTGCGCGCAAAAATACCTCACTCCGATCGTTAAATGAGCTCTATCTACTGGAAATCTGCGATGAAAATTTGCATGTTCAGGCCATGTTGCGAGAATATTCATCATCAGGACTGGACGCCTTTGATTTGGCGATTCTCAGACTTTTGCAGCAAGATTGCACGTTGCCACAGCGCAAGATCGGCGAGGCTGTAAATCTCTCGATTGCTTCTGTGCAACGGCGGATCAAGAAGATGGAATCCAACGGGATCATTTCTGCTCAGACCGCCCAGATCAACCCAAAGGCCGTCGGGCTGCCACTAACCATAGTCGTGGAGGTTGAACTACGGGCAGAAACCGCAGGTCGAATTGATGAAGTAAAACGCAGCTTCCAAGAAGCACCCGAAATTCAGCAATGCTACTATGTCACCGGAGAAGTGGATTTCATTTTGATCGTGATCGTTGGAGACATGTCTGAATATGAAGACATGACACAGCGTCTCTTCTTTCCGAATGACAACATCCGAAAGTTTCGAACTCTTGTTGCTATGAATCGCACCAAAACTGGCATGCGCGTAAACATCTGACTTCGCGATACCTAGATATCAGTTGCGGACATTTGTGCAATCAGCAGCATTCGGTACTCTGGGCT
>CAKZXZ010000044.1 GCA_937883775.1 uncultured Paracoccaceae bacterium
CGATGCGCGATACGGTTGAATACCGCGCCGATGTCGGCGGTGGCATGATCGAGCACGAGATCGTCGACATCTTTACCGCCGATGCACCAAACAATCTGCAATTCACCCCCAACCCAGACGAGGTGATGGCGGTGGATTGGGTTGATCTGCACGCGCTCACCGCGCAGGTAAACCGTCACCCGGATCGCTATACCGCGTGGTTGAAGATCTATCTGAACGAATACCGCGAACGGATTTTCGTGACCTCCCACGTGGGGGAGTAGCGCCGCGGATTGAGCGCCAGTCTCAACAGTGTCACAAAGCTCAACGCGCCCCGGACCTGATCCGGGGCCTCGACATTTCAGATTCCGAGTAAAGCCCGGGAAGGGTGATGCAAAGAGGCACCTCATTCGACCGAAACGCTTTGCCGCAATGCGGGGCAAAACTCTTCAAAAGAGTTTTTCAAAGACTTTTCTGAAAAGTCTTATTCCGCAGGAACCCCGGCCGGACGATCCAGAACACCCACAGCTTGCAGCGCCGTCGCGACGATATCGACGCGTGTCAGCCCGGCATCTTCGTACATGGCCTGAGGCGCCGCATGGTCGATAAACCGGTCCGGCAACGTCATCGTGCGCACGGCGAGCCCGCGATCCAGGCCGCCCTGGTTTGCCAGATCGTGTAACACCATCGCCCCAAACCCACCGACCGAGCCTTGCTCGACCGTAATCAACGCTTTGTGGTGACGCGCAAGGTGGTGAATCAAGGGGCGATCCAGCGGTTTGGCAAAACGCGCATCCGCAACGGTGACAGAGATACCGCGCGCGGCCAAATCATCGGCAGCAGCCAGACATTCAGGCAGATGCGCCCCGAAAGACAGGATCGCAACATCATCGCCTTCGCGCACAACGCGCCCTTTGCCGATCTCGATCGCTTCCGGCGAGGTGTCCAGCGCAGCCCCCGTCCCTTCGCCACGTGGATAGCGGAATGCGATGGGACCGTCGTCATACTCGGCCGCGGTCACGACCATACGCGCCAGCTCAGCTTCGTCCGAGGCAGCCATCACCGTCATGTTGGGAAGCGCCGCAAGATACCCGATATCGAACGCACCCGCATGGGTCGCACCATCCGCGCCCACCAGACCGGCCCTGTCGATGGCAAAGCGCACAGGCAGTTTTTGCAGCGCAACGTCATGCACCACCTGGTCATAACCGCGCTGCAGGAACGTCGAATAAATCGCGCAGAATGGGCGCAGACCCGACGCAGCCATCCCGGCGGCGAATGTCACGCCATGTTGCTCGGCGATGCCGACATCGAACACACGGGTTGGAAAGCGGCTTTGCATTTTGTCCAGCCCGGTGCCCGATGGCATTGCGGCTGTCACCGCCACAATCTTTGAATCGCGCTCGGCCAGATCGCAAAGTGTGGACCCAAAAACAGATGTGTAACTGGGCGCGTTTGACTTTGCCTTGCTTTGCGCGCCGGTCTGCACGTCGAATTTCGACACACCATGATACTTGTCTGACGATCCTTCGGCAGGCGCGTATCCCTTGCCCTTTACGGTGCAACAATGGATCAAAACCGGACCCGTCGCACGCGACCGTGCTGCCCGCAAAACAGGCAAAAGCTGGGTCATGTCATGCCCATCAATCGGGCCGATATACGAAAAGCCAAGCTCTTCGAACAAGGTCCCGCCAGTGCCGGGCATGCCCGTGACCAGTTGGCGGGCCCGTCGGGCCCCGTCACGCAAAGGCCCGGGCAAAGCGGCTTCGAACCCTTCGGCGATGTCCTTGAATGCCGCCAGCGGCGTGTTACCAGCGTAAAGCCCCGACAGATAGGACGACATCGCGCCGACGGGCGGGGCGATGCTCATCTCGTTGTCATTAAGGATCACGAACATCCGGCGTCCCTCATGGCCGGCATTGTTCATCGCTTCATAAGCCATACCAGCGCTGATCGAGCCATCGCCGATCACAGCAACCGCATCGCCTGTCGGCTGGTTCAAATCACGCCCCACGGTAAAACCAAGTGCTGCGGAAATCGACGTGCTGGAATGGGCCGCACCAAACGGGTCGTACTGACTTTCCGAGCGTTTGGTAAAGCCCGAAAGCCCGCCCTCCTGACGCAAGGTGCGAATGCGGTCGCGTCGCCCGGTCAGGATCTTGTGCGGATAGCATTGATGCCCGACATCCCAGATCAGCTTGTCAAAGGGGGTGTTGAAGACCGCGTGGATTGCCACGCTCAGCTCGACCACCCCCAGCGATGACCCCAAATGCCCGCCGGTTTCCGACACGGCCGAGATGACCTCGGCGCGCAGCTCGTCCGCCACAAGGCCCAGACTTCGATCATCCATCGCGCGCAGATCGTTGGGCGTGTTGACGCGGTCAAGGATCGGTGTGTTGGGTCGTGTGGTCATGGCGGCCTCCCAGGGCTTTGGCGTGGCTATTGGCGTGGCTCGTTTGACACGCTGGCAGGCGCGTCAGGCGTAAAAAACGCCGCGAAGGGAAAACCCTCCGCGGCGCAGTTTCCTGTAGCCAACAGGAAGGGAACCGGGGTGTGGAGACCCCGAGGATCAGCCCCTCGCCAAAAGGGGCTGAACCAGTTTTGAGGGGGGCAGCTGTGACACTGCCTCTTGCCTCAAATGTCGTAGCTGGTCCGCTCGGCGGGCAGCTCAATCTCGAACGATGTCGGCGTCGGATCAGAGGCTTCTTTGGATTCAGGCGGCAGCAGCGCACCGATGCCGATGAAGATCCAGATGAACGCAATGATCCCTGCGAAAACGGCCATGCCGTAGAAGGCGCCTTTCATCATCAGGCCAAGGATGGCTGTCCGATGACGGTTGGCTCTTGAGCCTCCCAGCAGGTCGTATTCCATATCATTTTCAGACATTCATGCTCTCCTTAATCCAGCGGTGCGTAACCGCGTTCCTGAGCCCAGACGAACCAGTTGTCGACAACTGTGCCTGTAATCAGGATACCGATACCGCCCGTCAGCGTGGTCAGAACCGCGAACCACCAAGCCCAGCGGTGGATACCTTCCATCGTGGCGTTAAAGCCCATCGTCCAGCGCCAGAACAAAGCGGCGCGTTCGGATGCCGTTCCGCGATCGATGATCTGTTCGATCTCGCGGTCACCACCGAAGCGGGTCACAGCCAAAATCGTCGCCCCGTGCATGGCAAACAGCAAGGCTGAGCCATAAAGGAACACAATCGAAAGGGCGTGGAACGGATTGTAGAAAAGGTTTCCGTAGGTGATCGAGAAAAGGTTCGTCCAATCAAGGTGCGGGAAGATGCCATAAGGCACCGCCTCTGACCACGATCCCATCAGGATCGGGCGGAAGAGACCTAACACCAGGAAGAGCCAGATCGCAGAGGCAAAAGCCCAGGCGACATGTTTACCCATGCCCAGCTGATCGGCCCGCTGATACGTGCGGATCCACCATGAGCAGACCGAGATCAGCAGGAAGAAGGACGCGATCAGAAACCAGCCCCCCTCTTGCAGAGGCGGAATCGACAGGCCGTATTCCGGGGAAGGCGGCTCAAGTGCCAGATAGAACAGGTCGCGCGCCATGATGGCCACGTTCCAGTCCGACTGCGCCAGCATGTTGAAGCCGACGATGTTGAACCACAAGATCCCCGTGACGATCGACACCAGACCGTAGGGGCCCAGATAGATCGGACCCAGCTGGGCGTTCCCGAAGATCCCGATCAGTGTCGAGAAACCGGGCCGGCCAACACGGCCTTCCGCGAGGTTGTTTTCATTGTCCATGCCGTATTCGGGCGGACCCTGAACCTGCACCTGGGTGAAAATGTTCTGATATTCAGCCATTGCTCAACCCTCTCCTTATAGGTCAGCCCAGAAGGGCAATTCGAGATACCAATCCCACCAGACGATCCATTCTTCGAACCAGATGGTGCCGGAAATCACGATACAGATCGCACTCCAGAAACCAGCGTTCAAAGCCAGGAAAAGACCCAGGCGGTGGATGCCAAGCGGGCCGACCGAATAGCCGATCAAATCGCGGAAATATGTGTCCTCGTGATCGGGGGATTTCGTCTCGGTGCCCTTGGCCGGGTTCACAGCCGACAACACCAGCGATCCATGCAGCGCAAGCGCCAGAGCGTTGGTGAAGAAGAACGTGATCGCGATCATGTGTGCGGGATTGTAGTGGAAGTTGCCGTAGGCGTAGCCGACGTTATTCACCCAATCGAGATGGCTGAAAATGCCATAGGGGAAGGCGTGGCCCCAAGCCCCCATCAGCACCGGACGAATGACAACAAGCGTCGTATAGGCAAAGATCGCAACGCCAAAGGCGAATGGGACGTGATAGCCCATGCCCAGCTTTTTGCAGATCTCAACCTCGCGCAGCATCCAGCCGATGAATGCACCATGGGCGCAAATCGTAATCAGCTGCCAAAGCCCGCCATCCAGCAAAGGCGCTGCGGCAAGGCCATATTCAAGGGGTGGCGGATCAATAGAGATCAGCCAGGGGTTCCAGGTCGGACCGACCGCTGCACCATAAAAGATGAGGATCGTTCCCAAGGCGGAAAAAAAGAATGTCATAACCCCGAAGAAGCCCACATAGAAAGGGCCCACCCAGAAGTCGAACAGATCGCCGCCGATCAGCGTCCCTCCGCGGACGCGATATTTTCTCTCGAAGCTGAGCAGTGCCATCTTCAGTCTCCATGTCTGACGCTTGCGCGAAAAGCGCCTGCGGTCTGCTTTACGTGTCGGTTTGTTGCGGGCGGAAACGAGAACCGCCCGCAACGAGAGCTTCTCTGGTTATTCCGCAGCTTCGACGCGGCCATACTTCTCCGCGGCGATCTCGAACCAGTTGTAGCTAGGGTTGCTCAGCAGAACGAGGTGAATCATTGCTGCCAGCAAAAAGAGGAAAACGCCTTGCGCGACGAAAACGCGACGCGGGTCGAAGACCAGCCAGATCTTATAGAACTTGCTCATGTTTCAACCCTTCCTCAGAACCAAGGACGCCAAAGCAGCACGAGGATATGAGCCACAACTGCAATGCCCGTGAAGACAGTCAGCCCGCTCATATACACCGAGTGCAGCTCTTGCGCTTGCTCGTCAGTGAGGCCTGTAAAAGACAGACCAGTGTTATCAGCCATAGTATTCCTCCGGAACGGTATGCTGAGCCGCGTCCCCCGCGGCCGGGTTCCCGCAGAACAGTCGCCCTGCGGTCGTCCACCCACCCGGGGGGGGTAGGTAGATATCGTGTGCCATCTGCATCAGGCGGCAAAGATCATGGGCGTGATGATCCGCGCTTGTGACCAAGCGCGCGAGATCGGCCCTTTTTCGGGAAGCTGCATCTGGCGGCCAAACGCCAACGCCCAGGTCAAGAATGACAGCGGCAACGCAGCCAGAAAGATGATGATGAAATAGGCATAGAACTCCCGTTTCGGCGGCGCGTGTTTGACGCGGGTCACCGGGGCGTCTGTTGTGAAATCAGTCATGCCATTTCTCCTTTTTTAGGATCTGAGCCCTCGTTAAAACCGGCCGGCTTTAGTTTGCGCACAGTGTCGATCTGCACCCGCTCGGCGCCGTCTTTCAGCGCTTCTTCCTCGGCCTTGTCGCGAAGCGTTTTCGCAGCCGAAATGCGGGTCAGAATGGGGTGTGTCGCCACGATCCGGTCGAGCAGACGCTGCGCGTCCTCGTCCCACGGGAAGTCGCGGCGCAGATTGGTTGGGGTCGCCTCGGCGGCGTCCATTTCGGACGCGAGCGGCAGAATGTGGAACAGCGCATCAAACAGGCCGTTGCAGACCTCTTGCACAAGGTAAGTCGCGCCCGCGTAGCCCATCATCGGCGTGCCGGTCGCCCTGCGGATCGCGGCACCCGGGAAGCTGGCGGGGATGAACGCGGGGCTTGGCCCATGGCCTGCTTTGAGCTCGGCCAGATACATCTTTTCGTTGATGGAGCCCAACACGATCAAAGGTCGCTTCTGCCCCATAAGGGCGCGCACTTCCTCATTATTGGTCTTCTTGCCCGCACACCGCGCCACAGCAAACGCACAAGGCAGACCCATATCCGTCTCAAGGAAATTGCGGATACCGCGCGCGTAAGTCTCGTTCGCGACAATCGCGAAAGACGCGGTTGCAAAGAAATCCTGCGTGACCGACCGCCACAGATCCCAAACGGGTTTGATCGTCGAATGCTTCTCGCGCTCGATGAAAGGCTCAGGGTCCAGCCCCAGCATGTCGCCCAGTGTGCGCAGGAATTTCGTGGTGCTTTCAATGCCAATCGGCGCTTGCAGATAAGGCTTGCCCAGCACTTCGCACAGGCCACGGCCAAACTCGCGATACATGCAGATGTTCACATCCGCATTCACCAGATTGCGCATCTCGGCCACATGGGAGCCGAGCGGCATCACCATGTTCACCTCGGCCCCGATCCCTTCGACCAGACGCCGGATCTCGGCCAGATCGGATGGCATGTTGAACGTGCCATACATCGGGCCGAGGATATTAACGCGAGGGCGCGCGTCCTCCTCACGCTTTGCCTCGCGTGGCATACGACCTTTGGTCATGCCAAATTCTGTAAAGATCCACGTCATCGCGCGGTCTGCACTTTCCCACTGATCCTCATCAATGGTGCGCGGCAGGAAGCGCTGAATATTCGTGCCCATAGGCGTCACGCCGCCGCCGATCATCTCGGCAATCGAACCAGTGACAACGACCGCAGGCAGCACCGGATCAAGCGTTTCCCAAGCGCGCTTCATCGCGCCTTCGGTCCCGTCGCGGCCCAGCTCTTCTTCGCCCAAACCCGTCACCACAATGGGCAACTCATGCGGCGGCAAGCCGTCGGTGTAATGCAAAACGGAGGTCACCGGCAGATTCTCGCAGCCTACCGGGCCGTCGATCACACATTGCAGGCCTTTGACGGCGGTAAAGGCGTAAACCGCCCCCCAATAGCCACCGGCGCGATCATGATCTTGGATTAACATGACGTTCCTCCAAGATTAGCGCAGGTGTGCGAACGCGATTGGCTGCCGCCATTCGCTGCCTCGCACCCGGCGA
>CAKZXZ010000045.1 GCA_937883775.1 uncultured Paracoccaceae bacterium
AGAAATTCGGCCACCCGCTTGCGCCCTGCAAGCAGTGGTTTTTGGTGATTCAGAGTTACCGAAAGACCCGCAACGTTAAACGTACACGATTCCGAACGAGGACATGGAGGAGTGCTTAATTCCGTGGCGGCCTCTATAAGCGTTGATGCTCTGAGAAGTCCGTTTTGCCGAATACCAGGAAGGTTAGTTCTCAACGTAACGTGCCTCAATGTGCCGCCGACTAAGTTCGAGAACTCTTTCCGATCCATATCCTAATCCCATTTCGACCTTGAGAGCAGTGAGTGCGCGATCTGCCTGCGACCATCTGTGTCGGTCTCTACTCGATCCATCGAAGAGAGCTATCTCGCGCACGAAAAGGATCAAACATAATGCCTCTCTTCGAAACGCTCGCGACGTCTTTTGTCGCAATCCTTCTTGGCGGAATGATTTTCTTTCCTTCGGTTGTCGCACCAACCGTCTTCAAAAGTCTGGACCAAGACTCTGCGGGACAGTTTCTCAGGCGCCTGTTTCCGGCCTATTACGTCTTTATCATTATAACGTCACTGTTTGGCGGAGGGCTCCTACTTTCAAAGCCTATGCTAGCGACCGCCTTATTCATCGTCGCAGCGTCGACTATACTTGTCAGACAGATCCTAGTTCCAAAAATCAACGCTTGGCGCGATCGTGAACTTGCTGGAGACAAAGCTGCAGCGGCGCTGTTCAATGCAGGCCATCGTGCTTCGGTCATCATCAATCTTGTCCAACTGGCAGCTATTATTTGGGTGTTTTGGCGACTAGTGTCGGCAGCACAGTGAGGCGTTTGAAATGAAGATTGAGCGAATTCAACCGGGACCGAACCAAGAAAGTGTCTGGGACTATCCTCGTCCCGCAATCGCCGAAGCAATTTCGGCGACTATTCGCGTGGAGTTTGCGGGTCAAACGATTGCGGAAACGAAGTCTGCTGTCCGCACCCTCGAAACAAGTCATCCGCCGACCTATTACATCCCTTACCAAGACATCATGACTTCAGCGCTGCGCTCAAACCCACATCGCAGCCTTTGTGAATGGAAAGGCCAGGCTCGTTACTTCGATCTTGAACTTGGTGACGTTTACAGTGAGCTCGCCTGCTGGAGCTACGCTGCGCCAACGGAGCCATTTAGATCCATCAAAGACTATGTCGCATTCTATCCGAGCCGCGTGGATGCATGCTTCCTCAATGGCGAATGTGTGCAAGCCCAACCGGGCGACTTTTATGGAGGCTGGATTACCAACAGTATCGTTGGTCCATTCAAGGGAGAGCCAGGCACACTGCACTGGTAATCGTCGCGAGCAAAGAACGCAGTATTATTCCCGGACAAAAAAGCCCCCCGGCAATCTGGTTGGGGGGCTTTAAATTAGAATGCCGTCAATGAGCTAGCCAGGCATTACGACAGTATCGATCAAGTGAACAACCCCGTTAGAGGCATCGATATCTGTCGCGATGATCGACGATGTGTTGCCTGCAGCATCGGTCAGAATTGGCGCGCCATCAACAATAGACGCAGTCAGAATAGCGCCGTTGACGGTAGTGATTTCGAACGTGCCATCTTCTTCACCGCTAATTGCAGCCACGAGGTCAGCCGCCATGACTTCTCCAGACACCACATGGTAGGTCAGAATACCGGTGAGGGCATCTTTCTGGTCGGGCTCAAGCAAGCTTGCGACGGTGCCTTCTGGGAGTTTTTCGAAAGCGCTGTTTGGCGGCGCAAACACGGTAAATGGACCATCGCTGTTGAGTGTTTCGACGAGCCCGGCAGCTGTGACAGCTGCAACGAGGGTCGAAAGATCATCTGTTCCTGCGGCAACGGCGACAATCGTGCTAGATGCCTCAGCGACTGCCTCTTCCATCTCTTCGACGGGCGGCGTCTCTACAACAGCTTCGGTTACGGTGCCGACCTCTTCGCCAGCGGGTAATGGTTCATCGGCCGTTTCGCAGGCGACGAGCGCTCCAGCAGCAAGCAATGCCACGATAGAGCTATATTTCATTGGTTTGATCATGAGGTACCTTTCTCTTCTCTCATATCTCTTGGAATGATTAGTGTTTGAAACCTGTTTGGTGACGGGCCGATGCGCGGCGTTTTTCACGCACAAGCAGAGCCGCACTAGCAAGGCTGTTCGGCGAGCCTCAGAAACCGATTTCGCAGATCTTTGTCGGTTTTGAAGACGCCGGTGAATTGAGTTGTGATCGTTGCGACATTCTTGTGGTGCACGCCCCGCGTGGTCATACACTGATGCTTCGCATCGATCAGGACCGCGACGCCAGCTGGGTCGAGGACATCTGAGATGCAATCAGCGATTTGGGCTGTCATCGTTTCTTGAGTCTGCAATCGTTTCCCAAAAATCTCGACGACGCGAGCAATCTTGGAAATGCCGACGACACGATCTGTCGGCATGTAAGCAATGTGAGCCTTGCCAAGGATTGGAACCATGTGGTGTTCGCAATGGCTCTCAACGTCGATGTCTCGCAGCATGACGATATCGTCATAGCCCTGCACATCCTCAAACGTGCGCTCGAGGACCTCCGCCGGATCCATATCGTATCCGGCAAA
>CAKZXZ010000046.1 GCA_937883775.1 uncultured Paracoccaceae bacterium
CCAGCGTACGGTCGAACTCGGCCTTTGCGGCGCGGTACTCGTCATATTGCGCAACGAAGGGGAACATAACAGTCAGCGGGCGCCCGTTCGCTGCGCGGATCAGGGCTTGCAGCTGCATCCGCATGACGCCCGGTTTGTCCAGGCCGACACGGATCGCGCGCCAACCCAATGCCGGGTTCGGCTCGTCATTCGGCTTCATGTAGGGCAGTACTTTGTCGGACCCGATATCGAGCGTGCGAAAGACGACGCGCTTGCCTTGGGCGGCATCCAGCACGCGCGCATACAGCGCTGAAAGCTCAGCCCGACGGGGCATCTGATTGCGCACGAGGAACTGCAGCTCGGTCCGGAAAAGGCCCACACCTTCGGCTCCAGAACCTTCCAAGGACGGCAGATCCGCCATGAGTCCTGCGTTCATGTGCAATGAGACGATGGATCCGCATTTGGCCTGTGCTGGCTTGTCGCGCAGCGAGGCATACCGTTCTTGCGCCTGTGCGAGCATCGCGATCTTGTCGCGGAAGGCTGTGACGACGGTGTCGTCGGGGCGCAGGTGCACGATGCCTTGCTCACCATCAACCATGACGTGATCGCCATTCAGCGCCTCCGTCGTGATCTTGGAGGCGTGGATTACCAGTGGGATCGCCAGCGCGCGGGCGACGATGGCTGCGTGGGAGCCGACAGAGCCTTGCTCGAGCACAATCGCTTTTAGAGAACGGCCATATTCCAGCAGCTCGCCAGGGCCGATATTGCGCGCGACAAGGACTGGATTTTCAGGCATCTCCGCGCCGGTATTGGCGCCTTGTCCCGTCAGGATACGGAGCAGTCGATTGCTGAGATCGTCCAGATCATGGAGCCGTTCACGCAGGTAAGCATCATTGGCTTTCGACATTCGGCTGCGGGCCACGGATTGTTCTTTTTCGACGGCGGCCTCGGCAGAAAGACCGCGCGCGATGTCTTCCTCCATCCGGCGCAGCCAGCCTTTGGAATTGGCAAACATCCGATATGCTTCAAGCACTTGCAGCTGTTCACTATCGCCTGTGGAGGCACCAGAAAGCATGTCATCAACCGACACGCGCAACGTGTCGACCGCCTCGCGCAGGCGCTTGGCTTCGACCTCGGGATCGTCTGCGATGGGATTGGTCACCACAACGCGGGGTTCGTGCAGGTAGATGTTGCCTTCGGCGGCACCTTCCTGACCAACCGTGCCGCGGATCATCACCGGTTGCTGGTGGCGGGCAGACAGGGCCGCCCCTTCGCCAAGAAAGGCGCCCAGCTCTGTCATCTCGGCGATGACCATGGCGACGACTTCCAATGCGTAAATCTCATCGCCGGAATACTCGCGAGCGTCTTTGGATTGTACGACCAGCACGCCAAGGCTTTCGCCCAGACGCTGGATCGGCACGCCAAGGAAAGACGAGTAAATCTCTTCGCCCGTTTCCGGCATGAAGCGGAAGCCGGGGGCTTGGGGGGCATTGGCGGTGTTGACGATCCGGCCCTTCTTGGCGACGCGTCCTACCAGACCTTCGCCCAGACGCATGCGGGTTTCATGGACGGCTTCGGGGTTCAGACCTTCGGTGGCGCAGAGCTCAAGCGTTTCGGGGTCGCGAAACAGATAGATCGAGCACACTTCCGTGCGCATCGAATCGGCGATCAGATGGGTGATGCGATCAAGCCGCGCTTGCCCTGCGCTGTCCTCGGCCAGAGTGGCCCGCAAGCGTTGCAATAGCCTGCGGCTTTGGGTTTCCAGTCTTTCGGGCATAAAATGAGGGGTGCCCCTTTAGGCTGCTTTCTCCAACTCGAAAGCATCATGCAGGGCTTGCACGGCAAGTTCCATATATTTCCGATCAATCAGGACGGAAATTTTAATCTCGGAGGTTGTGATGACCTTAATGTTGATCCCCTCAGAGGAGAGTGCGTCGAACATCTTGGCAGCGACACCCGCGTGGCTGCGCATGCCGATCCCCACGACCGAGACCTTGGCAACGTCGGTATCTGCGACGAGTTGCTGGTAGTTGATCTCGCCCGATTTCTGGGCGTCTTCCATGGCCTTTTCGGCGCGCTTCACCTGATCGGTGGGGCATGAGAAGGTCATGTCCGTGCGCCCATCTTCGGAGATGTTCTGCACGATCATGTCCACGTTCACACCTGCCTCGGACAGAGGCCCGAAGATCGCGGCGGCGATACCGGGGCGGTCGGCCACGCTGAGCAGGGTCATTTTGGCTTCATCCCGCGAATACGCGACACCTGCGACCACATTGGATTCCATGATTTCCTCCTCATCGCAGACAAGGGTGCCTGCCTCGTCTGATTGTTCTTCAAAGCTGGAGAGCACCCGCAGCTTCACCTTATAACGCATCGCCAGTTCGACCGAGCGGGTTTGCAGCACTTTTGCGCCAAGCGACGCGAGTTCCAGCATCTCCTCGAACGCGATCTTGTCGAGCTTGCGCGCTTTTGAGCTGATCCGCGGATCGGTGGTGTAGACGCCATCGACATCCGTGTAGATATCGCACCTCTCGGCCCCGAAAGCAGCGGCGAAGGCGACAGCAGTCGTGTCAGAGCCGCCCCGGCCCAGCGTCGTGATGCGGCCCTCGGGCGAGATGCCTTGGAAGCCTGCGACCACAGCCACGCGCATGCCTTCGGCAAACTTGGCGCTGATATTGTCGGTCGGGATTTCCTCGATCCGCGCAGAGGCGTGGGCCGAGGTCGTTTTCAGCGGTACCTGCCAGCCTTGCCAGCTGCGCGCGGGCA
>CAKZXZ010000047.1 GCA_937883775.1 uncultured Paracoccaceae bacterium
TTCATCCCGCACTCGGTGGTGAGGAACCGCGCCAAGGGGATTTCCAGCTGGCTGTCGGGGAAGAAGAAGATCGACTTGCCCTGTAGTTCGGCGGCTTGGGTTGCGATGGCCTTGCGCGCACGGGCGCGCGGGGCTTCGGTCACGCGGTCGACAACGCTTTCGTCGATACCGAACTCGGCGGCGATGGCCTTGAGCCACGCGGTGGTGCCGTGTTCGCCAAACGGGAAGGGCGCAGGGATATGGCGTGCGCCGCGGCGCTCAAGGGCAGCGTGTGTGTCGCCAAGAAACGGCTGGGTCAGTGCGAAAACGGTGTTCTCGCCAATCCCGTGCTCATCTATGGCGCGTTTGGCAGGCAGAACACGCACCGGCGTGACGCCGATCTGTTCCAGAAGGCCAAGCGCTTGATCCTCGACCACATCGGGCAACGCACCGACAACAAGCAATTGCCGTTCATCAGATTTCGCCAGAACCGGCACCATCGCCGCGAGGGCTGCATCTTCGCCTTGGGTAAAGGTCGTTTCGATTCCCGAGCCGGAATAATTCAGGACGCGCACATCTGGAAAGTGCACTTGTGTCAAACGCTCGGCGGCGCGCGCGAGATCGAGTTTGATGACCTCGGACGGGCAAGATCCGACAAGGAAAAGCTGCTTGATGTCAGGCCTGCGTGACAGCAGGCGCGCCACTTCGCGGTCAAGCTCTTCATGGGCGTCGGCCAATCCGGCGAGGTCTTTTTCTTCGAGAATCGCTGTCCCGAAGCGGGGTTCAGCAAAGATCATGACGCCCGCCGCACTTTGCAGCAGATGCGCGCAGGTGCGTGAACCGACGACCAGAAAGAAGGCGTCCTGCATTTTGCGGTGCAGCCAGATGATACCGGTCAGCCCGCAAAAGACTTCGCGTTGACCGCGTTCTTTCAGAACGGGCACGTCACGGCAGCCTTTGGATGGGGTCATATCGTTCATGCTGGCATCTCGACTTGTTCGGGTGCTTGCAAACGCGCCATGCGCAGTTTCCACAGGAATTGTGCGGCGTTAATCACGTAAGCCGCATAGGCGGCCAACGCGATGAACATCAGGGTTTTCGGGGGGAAGGCAGAGGCCAAAAGCCCATATATATAAAGGGTGTGCAGCGCGATGACGCCAAAGCTGAACACGTCTTCCCAAAAGAAGGAGGGGGCGAAAAGCCACTGGCCAAAGACGACCTTTTCCCAGATCGCACCGGTCACCATGATGAGGTACAAAAACCCGGTTTTCACTAGGATCGATACTGTCGCCGCCATGTAGCCGTCGCCCGACCACAGATAGCGGATGACCAGCGCGAGCGAGACGAGAAAGACCAGAAACTGCACGGGGGCAAGGATGCCCTGCACAAGGGTCCAGACCGTAGCGTCGCGGCGTTGGCGTTCAGCCTCTGTGTAAAGCCGCACGGGTGCACGGCCATTGGATGACGTAACTTGCATGAACCGACTCCCTGACAAGCGGTACACAAGAAGCGTCGTCTTTTTGAGCAGAAGTGTCAACTAAAACTTACACATTAAAGTTGACAGTTTGCGATAGGGAGAAAATCCAGAGAATACGGTCTTATAGCTTGGTCGATGACTTGATTTTATGGGCTTTGATGCGGCCAAAGCAGCACAGATCAGCCGCTGTCATCGGTAAAACTGTCAATTACATTTGACATTCGCCGACGACTCGCGGACACTTCTTTATATGGCCGATACGCGGCTCGCTTTGATGGCGATATCGCGGACCATCCCGGTAAAGGATATTTTGATGTCTGAGGGTCCGAAAATGGTTACCCCGCTTCAAGGGTCTGTCGCAAATGACAATGTTGATGCGCTTGCTTCGCAAGTGCTTAATGTTGTTGCGTCGCGTTCGCCTCACAATGCCGCAAAAATTTATAACCGGCTGGTCGCCAGCCTTGTTGAAGCTGTGCGCGCCCCGGACGCCACTGCGCTGGACGGTGCGCTGCACGAGTTGCGTCACCATGGTTGCACCAATGTCGATATCGCCGATGTTTATATCCCTGCAGCCGCGCGCGTGCTGGGTGAGGAATGGTGCCGCGATGAAACAAGCTTTGCCGATGTCACGATAGGAACCGCGCGTTTGCAGGGTCTGCTGCGTGACCTTGAACAGGAATGGCAAAAGATACATCAGCCGTTCCCCGGTAACGGGCCTGCGATTGTCGTGATTTGTCTTGATGATTTTCATACATTGGGCGCGATGGTCGTTGCTGGTCAGCTGCGCCGTTTGGGCGCATCGGTCCGCGTCTTGCTGGGCCAAACCCAATCTGAGCAGGTCGAAATCGTGCAAAATGGCGGTTTCGACATGGCGATGATTTCGGCTTCGCGCGTGGAAAATCTTGAAACCAGTCGAAAATTAGTGAAAAATCTGAGAACTGCGCTGCAAAAACAGTTGCCGATTGTGCTTGGCGGCACAGTTATAGAGTACACGACGAATGTGAAGGCGTTGACGGGAGCTGACCATGTTATCAACGATCCTAAGGAAGCGCTGAGACTTTGCGGGCTGAAGACACATCTCCAAGGCGGCGGCCTCTCCGAAATAACGAGCTCGACGAGGATACCGGCTCGGAGTTTGGATTCGGACCGGTGACCACACGCGGCACAAAATACTGGAGCAGTGGCGCAATCCCATTAATCGCGCCTGATCTGCTTGGCGACATCATCTCAACATCTTCTGACATCGCGATTGTCGTTTCTGATGTTGGCGACGTGCTTTCGGTTTTGATTAACCCTTCGCACCGATCCTTTGGACGGCTTGAGCATTGGGAAGGCCGCAATGTGCGTGACTTCCTGACGGCGGAAAGTGTTCCGAAATTCGATACCCAAATCGGCAAGGCTTTGTCGGATGAAGGGGCGGCGAAAGCGGTCGAACTGAACCATGCTGAATCGACGCACTGGGAATTCCCGGTGCGTTATTCTTTTCACCGCATTGGCCCGGATGGCGCAGTCTTGATGCTCGGGCGCGATTTGCGCCCGGTCGCCGAGATGCAGCAACAACTGGTCAAAGCCCAGATCGCGCTTGAGCGTGATTATGAGGCGCAGCGCGAATTTGACACCCGGTTCCGCGTTCTGATGAACGCCACACGGGAAGCAATTTTGTTCGTGTCGATGTCAAGTGGACGGATCACCGATGTGAACGCGTCTGCCGCAAAACTGTTGCATGCCTCTTCCGAGGATCTGATCGGGTCTGCTTTCGCGCAGGAGTTTGAAGGCCGCCGTCGCGGTGAGTTTCTTGAAAGCCTCACAAATTCGGCGATGTCTGACAGTAACCGGCCGGTTGAGCTTCAGGTGCGGCGCAGCAAGGCGCATATCTCAGTAACGCCAACGGTTTTCCGCGCTGCGGGTGAGCGGCTGCTTTTGTGCCGGATCGAGCCATCCGAAGATGGTTTGGGCGTCACAGATGAATTGAGTGAAAATCTATCTGCGCTTTATCAGGAAGGCGTCGACGCAATCGTCTTCACCGACCAGGACGGTGTTGTCCGCGCAGCGAATGAAAGTTTCCTGAACCTCGCGGATGTTTCTCATCTAAGCGCGGTTAAGGGAAAACCGCTGGCTGATTTCCTGGTTCGTGGATCTGTCGACATGAAAGTGTTGATCGACAATGCGGCGCGCACCGGTCAGATGCGGATGTATGCGACCAAGTTGGCGTCTGAATATGGCAGCCAGCTGTCGGTCGAAATCTCGGTGACATATCTGAACGACAAGACGCACCCGTCTTTTGTTTTCGTGATCCGCGACGCAAGCCGCGTTGATGCCGTACGCAAGCCCGGCGCTGCGGTGAATGGCGATTCCGTGCGCTCTGTGATGGAACTGGTGGGCAGCGCGACGCTCAAGGATATTGTGGCTGAAACCACGGATGTCGTTGAGAAGATGTGCATCGAGACCGCTGTCGAACTGACCCGCAACAACCGTGTGGCTGCTGCCGAGATGCTGGGACTAAGCCGGCAGAGCCTCTACGTTAAGCTGCGTAAATACGGGTTGCTGCACAAAGACGGCGAACACTAAGCCGTCACGATCCGCGCCTCAAAGCCAAGCGTTCCACGGGCCACATTAATCACAAGATCGTCGATCAGATCACCCTCTTTCAGCACCAATTCAGCGCCGGTGTTATCAATGAGGACCATCGTCTAAATCCACGACGTGCGTTTATTTCCATCAACAAACCCATGATTGCCGATCATACTATGCAACAGGGCGGATGCTTTCTGCGCAAGCGTTTCGTGATACCCGGAATAAGGCCGCCCAATTGCAGCTTCGATCATGCCAAGATTAGACACACCCGGTCTACCACCATAGGACAAGGCTTCCTCG
>CAKZXZ010000048.1 GCA_937883775.1 uncultured Paracoccaceae bacterium
TATCCTGATTGGCGTCGCTGGTCGCCGTGAACGCGTTTGTGGTGATCTGTGTGCCAGCCAGAACTCGCGTGATCGCGCTGCGGTTCACGGTGTTGACTGCAACACCAAGCCCGACCCCATACCCGTTATTGGCCGACATATTGACCGAGACAGCTCCCGCGACGCCGATTGTCAAAGAGCTGTCATTGCTGCGCGCCACAAGGTCAGCCGTGCTTGTGATATTGCCGCTTAGCGTAGCCTCCGTTGCACCATCCAGAACGGCCACGGCGACCGACCCTGCCACAGCGACTTTGCCTTTGGATGTGCCCGCACCCCCAACCGCGATGTTGGCGACGGTCGCTTTGTCGTCAGCGAAGACATCAACTCGGTTGGCCGTGATCGTCGCGTCCAGAATCCGGGCGCGCACCTCACGCGTATCCACATGCACCGCAAAGGCCCCAGCCAGTGCGTTTGTGTCTTGGGTCTTGTTCAGACCCGCCGCGACAGCACCGCCAATCGTGATGCCCAAACCGCTATTTCGTGCCGTGACGGCCAAATCGCCGGACAGGTTGATCGTGCCCGGAGACGCGACCTCTGCGATGGTTTTGTTGCCCAGCGCGAGATTGACAGAGGCGGCACCGGCGACGCTCCAACCCGTTTTGCGGGAATTGCCCTGCTGATCTGCGGGTGTGTTTACATTGCTCTGGTTCTGCAGGGCATCGTCTTCATCATCCGAGAAGAGCCAGCTCGGGATGATCGTATCTTCGTTGTTCTCGTTATTGGCCGGTTCCGGCTCTTCTGCCGTGCCACCCGCCACTTTGGCACCAGCAACCGACACCGCGATATCGAGCGCCTGATTGTCGGCAAGCACCGTCATGTTGCGCGCGCTGATAAACGGATCTGCTGTCGGCGCGACCGCTGCCACACCACTGGCAGGACCGATCCCCGCATAAATCTCGCGCGTGGCGAAATTAACCACGCCAGAGACGCCGATCCCTGTATTCTCGGACCCCGAGATCGCACCGGAAACGCCCCAATTGATCGACTTGTCGCGTGCCTCGACCCGGATATCGCGCGCGGTGATTTTAGCCGCCTCGCCGATGCGGGCCCGAGTGGCGCTTTCCTGAATGTTGACCGCAATGGCGCCGTTGATCGCGATATTGCTGGAGGAGCCGCCGGAATAGGCAAGCGTGCCTTGGATGACCTTGGTCTCGGCATCGACTTTCAGATCGCGGGCGGTGATATCGGCACCGTTCTCGATAAGCGCAGTCGTGACATTCTTGGCGCGCGCCAGATCGATGGCGCCGCCCACCGCGTCATTGACCTTCTCGCCCCCGCTCAGCGGGTTTGATTTCGGCAGGTTTGACACATGTGTGAAGAACGCCTCGGACTTGGCCATAACTTCGACGTCCGCCGCAGGCAGATTGATCTTTGCGCCATCGCGAATGACGGCTGTCGTGGTGTTATCGGTCGAGAAGTAATTGACCGAAGCCCCAATCGCGAGCTTCTGATCTTCGGCCTTGGGCTTGCCGTTCGTCGTGGCCGTATCCCCATCCGTATCACCGCCCGGAGAGACACTTTTTGTCTTCGTCTCGGTCGTGAGATAGGCCAGCGGATTCAGCACTGCGATCAGATCAGGCGGTGCTGGCGGGATGTCATCGGCAGGATTATCGTTCAGGACGCCAACCGGGTTGTAAGCACTCACCTGATCGGTAAAATCAACCCAGAGCGCCTTGATATCGCCGGGGATATCCGTGTTGGGATAGCGCGTCAGGGCGCCTACATTCACCGCACTCGCGCTTTGAATATCCGCGCCTGCGCCAATCTCCACCTGCGTGTCGCCCACCATAGAGCTGACCGACACCGTCATCATCACCGCGTTCTCAAACTGCCCTTTCAACTCATCTTCCGAGATGCCTTTCTTGTCGGCCTCGCGCTTCAACGAGCGTGTCAGTTTGCCCATCGCAGCACTGACATTGCGGGTCAGTTTCGTGCCACCTTCGACAGGTGCTGCAAACCGCGTCGCGGCGTTCACCTCGACCGCGCCGCTTGAGACATTGACGACTGCCGAGCCGATATCCGTCAGCGTTTCGTTGTTATCCAGATCGCGGTATTTGCCACCCAGCGAGGCAAAGGTTCGGTCGTAGTCCAGTTGCAGGTCAATCGCGACGCCACCGCACCAGGCC
>CAKZXZ010000049.1 GCA_937883775.1 uncultured Paracoccaceae bacterium
GTCGAGAACACCAGATCGCCTAAATTTGACCGGGCATCATCTTCAACCTGTTTAGCAAGGTTGTTCCGGCTATCATGCATCGTCAACACAACACCCTCAATCCTGAGACTTGCATTGGCCGTCTGACGAACTTCTTTTACTGTCAGCAAGAGTTGCGACAGCCCTTCCAGGGCAAAGAACTCACTCTGCAGTGGTACCAATACTGAATCGGCAGCAACCATTGCATTGACAGTCAATATGTTGAGCGACGGTGGACAATCAATCAGTATATAGTCTAGCTCAAGGGCCTTCATCGCAGGTTGGCGCAAGGCATCGTGAAGGACAAAACTGCGCTTTTCATTTGAGATCAGCTCCATGTCAGCAGAGCTGAGATCCGTTGTGGCAGGGATAATCGTCAGACCGTCGACATTAGTTTCACGCGCTGCTTCCATTGGAGAAGTGTCTCCAAGGAGCATATCGTAAACCGTATGGGTCCGGTCTTCTGCCTCAATGCCAAGACCCGTCGATGCGTTCCCTTGAGGGTCAATATCGACCAAGAGAATGTTCAAACCACCCTCCGCCAATGCCGCTGCAAGATTAATCGTCGTCGTCGTTTTCCCGACACCGCCTTTCTGATTTGCTATCGCAATAATTCGAGGTGCCGCAGAATGAATAGGGTCAGACACGAACCACCTCTTTAATCCTCAAGACAACCGCGTCAGCATGGGTTTGGCTTTGAACGCACTCATAATCGAAATGCCATGAGTCGCGCGCTGCGTCGATCTCATTCTTATATTGAGCGCCTTTTTGTAGAAGAAAGAGGCTTCCGGGTTTGGCGTGACGAACCGCGAGTTCAAGCAACTTTGGAAGGGGTGCGAGCGCTCGCGCGCTGACGACATCTGCCCCTACTGGATCTGCCCCTTCAATTCGTTTGGGTACGACTTTTGCCTGAAGTTCAAATTTTGCAATCATGGTTGTTAGGAAAGCGCATTTGCGAGTGTCGCTCTCGATCAATGTGAAGTTAGTTACATCCCCCTCGCCCCGTGCAAGAATTGCTAGGACAAGCGCGGGCAAACCACCTCCAGACCCAATATCGCACCAGGCATCTGTTTTTTGTGGCCTCAAGGACCAAATTTGCGCTGAATCAAGGATATGCCGTCGCCAAACGTCATCCTGCGTCGATGGCGCAATGAGATTGATACGGCGCGTCCATTTTAGAAGATCTTCCGAGAATTGGCGTAAGACTTCTTCTGTTTCACGTGAAACATTGAGGCCGCCACAAAGCTGAACACTCATCAGCCTGCCTTTGCCCGCTTTGCTTGCCGAAGCTTCGCCAAAAGTAAGGTGAGTGCAGCAGGTGTCATACCATCAATGCGACCTGCCTGGCCAAGCGTTGTAGGGCGCACGAGGTTCAATTTCGCCTTGAGCTCGTTTGACAGCCCCTGAATGCCATCATACCCGAACGATTGCGGAATCAGCATTTCTTCATCCTTACGAACCGCTTCGGCATCACGCTCCTGTCGGTCCAGATAGTTAACGTAAAGCGCTTCGCGGCCAATTTGGACTTGAATATCGATCGGGATATCCGCCAACTCAGATTCAAGCGTGACGAGATCATCAAAAGTGACATCAGGAAATGTCAAAACCTGAATGCCGTCCCTGCGAACACCATCCTGGTTTACCGCCTTACCAAGATCTGCAAGTTGCTTTGGCGTGATGCTCATTCCGCGAAGACGACGACGCGCTGATAATAGCCCGCCAGATTTTCGATCAAAGCTCGCCTTCCGCTGCTCTGAGACGATACCCAGTTCGATTGCCTTTGGCGTCAAGCGCTGATCTGCGTTGTCTGCACGAAGAGACAACCGAAACTCGGCGCGTGAGGTAAACATGCGGTAAGGCTCAGTAACGCCACGCGTTACAAGATCATCGATCATAACGCCAATATAAGAATCTGCGCGGCTAAAGAGGATACTGCTTTTCCCGATCACTTGCGCCGCCGCGTTCAGGCCCGCAACCAATCCTTGCGCCGCCGCTTCTTCGTAGCCCGTCGTTCCGTTAATCTGACCAGCAAGAAACAACCCTCGGAGCTTTGTTAGCTCCAAAGTTGCACTCAAAGCGCGAGGATCAACATAATCATATTCTATCGCATAGCCCGGTTGAAGAATTTCGACCTGCTCAAGCCCCTTGATCGAACGTACATAAGCCTGTTGAACATCCTCTGGCAGCGATGTGGAAATGCCGTTCGGATAGATCACATCATTAGAAAGACTTTCGGGTTCCAGGAAAATCTGATGGCTGCTTTTATCTGCGAATCTAACGACTTTATCCTCGATTGAGGGGCAATAGCGCGGCCCAACCCCATCGATACGACCCCCATACATCGCGGAGCGTTCTAGATTATCTTCGATAATCTGGTGGGTCTGCGCATTTGTGTGCGTGATGCCGCAAGAAATCTGTCGGGCAAATGGTTCAGAGGATAAGAATGAAAAAAGTGTCGGCGTTTCATCCGCCGGCTGTGTATCAAGCTGACTCCAGTTAATTGTCTTTCCATTTAAACGGGGTGGCGTCCCCGTTTTCAATCGTCCAAGAGGAAGATCCAGCGCATCCAACCTTTGCGCAAGAGCATCAGCAGGTGCATCACCCATCCGACCGCCACCATAAGCGACATCGCCAATATGGATCACACCCCTTAGGAAGGTTCCTGTCGTCAGCACAACAGCTTTTGCTGCGATTTCACTCTCATCACCAAGGCGGACACCGCGTACCGTTTCGCCAGAGACAAGTAAGTCAGAAACCTCACCTTCGATAACTGTCAGATTTGGTGTGTGCGCAATCTCTGCCTGCATCGCAGCTTTGTAGATAACGCGATCTGCTTGAGCACGAGGACCTTGAACAGCAGGTCCCTTACGGCGATTAAGCAAGCGAAACTGTATGCCAGCACGATCTGCAATGCGGCCCATGATGCCATCCATCGCATCAATCTCGCGGACAAGGTGCCCTTTTCCAAGGCCTCCAATCGCTGGATTACACGACATAACGCCCAAATCATTCTTGCGCAGCGTTACAAGAGCCGTTTCAGCTCCTATACGTGCAGAGGCGGCTGCGGCTTCACAGCCAGCATGACCACCACCAATAATGATAACATCAAACGAATGTTTCACGTGAAACACTCCTACTTCCCAAGACAAAAGTTTGCGAACACGTCATCCAATATATGCTCAACATCAACGAGTCCAATAAGTGAGCTGAGGTTACGAATGGCTTGGCGAAGGCTTTCAGCCGCCAAGTCATATACATCTGGACCACGCTCCAATTGGCAGCAAACATCAGTCAAGGCAGTCTGCGCTGCCTGCATTGCATAGCGATGCCGTGCATTGATGGCTGCTCCAACGCCAAGTGATCTATGACTAAGGATATCCGCGATCTTTGAGATAAGCAGATCAACGCCCTCACCCGTTTTTCCAGAGATTCCTGACCCTGTTATATCTGCTTTAGCCTTCAGAATGATGTCGTCTGAACGTGGCTCAAAGGGTGGCAGCTCTGTGGCCCCGATGAGAAACACACACAAGTCAGCATCCTGTGCTTTTTGTTTTGCGCGTTCTATACCAAGGCTTTCGACAATATCTTCTGTTTCACGAATGCCGGCAGTATCTAGCAGTGTTACGGGTAAACCCGCGATATCCATCGAGACCTCGATCACATCGCGGGTGGTCCCTGCAACCTCGGATGTGATTGCAGCATCTCGACCTGCAAGACGATTTAAGAGCGTCGACTTACCAACATTTGGCGCGCCAACAATGGCCACTCGATATCCATCGCGGATCCGTTCCGCCGCATAACTACCACTGATCTGTGCCTCTAGAGAAACGCTGGTGCTCTCCACTAAAGCACGCACATCACTAGTTACATCGACGGGCACTTCTTCATCTGCGAAGTCAATGGTGGCCTCAAGCAAGCTTGCCGCATGTATCAAATCTTTGCGCCATACGGCGACCTTGTCAGCCATTTCGCCGGACATGATACGCATAGCTTGTTTGCGCTGCGCTTCAGTCTCGGCTTCAATCAAATCAGACAGCGCTTCGACCTGGGATAAATCCAGGCATCCGTTCTCTAAAGCACGGCGTGTGAACTCACCCGGTTCGGCAAGGCGAGTGTCAGGTAAAGTTGAGAGCTCTGCCAAAACGGCCTTCTGAATAGCGATACTGCCGTGAAGATGCAGTTCAACAACATCTTCGCCCGTGAAACTGTGGCCATGTTTGAACGTCACAACCACTGCTTGATCGATCGGCATACCTGACTGATCGCGAATAATCCGCAAGGATGTCTGCCGCGGTTCGGGAAGCGTCCCGCACAGTGTTTCACCAACTGAAAAAGCATGTGGCCCGGAAATCCGGACCACCGATACCCCTGCTTTTCCAGGCGCTGTTGCTAAAGCAAAGATCGTTTCCAAGGGTTGGCCCCTTTAAAGATCAGGTATTCATGGAATCGAAAAATTCCGAATTTGTCTTGGTCTGCTTCAACTTGGAGATCAGGAACTCAATCGCATCTGTTGTTCCCATTGGGTTCAAGATCCGACGCAAGACATAAGTTTTCTGAAGATCGATCTTGTCGACCAACAATTCTTCTTTCCGTGTACCGGATTTAAGAATGTCCATAGCGGGGAAGACGCGTTTATCCGCAACCTTGCGATCCAATACGATCTCGGAGTTACCAGTGCCTTTGAACTCCTCAAAGATCACCTCATCCATCCGGCTACCGGTATCAATAAGGGCCGTGGCGATGATAGTCAGTGATCCACCTTCTTCAATATTTCGCGCTGCACCAAAGAACCGCTTGGGCCGTTGCAGCGCGTTTGCATCAACACCACCTGTTAAAACCTTACCAGAGGAGGGCACGACTGTGTTAAAAGCTCTACCAAGTCTTGTTATAGAATCTAGAAGAATAACAACATCTCGTTTATGTTCTACAAGACGCTTGGCTTTTTCGATCACCATTTCTGATACCGCAACGTGACGCGTCGCAGGTTCGTCGAAGGTTGATGAGATCACCTCACCCTTCACGGAACGCTGCATGTCCGTTACCTCTTCCGGCCGCTCATCGATCAAAAGAACGATAAGATAACACTCCGGGTGGTTCTTCTCGATTGAGGATGCGATGTTTTGCAACAAGACCGTCTTACCAGTCCGAGGCGGAGCAACGATCAAGCTTCGCTGACCCTTACCAATAGGTGAGACAAGATCAATGATACGTGCAGAGCGATCCTTGATCGTTGGGTCTTCGACTTCCATCGTAAGCCGCTCATCCGGGTAAAGTGGCGTAAGATTGTCGAAATTAATCTTGTGTCGTGCTTTTGCAGGATCTTCGAAGTTAATCGAGGTGACTTTCGTCATGCAGAAGTAACGCTCATTATCATCAGGTGCGCGGATCACACCCTCAACAGTGTCCCCTGTTCGCAGCGAAAACTGGCGGATCATGTCGGGTGAGACGTAGATATCATCAGGACCAGGCAGATAGTTCGCTTCAGGTGATCTTAAGAAACCGAACCCATCCTGCAGAACCTCCAACACGCCCTCGCCAGAGATCTCCCAACCATCCTCGGCACGCTCCTTCAGGATCGAGAACATCATCTCGCCCTTGCGCATCGTTGATGCGTTCTCGATCTCAAGCTCTTCTGCCATCGACAGTAAGTCTTTTGGCGTCTTCGCTTTAAGATCCGCGAGGTTAAGCGTTTCTTTCATCATATCTTCGGGCATCGGATATCGTTCCAGCTCGACGCCGTTTCAGTCACGACGGAGCATTAGGGTTTAAGAAGGAAAACAGCATCCAGAACAGGCGCTGCAGATCGGATAGGCTGAGTTTAGCTGAAAGTCAATCTTAGAGCGGTTTCACCACGACTGAGATTACAATGACGACCATCAAGAGTGTCGGCACCTCATTCATAATCCGGTAGGTACGCCCTTCGGTTTCATAAGAGCCCGCAGCCAACAACTTGCGATGTTTTGCGAGCCACATATGAAACCAGGTCATCCCAAGGATCGAGACAAGTTTGGTGTATGGCCAGACAGCAGACCAATCAACCGCACCCGTACCCACAAGCAATAGCCCGAAAATCCAAGCTGCGATCATCGAAGGGTTCATAATCAGGCGAAGCAATTTCTGCTCCATCATTACAAAAACAGAAGCCATCTCTTCATTGTCCTTCGCACGCTCAACGTGATGCACGTACAAGCGTGGCAAATAGAACAGGCCAGCCATCCATGCCAGAACTGACATAATATGGAACGCCTTCAGCCAAAGATAGAGATCAGCGAGCATGATACCTCCTGCGAACTCTCAGGCAGCCTTAAATAAATATAATAGAGAAGGAAATGATGATGATTTTGTAGGGGGTATGCGCTGCCGTGGATAAAATCTTTTCCACCAAGTTATTCAAATAGTATCGATAGCTCTAAAGAGCAATAAAACATTTAATACCAATAACTTAGATATCACAGACCTGTATGATAAGGCTGGGGAACTGATCTATACACAGGCGTAACTTATTCTTATCAACGGTTGACGAAAACCATGAGGCTTGATGAAACAGAGCAAGTTTTCAGGGGTGAAGGGCTTTGCCAGAAAATAGCCCCTTTTATCCCGATCTTAAGCGTCTGATTCCTCCACAGGGTGATACACATGGCCGACCGCATCATCCTTGCTTCTGGCTCTGAAATCAGAGCGACCCTTCTTCGGAATGCCGGTGTTACATTTGATGTCCGAAAACCGCGTGTCGATGAGGACATGCTGAAAGCATCTCTTTTAGCAGAGGATGCAAAGCCGCGTGACATAGCTGACGCCCTTGCTGAAATGAAAGCACTTCGCGTTTCCGAGAAGGAACCTGATGCGCTTGTGGTTGGGTGCGATCAAGTCCTGGAACACAAAGGCGTGCTTTTCTCAAAGCCCCAAGACAAGACGGAACTCCGTGCGCAATTGCAGCAGCTCTCCGGCGAGAGGCACACCCTACTTTCTGCGGCTGTTATCTACGAAAGCGGTAAACCGCTTTGGCGTCATGTGGGTATCGTGCGCCTGATGATGCGGGACATCTCTGAGGCTTACCTTGATGAGTACATCGAACGGAATTGGGATGGTGTGCGCCATAGCGTTGGTGGTTATAAACTCGAGGAAGAAGGCGTGCGCCTCTTCGCTCAGGTCCAAGGTGATTACTTTACCATTCTGGGTTTGCCATTGATCGAGCTCTTGTCATATCTCTCATTGCGCGGAACACTCACATCATGAGCGTTAAAACCATCCCTCTTGCTGGTGTGATTGGTGATCCGATTGCCCATAGCAGATCGCCCCAGTTACATGGACACTGGCTCAAACGCTACGGCCTGCCAGGACAGTACATTCCGCTCCATGTCACGGCCAGCACATTAAAAGACACGATCGAGCTGTTGCCGAAGCTTGGGTTCGTTGGGCTCAATATCACGATCCCTCATAAAGAAGCGGTGATAGAGCTTGCCGATATTGTAACTGATCGTGCGGCATTGATGGGCGCAGCCAATACGCTGATTTTCCGCAAAGATGGTAAAGTCCATGCTGATAACACTGATGGTTATGGCTTCTTGGAAAACCTGCGATCTGGTGCACCGGATTGGCATCCTACCCGGGGGCCAGCTGCTGTTTTCGGGGCGGGTGGTGCCAGTCGAGCGGTGGTCGCTGCATTGCTTGAAGCAGGTGTTCCGCAGATTTTTCTTACGAACCGAACCCGGCAGCGTGCTGAATACCTTCAGAAGGAATTTGGTAGCAAAATCAAAGTGATTGATTGGGTTAAGGCAGGAAACATCCTCGAAGACTCTGCTACGGTTATCAATACGACATCTCTTGGGATGACAGGACATTCCGAACTACGTGTGCCTCTGGATGGATTGCGCAGTGATGCTGTAGTGACTGATTTGGTCTATGCCCCGCTTGAGACGAAACTTCTGCGTGATGCGCGAGAGATTGGATGCACCACTGTCGACGGCTTGGGCATGCTACTTCATCAGGCTGCCCCGGCATTTGAGCGTTGGTTCGGCAAACGCCCTGACGTTGATGACGCACTTCGCCAAGCTGTTTTATCATGATTGTTGGGCTCACTGGCTCAATCGGGATGGGAAAATCGACGACGGCAGCCATGTTTCGCGCCCGGGGAGTTCCCGTGTGGGATGCGGATGAGGCTGTGCGCACGCTTTACGCAAAGGATGGCGCTGCAGTGAAAGCGCTAGGCGCGCGTTTTCCATCTGCGGTCGTCGATGGCGCGGTCTCCCGCGATGTTCTGAAATCGCTGATTGCTGCGGATCACGAGGTGCTCAAACAGCTTGAAGCGATTGTGCATCCGTTGGTCGCTGCCAATCGGCAGATGTTTTTGGATCAACACCGGGATGATCTTGTGCTCCTTGATATTCCACTCCTTTTTGAGACGGGCGCCGATGCGGCTGTAGACAAGATCGTTGTCGTCTCGATTTCTTCCGATATTCAGCGTGCGCGTGTTCTGGCACGAGGTACGATGACAGAGGCTGAATTCGACACTATTCTTGCCAAACAGCTGCCAGATTCAGAAAAAAGACGGCGCGCAGATTATGTAATTGAAACGGCCTCAATCGAGGAAGCTGAACGGCGAGTTTCAGAGATCTTAGAGGATTTGAAGGAGCACCATCATGCGTGAGATCGTACTTGATACGGAAACCACAGGCTTTGAACCCAGCGAAGGTGATCGTATTGTCGAGATCGGTGCGGTTGAACTATGGAACCACGTGGCGACTGGCAAAACGTATCATCAATATATCAATCCCGAACGTTCGATGCCCAATGCGGCGTTTGAAGTACATGGTCTTGGTGATGATTTTTTACGCGATAAGCCGGTTTTTGCAGATGTCGCCCAGGCATTTGTAGATTTCATCGGTGATGCAAAGTTGGTGATCCACAACGCAGCTTTCGATATGAAATTCCTTAACGCTGAATTGGGTTGGGTGAAACGCCCGGTGTTGCCCATGGATCAGGCCATCGACACGCTCATGATCGCGCGAAAGAAGTATCCGGGCTCGCCTGCGTCGTTGGATGCACTTTGTCGGCGCTTTGGTATCGATAATTCATCGCGCACATTACACGGCGCATTGCTCGATTCTGAGATTTTGGCAGAAGTGTATCTTGAATTAATCGGTGGCAAACAGCCCGATTTTGGGCTGAGTACATCATCGAAAACCGCAGATATGACTCAGATCGGAGAAGACTGGCGCCCAAAGCCGCGCCCAAACGCCCTTCCACCGCGGCTTACTGATGAGGAAGAAGCGGCCCACAAAGCATTTGTTGAAAAGCTTGGCGATGCCGCTTTGTGGGCGCGGTAATCAGTTCGCCGGTGCGGCAGCCTTTTCTGCTTCCATCCGCTTGGCAATTTCAGAGCGATAAAGCGCCATAAAGTCGATATTTTCGAGGTTGAGAGGCGGGAAGCCACCGTCACGACTGACGTCTGACACAATGCGCCGCAGGAATGGGAACAACATCCGTGGGCATTCAATCAGCAGGAATGGATGCATCTGTTCATCTGGGACATTTTCGATATGGAAGATGCCCGCATATTCCAATTCCATGATGAAAAGCGTTTCACCGCCATCTTTCGCCTTCGATGTGATCTGTGTTTTTACGACCACTTCGAACTGATGTTCGGTTGGTCGCTTTTTTGCATCCAGGTTCACCTGAACCTGAACATCGGGTGTGACTTCACCAGAGACACCTTTCTGCGCTAGAATATTTTCGAACGACAGATCGCGAATGAACTGCGCGAGGATCTGCATTTTCACCTGAGGCGCGGGTTGCTGATCGGCGGCTCCGTTTGTTTCAGCCATGGAACTACTCCTGAATAAGATTTGCCGCGCGTGTATCACTCTGCCGGGGCAGTCTCAATGCCTCGTCCAACCAGAAGGACCGCTGGAGGGCCGCTTTGACGTGTCAATTTCTTCAAACTCGCCGTCAATGACATTACTTTGGGGCGCTCTTGGCCTTGAGTCTTGCCTCATCTCCGGACCCATTGCGAAAGACTGGACTTTAATCTTTGTCCGCAAATAGCGGAAAAGCGCCGTTCTGACGCCTGGGATCAGCAAAGCAAAGCCGACGGCATCCGTAAAGAAGCCTGGCGTTAAGAGCAGCGCGCCGGAAAAAAGGATCATTGCGCCATGGGCTAAAGGTTCTGTTGGATCATCCAGCTCAGAAAATGAACGACGCACGTTTGTCAGCGCCGTAATCCCCTGTGATCTTACAAGCCAAGTGCCAAGAATCGCGGTTAGAATGACCGTGCCGATCGTTGGCCAAAAGCCGATCAGACCGCCAATTTGCAGAAAAAGCGCGATCTCAATCAGTGGAACTGCAAGAAAGGCGATGAACAACCACATTGGGGACCTCTCGTCTAAGTGCTGCGGTGGACTTGACCCACTACCTGACTTACATATGTCCGTTGTGTGCACGTTACCATGCCCCGCCCCTGAAAGAGGTTTCAATGAGCTCTGCCCTTATCCAGATTTTGGTTCTTGCTGGCATCGCAGTTTTCCTGATTCTGCGCCTGAAAAGTGTGCTTGGAACACGCGAAGGCTTTGAGAAGCCGCCCGTGCCCCTTCAGGATTCGTCCTCGCGTCCATCCCGCCCGGACTTTGAGGTCATCGAAGGTGGCCCCGACCATGACATTACCGATCACGTTGATGAGAAATCTGCCGCGGCCGAGGCTTTGGCCAAGATGAAGGGCGTTGATGGCAACTTTAGCGTCAGCGAGTTTCTTCAAGGCGCACGTGGCGCGTATGAAATGATCTTGATGGGGTTCGAAAAAGGCGAGATGGAAGAGCTAAAGCCGTTTCTTGATGACGACGTCTATGAAAGCTTCTCCTCTGTCGTTGATGCCCGCGAAGAGCAGGGACTGACTATTGAAGCAGACTTCCGCGGTGTGCGTGAGATGAGCCTTGTTGCAGCTGAGTTTGATCCCGAAACAACCGAAGGCGAAGTTTCAGTTCGATTTGTCGGTGAGCTTACGTCCGTTGTACGTGACAATGGCGGTGACATTGTCGAGGGCCATCCAAGCGAGGTTAAGCGTCAGAAAGACGTGTGGACTTTCGCCCGTGTGATGGGATCCGACGATCCGAATTGGCGGCTTGTCGCGACAGGCGAATGAGCCATCCCCTCGGGGCGGCTCTCTTAGGGTTGGCGCTGACTATGTGTGCTTCCGGCAGTGCCGCGGACATCACCGTCACTCCGCTTGAATTTTCCGATCTCGACGGTTGGCAAGATGACGATCACACCGCTGCGTTTGATGTGTTCCGCAATACTTGTGTTGATTTAAAAGACCCTGACTGGTTGTCTCTGTGTGCGGTAGCCAGTCAACAAAAAGACGCTCGAACATTTTTTGAGGTGTTCTTTAAACCGGTTCTGATGACCGATCAGAAAGACCCCCTCTTTACTGGCTACTATGAACCCGAGTTAGATGGTTCACGGACGAAAACCGCCCAGTTTTCTCACCCACTTTATCGCACTCCACCGGAAGTCACGCCCGGTACGCCATGGCTCACCCGTAAAGAGATTGAAGATAGCGGTACGTTGGCCGACCGCAATCTTGAAATTGTTTGGATTGAAGATCCGGTCGATAAATTCTTTTTGCAAATTCAAGGCTCTGGTCGAATTAAGCTTCCTGATGGCGATATGGTCCGCGTCGGGTATGGCGGTAAGAATGGGCATGAATATCGCTCTATCGGACAGGAACTTATCCGTAGGCAGGTCTTTCAACCACATCAGGTTTCTGCGCAAGTCATCCGCAAATGGGTGAAGGATAACCCGGTCGATGGACGTGCCCTTCTTCACCATAACGATTCGTATGTTTTCTTCCGCGAGGTGAGTGAGGTTCCCGCGGAAAAAGGACCGCTTGGTGCGATGAACCGGTCTATTACCGAGAAGCGTTCGATCGCTGTTGATCCAGCTATCGTACCGCTTGGTGCCCCTGTTTGGATTGAGAAAGAAGGCGCCGACCCGATGCGTCGTTTGATGGTGGCGCAAGATACGGGGTCAGCGATCAAAGGTGCGCAGCGCGCTGATATATTCTATGGAACCGGTGATGAGGCAGGCCGTCTTGCCGGTCAGGTTCGGGACAGTGGGCGTATGATTGTGCTTTTGCCGATCCAACGTGCGTTTGCAATGCTCACGGAGCCTGAAACATGAGCCGTAAGCGACGGCTTGTCCGCCCTGAAGAGGTCGAGTTGTGGAAGCAAGTTGCAGAAACAGCTGTGCCGATGCATCCGGTGAAGCGGACTGCAACGATCAATCAGCCTCCCAAAAAGCCAATCTCCGCGCGGCGCGACATACCTTCGTTTACCGTTGGTCAGAAAGTGAGTCGCGCCCCTGTTCATGATCTGAAGCCAGATTTACAGGATCATTTTCGAAGCGCCCCTTTGCAGATGGATCAGAAGTCCTTTACCCGGATGAAGCGTGGCAAGCTGTCACCGGATGCGCGGATTGATTTGCATGGCATGACCTTGTCGCAAGCGCATCCGGCGCTCAATCGGTTCATCCTATCATCCTACGGTTCCGGCGCGCGGCTGGTGTTGGTTATCACTGGCAAGGGACGCACCTCGCAGAATGATGGGCCAATTCCAACGCCCCGCGGCATCCTCCGCCATCAGGTTCCGCAATGGCTAAGACAAGGCGCATTGGCACAAGTCGTGATGCAGGTTGCACCAGCTCACATAAAGCATGGCGGTGACGGTGCCTATTACGTCTATTTACGTCGCCAACGGTAACAGCCTGTGGTTGCGATATATGCCAATCCCGGCCAACCCGCATGCAATCAAAAAGTAAGCGGCAAAGCCAAGCATTTGATTGCTAAGACTTAGACCTTTATCCAGCAAGAAGCCCGTCAAGCCCGGCCCAATGGCAGAGCCAAGCACCATAATTGCAGCAGCCATGGATTTGATCCCGCCGATATGGCGTGTGCCGTAAAACTCGGCCCAGAACGCAGTCGGGACAGTCGCATTTGCACCGACCGTCGCCGCCATCAGCGCCACACCCAGAGCGGCGCCAAGGATTGTGTCTGCAAGACCAAGCACGGCAAAGGCCGCGACCATTGGAAGTTGATAGACGGGGATCATGCGCGCAGTTCCAACCTTATCGATTAGAATGCCAGAGCCGATCGTCGCGCCAATACTGATAAGTGTGTATAGCGGAAAAAGTGCGACAAGCTGAATATGCGTCCACCCTTTCTCCATGGCCAGCGGCACCTGCTGGAAGAAGAATGCGGTCACGAACGCGGCAGGCCCTAGAAGCGTCGGGATCATTAGCCAAAAGAGCGGATGTTTCACGGCATCGCCTCTTGTCCAGTGCTGATGGCGCATCCCGACGGCCTGTGTTTCTTTTGCAATCGCTTGGGGTGTTCTTTCTTCGCGTAAAAGCCAAAGCAGAACAGGGATCGCTATCACACAAAACACAGCACTGATGCCCCAATGTAGACGCCAGCTGACGACGGCCATCAACGCCACGAAAGAGAGCGGTAGAATGGCTTCGCCCAATGCGAAACCCACTGCCGCTGTGGATAGGGCCTTCCCGCGCGTCTTGATGAACCAGCGTGTCATTGCCACGGCGGCGACATGGCTCATCATGCCTTGCCCTGAAAACCTTAGCAGGAAAATGACGCCGAACAGCATCCAGGCCGCTGGTGCGATTGCCATGGTGAGACACGCCACCGCAAGCAATGCTAAAACCAATGGACCTAAGACGCGAACCCGGAAGATATCAGTCAAGACACCAGCCCAAACCATAACAATGGCCGAGATGGTGGTCGCAACTGCATAAAGGCTGCCCCAAGCGGAATGGCTCAAGTCGAAGTCACTTCGGATCTGCTCGGAGTAGATCGAGATGAAGAAAGTCTGTCCAAAGCTTGAAAAGAACGTCAGCAGCATTCCTGCGCCAAGCCAGCGCGCATTGTCGCGCAGAAACCTTCCGATCATCAAAGGATGCTAAAGGACATAACGGCTGATATCGGCAGACTTGATGAATTCGCCCAAATGTTCACGAACGAATGTGTCGTTTACCGTCACCTCGTCGCCCGACCGATCAGGCGCGCTGAACGAGAGGTCTTCGAAAACGCGCTCCATCACGGTGTAAAGGCGGCGTGCACCGATGTTCTCAACGGTTTCGTTCACCTGTGCAGCAATTTCGGCAAGTGCTTTGATGCCGTCCTCGGTGAAGGTGACAACGACCTCTTCGGTGCCCATCAGGGCCGTATACTGCAAGGTCAGCGCATTGTCAGTTTCCGTCAGAATCCGTACAAAATCCTCTTCGGTGAGCGCGCGTAACTCAACCCGAATGGGCAGCCGACCCTGTAGCTCAGGCAGCAGATCGGACGGCTTTGCAATATGAAACGCACCCGAGGCGATGAAAAGGATATGGTCTGTTTTGACAGGCCCGTATTTCGTTGAAACAGTTGTTCCTTCGATCAACGGCAATAGATCGCGTTGCACACCTTCACGACTGACATCGCCGCCACGCGCGTCTGAGCGGGCGCAAACCTTGTCGATTTCGTCCAGAAAAACGATGCCGTTTTGTGCAACTGCTTCAAGTGCAGCGGCGTTTACGGTTTCATCATCCAATAGTTTGTCGGCTTCTTCGCTGATGAGTGTGTCATAGCTTTCTGCCACTGTCAGTTTGCGCTTGACCGTGCGTCCGCCAAAAGCCTTTCCCAGCATATCACCCAGGTTCATCATCCCGCCCATACCAGCGCCAGGCTGACCCGGAATTTCAAACATAGGAGGTGACGTGCTTTCTGCGACTTCAAGCTCGATCACTGTGTCATCTAGCTCACCGGATTTTAGCTTTTTGCGGAACATATCTCGCGTGCTTTCACGGGCCTCCGTTCCAGCGATTGCTTCTATAACCCGCTCTTCTGCAGCAGCATGGGCTTTGGCTTTGACATCCTCGCGCATGCTTTCGCGGGTCATGGCAATCGCACTATCAACCAGATCGCGAACGATCTGTTCAACATCGCGGCCGACATACCCGACTTCGGTAAATTTCGTAGCTTCAACCTTGATGAAGGGAGCCCGTGCGAGTTTGGCGAGACGGCGTGAAATTTCGGTTTTTCCAACACCGGTTGGGCCGATCATGAGGATGTTTTTGGGGTAAACTTCATCGCGTAGATCGTCGCCAAGCTGCTTGCGCCGCCAGCGATTGCGAAGCGCTACAGCCACAGCGCGTTTTGCGTCTTTCTGACCGATAATGAAACGATCAAGCTCCGAGACGATTTCGCGGGGTGTCAGGTCGGTCATGTGCTGATCGTCTCCACAGTCAGGTTGCCATTCGTGTAGACGCAGATGTCAGCGGCAATCGCCATGGCCTTCCGGGCGATCTCTTCAGCGTCAAGATCGGTTTCCATGAGGCCGCGAGCCGCGGCAAGGGCAAAGTTGCCGCCAGAACCAATTGCGGTCACGTCATGCTCTGGCTCCAACACGTCGCCAGCGCCAGTGATGACATAAAGATCAGCGCCATCGGATACGATCAACATCGCCTCCAGTTTCTGCAAATATTTATCGGTGCGCCAGTCTTTCGCCAGTTCAACAGAAGCGCGTGCCAGTTGGCCGGGTGTCGCTTCCAGCTTCTTCTCGAGCCGCTCAAGAAGGGTAAACGCATCTGCTGTCGATCCGGCAAAACCGGCAACAACGTCATATCCGCCAGGCGTTAGCCGCCGTACTTTTTTGGCGGTGCCTTTCATCACTGTTTGCCCAACGCTGACCTGACCATCGCCGGCAATGACGACCTTACCGCCTTTGCGAACGCCGATAATAGTTGTGCCGTGCCATCCGGGAAATGTGTCGTCAGCCATTGCGGCCTCCTGTCTTAAGTCTTTGATATATGGCCGCCACGCCAAACCGCTACAAGGCTTCAAAGAAAAGGGCGCCACTTGGGCGCCCTTGGCATTCGATCGATTTAAATACTTAGAGCGACTCGTCGATCCAGCTTTGGAGTGCCGCTTTCGGAGCTGCGCCAGCGCGGTTCGAAATCACTTCGCCATCCTTGAACATAAACAGCGCAGGAATTCCGCGCACACCCATCGCAGCAGCAGATCCCGGGTTGCTGTCAACATCGACCTTCACGATTTTGACCTTGCCTTCGTATTCGGCAGACAGCTCTTCAAGAGCGGGGCCGATCTGTTTGCAAGGACCACACCATTCGGCCCAGAAATCGACCAGAACAGGAACATTGGCATTCTTCACTTCGGCATCGAAAGTGTTGTCAGTGACAGCGACGGTGGCCATGAGAGCTCTCCTTGGCATGAGGTTTGAGCGATGAAGTTAGGGACGCTGCGTTCTGCCGTCAAGACGTGCCGACGCGATCCAACGCTGCGCTCACGAGGCTGTGTGGCAGTCGCATGATGCTAGGACCCGCAGTCCATACAATGGCGGTTTCGATCTGATGATCTGGAAAAATCTGGGCAAGCCCGTATTGGTAGGCCGCCATCTGCCGCAAAAGGCCATCTGGCGTCTGCTCGGGCGTTGGCGGAACAACGCGGTTCGATTTGAAGTCGACAGCCAGGACTTTTTGATCTGTGATAATCAGGCGATCAATCGTGCCATACATCCGCCCTTGAGGAAGATCGGCTGTGATCGGGACTTCTGGTAGTGTCTCGCTGTCAAATATCAGGGCAAGATCAGGGTGTGTCAGGGTCGATTTTGCTTCTGCAAAAACACCGGGCAACATCGCATCCCCGAGCAAGGTCCTTGCAACGCTAACCCATTGATCTTTGGGATAAGTGGTCAGATGCTCAAGTAGCAAATGGATCTGCGTACCACGCAGTTTCGCCATGGTGTCGTCTTCGCCTTCAGCGCTGGGCAGAGCTTTGGGGCCGCCCAGATCAGACGGGGAGAGTGTGGTGTGACGTGGCGCTACCGGGGCAGCTTCTTTCTGGAAAAGCGCTGAGAGCGTAAATCCATCCGTTTCACCTGGAACGGACGCCGTATCCTTCGCATGCGTAGGCCACGATCCAAATTCCAACCGGGCGCCAGTGCCAAAGGAAAAGTCAAAAGGCATTGCCTGCCGCGCTTCCATACCCGCCTCGATCAATTTGTACCAACTGCGCTCGGGCTTTGTGACGTCACCCGCCGCCGCCACGATCAGCCACTTTTCAGCGCGCGTCATAGCGACGTAAAGCAAACGCATCCGTTCTTGCCGTAATGCAAGATCACGCGCTTCTTTTAATGGCGTAAGGGCGGTCGGCATGTCGTCTTTTGCAGGGCGCCAGAACGCCTGATCTTTGTCCATCATAAGCGCATCGGCACGCGGTGGATTGCGATCTGCGGTATCAGGCAAGATCACAATTGGCGCTTCGAGTCCTTTTGCCCCATGTACCGTCATCACCCGAATACGGTTGCCTGCCGTGTCCAGCTGACGCTTGATTTCAATATCATCAACCTCGATCCATGTGATGAAACCTGTCAGGCTGGGAACCTCGGACTGCTCGTAGTTAAGCGCTTGGGTCAGCAACGCATCAATGCCATCCTCTGCCTCTGGCCCCAATCTGCCCAAAAGCTTTCGACGCCCATCAAAGCGCGTTAGGATCCGCTCAAGCAGTTCGTAAGGCCTCAGAAAATCGGCATCGCGCCGCATCGCGTTTAACTGTTCAAGCGTCTCAGGAAACGCGTCCGCTTGCCCGCGTAAGGCAGACCACAGAAATCCTTCAGTCCTGCGATGAGCAAGATCAAAAAGAGCTTGTTCTGACCAGTTAAAAAGAGGTGATTTCAAAAGGCAGGCAAGTGACAGGCTATCTTCGGGTGTAGCCAAAAAACGAAGATATGCGGTGAGGTCTTTGACGGCCAACTCCCCCCCAATCTTCAGCCGGTCAGCTCCTGCGATTTCAAGCCCCTCTTCCTTGCAGGCGGCGATGATTTCATGGAACAGCTCTGATCGGCGTTGGACAAGGATGAGAAAATCACCCTCGGTGACGGGCCGGAACGTGATCGGATCGTCTTGCTTGTCCTGCACCGGGATGGGGGTATTACTGTCGATCATCTCTCTGATCTGAGAAGCGATCTGTTTGGCAAGCACAACGCGATGATCGCGATTTGCAAGCATATCAACCGGGTTGCGCCAATGCTCTTTCTGAGGTTCTTCGGGCTTTGAGATCACAGGCCAAAGATCGACGCGGCCGGGCAGATCAGCCTTGAAGGCACGGTGCTTTAGATCTGCTGGATCGCCATAGTCCTGCGCATCCAGAGTTGCATCCACAAGGTCAAGGATAGCAGATGAAGAGCGGAATGAATGCTCCATTTGCAGCGTCGCAAGCCCAGTGCCCACCGCGCGCAAGCCCGCACTAAAGTCATCGCGCATACGATCAAAAGCTGAAGGGTCCGCGCCCTGAAAGGAATAGATCGACTGTTTTTTGTCACCCACAACAAAGATCGTACGGCGTACATTTTCGCGTGACCCCTCACCAGCGGTGAATTCTTGCGCAAGGCGTTCGATCACATCCCATTGCGCTGGGCTGGTGTCTTGTGCCTCGTCCACCAGGATATGGTCGATACCACCGTCGAGCCGGAACAAAACCCATTGCGCAACATCCGCGCGGGTCAGCAGCGCGCGCGCCTTCAGGATTAGATCGTCGAAATCCAGCCAACCACGCTGCTGTTTCGCAGCGTCATAGGCTTTTACGAAGGGTACAGCGAAACCATAAAGCGCCTTGGTTTTTTCCAGTGCAAGGAGGGTAAGCCGCGTTTGCCGTGCGGCTTCGATGCGGGTCATGAAATCGTCGAGTGCGCCGCGACGCGGATCGTCTTTTTGCCAGCAGGATTGCGTTGGGATCCTGCCGATTTTAGCCAATTGCGTTGTTGAGAGCGCTAGAAATGCCTTCTCAAGCACAGGCAAATCATCCGCCTCAAGCGCGCGTCCAATCAGATCTTGCAGCAGCATCGCGGTTTTGCGGTCATTGGCGCCGCCATTTGGCAGGTCTGCAAACAATTCAGCAAGCAGGAGCACATCATCTGATCTTAGCGTTTGTTCTGCCAGATCACTGATCTCAATCGTCTCTGAAAGCGCAAGACGCGCCCGCAAGGTCGCTTCATCTGGAAGGGCGCGGAATGTGTCCTTATGCTTAATGATTTCTGCGGCAAGTTTGCCAATATCATCGCTTAGATACTGCGCCATACGGTCGATATCGGCGCGGTGTCGGCCTTCGGCAAGATCATCAAGAATGTCGTCGCGTAGCAGTTTCGCTGCGCGATCATCCATCTCTTTGAATTGCGGAGAGACCCCAGCCTCAAGTGGGAAGCGCCTTAGCAGTGCCGCGCAGAACGAGTGGATTGTCTGTATCTTCAGCCCGCCTGGCGTTTCAATCGCTCTTGCAAACAGAACGCGCGCCTTGCGCAACATGTCTTCCGGGATAGGGCCATCGACACCCAATTCGGTTAAATCACTGCGCAAATCAGCATTACTGCGCATGGCCCAGGCGCCAAGCCGCGCGAAGAGACGGTTTTGCATCTCGGACGCGGCGGCCTTGGTATAGGTCAGACACAAGATGTGCTGCGGCTCTACCTCTTCCAAAAGCAGGCGTGCGACCCGATCTGTCAGAACGCGGGTTTTTCCGGACCCAGCATTTGCCGAAAGCCAGGTCGATTGCTGCGGGTCGGCGGCCTGAACCTGGCGTTCTGTGGCTTCGTTTCGGATCATATCAGGATGTCTTTTCTGGCGGGATCGGTGATGTCCCATTCGCCAAAGCGCGATAGGTGATCGTAGTCTGAAAGATCGCCGATCCGCTCCATCGCACGTCGCGCAGTATATCCCTGAGTTGCGGTGGAATAGTGTCGAATAAGAGCAAGAAAGTCTGCCCAAACGACATCCGTCGGCACGTCTTCCAGCGGTGCGTGTACCTCCTTTTGAGCTGCGCCCAAACCGATATAGATCGCGTCATCAACTGTCATCGGACCAAGCTCTTTGAAAGCGGCTTGTTCGATCATTGCCGCCTCAAGCAAAAGCTGGATGTCGTAATCCTTTTGCTGTCGAGCCGTGGGTGGTGTGCCCGTTTTATAGTCATAGACGATGGCGTGACCGGTGTCCGTGATGTCAATGCGATCGGCAGTACCGGTCAGGGTAAAGGCGGGTGTGTCGATCTTCAGCTGGCCAAGTTCCTCGAACAGATGCGGTTTTGCACTGGCGCGGCGCCTTTCTTCAGACGCCATGAACCAATCGGCGATCTTTGCGAGCTTTGCCAGCCAAAGGCGCCGTGCCATTGGCCATGGGACGGTCTCAAGCAATAGCTTTTCAGCGATAGCCATAAGGCGTGCACGGCCCTCCGGGCCGCTCACAGGACCGTCTTCCTTGATAAAAAACTCAAAAATGCTGTGCATTGTAATGCCGCGCAATGGGGCGTCGGCTTCTTGCCGTAAAGGGTTCAGAGGCCGCAAGCGCAAGATTTTTTCTGCGTAGATTGCGTAAGGGTCGCGGATCAGGCTGCGTATGCGTGTCACCGACAGGCTACCAGGACGCGCAGCAGTCGGGGGCGCAGGCGACGGACGTTTTGCGGGCAGCAGACCCTGCGCGGGTGTTTCAAACTGAGTTGCCATATCAAGCCAGATCTGGCCCCGATCTAACATCTGCCTTAGTGCGTCAGGGCCGTTCTGTTCTGGCAAACCGGTTAATAAATTGGTCAGTCTGTTGATCCAGCGCGATGGTACTGTTTCTGCATCGGCGTCGCGTACAGCGCGGGTTAACCACACGCTTTGAGCACCAACAGCTTGCTGATAATCATGCGCGGAAAGTCCGACACGTCGTTCTGGAAGCAAAAGCCCGGCACGATCCCGTAAAACCCTGTTCAGCCATGGGTCTGGAGCGGGTTGTTCTGGCCAGACGCCTTCATTCAGACCGCCCAGAATTACAAGATCAGCACCTTGAACGCGCGCCTCCATCGTACCCCAGATCAGAACACAAGCATGCGGTGCATCGCGATCCCGAACTTCCCCTCTGTTCAGGACGCCACGGATCAATGATCGGTAGTCGACAACCGACATTTGACCGCCAGTGCACGCGACGTTTTGCAATTCACCAATGACTTTCAGCGCCTCACGCCCAGCGCCTTCTGCCCAAAGTTCACTTGTTGCGACGGGGTTTGGCCCGTCAGCAATCGCCTCGGCATATCTGATGTGATCGGCAAGAAGCGATGACAGCTGCGCATCAGATTTCGTGTCTAATCCAGCCAGAAAGGCACAAATCCAGGCAATCCATTTTTGCCGTCCATCATCTTCCTTCGCCCGCATGCCCCATGCGATCAGGTTCGTGGCATCGGGAAAAGCCATCCGGCCATCGCGGATGTATAACTCAAGATCATGTGTCCACCGGAGATGATCGCCGCGCTGGTCAGATCCGGTGTTGGTGAGTGGATGTTTGAGCAGGCTCAGCAACGCTTCAGGCGTGAGTTTACGCCCAAATAGATCAGCGACATGCAAAAGAAAGCGACCCGGTGCAGACAGGGGGAGCGGGACGCCAGCACTATCATCGGGAATAATCCCCCACTTATCCAACGCCGCGGTAACCTGACGGGTAAGCACACGGTTCGGCGTGATGAGAGCCGCCGTTTGCCCATCCTCTGCCGCTTGTCGCAATCGCATCGCAATCGCGAGCGCTTCAATGCGGGTTGATGGGGCGGAAAGCATCGTCATATCGCGTGTTGCTGTCGGCAGGTCACCAAGATGAACACCCTCGGTCATCCATTGATGAGTCACAGGCGCTGGGCGCAGCGATAACGAGATTAGACGGTTGCGTTCCGTATCACTTGGTGCACGATCGGACCATGCCATGACGTCTTTGGCTGACTGCCCTAAGTCGCTTAGTAGCCGTGCAAAGCGAAACTGGGGATGATCCTCACTCGTCAGCGCATCGCTAAGGATATTCCAGATCTCTGCAGGCATATCGAAGTCAAAGCCAGGCAAAATCACGGCACCTTGCGGTAGTCGACTGACGGCTTTCATGAAAAGGGATGTTGCCCCTCGAGAACCCGTTGAACCAGCAATCAATATCGGATGCGTGGGTGGTGTCTGGTCCCAATTCGCGAGCGTTGCTTCGATCACCTGTCGCTGCCGCGCCTCTGTGTCAGGTGCGATGGTGGCATCTTCAAAAAAACCGTTGAGAATGCGCAGAAACTGTAATGACCTCTCCCAATGACCGGATTGGTCAGACACATCCAGGCCCGCGATCACATCAGGCGAAACACCTTCGCTTTGCATTTCATCCATCAACGCGGCAAGGCTATCGGCCAGATCATAAAGTGCGGCTTGTGGCGCAAGATCGGGCTGCTGTTTCAAAAGCGCCGAGACAAGATTGGTCAGTTCAAGCCTGCGTTGCAGGGGTGGGACTGCTGGCGGAATATTGGTTAGCGACAGATCAGACGCTAAATCTGTGACCAGCTTGATTCTGGGCAATAAGCAAGCTGGACCTTGATCGAAAATGTCGCGAATACGCCGCTGCATTCGGCGTGTGTTTACGTAAACTTCGACTAGCGCCATCGCTTGCGGTGGTTGATCCGACATCCGATTGCGAAGACCTTCGACCAGTGCTTTTGGGAAATCAACGCCTGGTGCCGCGCCGAAAATACGAGGGGACGGTGTTGGATCAAACATTGGCACTTTTTAGCAGATTTTCCGCCATCGTGATGCCTTCGGGATGGCCGACATCACACCATTGGCCACCATACCGCACGCCATAGAGCCGCCCCTGCGATTGAAGTTGGTTCCAAACAACATTCAGGGAAAAAGCTTCATCTTCTATGCCATCAAGGCATTGTGGGTGAATGATTTGGATGCCGCTGTAGATAAAACCGGCCCCGCGCGAAAGAGCGCCTGTGGCATTAATGCAGAAATCTCCTTCGCTGTCGGTACCGTGGGCTTGCGCAGGCGGGATCATCAACAAAAGCGCGCTCATCTGGTTCGGATCCCAGGCGTGTTGCAAGACTTTGAAGGGGTTCGGCCCTTGAAAAACAGCATCGCTGTTCATCGTGAAAAGCGGCGCCTTGGGCAAAAGCGGCCGCGCGTGTTTCAACCCACCTCCAGTTTCTAAGATAGCGTCACGCTCATCTGAAATGTTGACTTCGCGAGCGTTCAGATGACGTATCAGTGCCTCGGGTTTGTAATGCACATTGGCAACGCGATGTTTGAGCCCTGCGGCATCGGTCAAATCGAGTGCGTGATCGATTAAAGGTTTCCCAGCGACGGGGATCATTGGCTTTGGCACATCCCGGGTCAGCTCTTTCATGCGCGTCCCAAACCCGGCAGCAAAGATCATTACCGCGTCGGGTGTGTGCCGCATTTTTCCTTGAGCTCCATAAGATGAGTTTCGGTCGGTTCAGGGAGTGCTTGCATGACAGCGTCTTGCAAGGCCTCAAAACCAGGTTGTGCCAGATTGTTTTGCAGATGCGCCCATGTGCGCGGGATCAGATCGACATACTCCATTTTTCCAAAGTGCAAAGAAAGGCGTGCGAACACCATCAAAATGCGCAGGTTCCTTTGGATGCCCATCGCCGCATAGGCCTGACGGGTGTGCTGTGGGTCAAAGCCACTTTCAGAGATGAAGTAGTCCAGTGTTGCAGCTTGCGTCTGCTGACTGACATCGCGGCGGGCGTCTTGCAGCAAGGATACCAGATCATAGGTGGGATGGCCGATCATGGCGTCCTGAAAATCAAGCAACCCGACACGTGCGGGGCCGTTGCGCTCCGGGAGCCAAAGCAGGTTTTGCGCGTGATAGTCGCGTAGGATTGTGACAGTGAACTCGTCAGCACTTGGCCTTAGCGCGTCTTCAATTGCGCTTTTGAGAATAGCGCGTTTATCAGAGCCTTCTGACGTCTCGCGGCCCAGCGCGTACCAATCAACCGATTGCGCCGCCAGATCGGCCATGAGCGTAGGGGTATAGGTTTCAAGCTGGGGCGGTGCTGCTGCATGAAGCGCGATTAAAACATCGGTTGCAGCTCGGTAAAGCGTGGGTTCCTGCGACCCGTCCCTTGCGCAAATTGTCGAGAAAAGATCATCGCCAAGGTCCTCAAGCAGCAGAAAACCATTCGCGATGTCCTGCGCATAGATCTGCGGCGCGCTCAGGTCCTGTGCGATCAGTGCGTTGGCGATATCGATAAAGGGCCTGACGTCTTCGCCTCGGTCTTCGGGCGCGTCCATCAAGACTGCATTTGGATGGCCATCCACATCCCGGACACGGAAGTACTTCCGGTTCGACGCATCGCCAGCCAGCAGCGTGACAGTCCCGTTTCGCCATCCGTTGGCATCAAGAAAATGGGTGGCAAGGGTTTGGCGATCAGGCATTGAAAAGGGTCTCTAGTCGGGAGCGAAATGGCGAAGGATCGCCGTGAAAATGGGCGATACGACTGCCTTCTTCCATACCCATCTCAAGTTGAAGTGTGACGGCATTTTTCGGTATGAACGCGCCAAGTCGCGAGGGCCATTCAATCAGACACGCAGCTGTCTCAAAGGCTTCGTCCAGACCCAACTCGATTGCGGCATTCGGGTCGGAAAGACGATAAAGATCGCAATGCCAGATATCGAAATTGGGTGTTTCATATACCTGTACCAACGTGAATGTCGGAGAAGGGACATCTTCGTCAGACCCTAATTGATCCTGAATGACAGCGCGGGCGAAATGGCTTTTTCCGGCGCCAAGCGGTCCGTCTAAAAGTAAGACATCACCTGCAATCAGAACCGTGCTGATCTTGCTTGCCAAACGCGTCGTCGCATCAGCGGATGTCAGGGATCGGGTTGCAAAGCATTCGGCCATGGGGCGACATTAAACGCTCCACCCGGTCCCGCAACCGCTTAGCCTGTCATTTCAACGGTTTCGATTTTTGCATTTGGTTTTGCTAAAGGTTTTGAAGCACGACGTTCTTCAAAACGGACCAGGGTCGCACCATTGCCAAGTGGTGAGATGCGGCAAAGAACATGCGTTCCATCAAGCAGTTCAATGTCGTCTGACCATTCACTACGATTGCGCGTGTTCAAAATGAAGTCGCGCAGATCACCCCAGATTGGAGAGGGCCGGCATAGCGATTGCCATTCCCGTGTCGCCTCGACAATCCCGGTGTCGATCAGTGCCGTGGACGGATCGTTGCCCCAGATCCGTTGATACCCTCGATTGGCGAATGTCATGATCCCGACGCTTGAGAAAATGGCAATGCCCTGGTCAAAGCAATCAAGGACCGCATGACCTTGTTCGATTTCAGAGCGAAAGCGGCGTTTCAAGGTGATATCCGCGCTGATATCTTCAAACACGAACGCAACAGCCCCATCGGGATGCGGACGCCCCGAGACGCGGTAGGTGACTTGCGATGGCAGTGTCCAAAGTTCGGAATATGTGCCATCGACGGCTGCGGCCTCTAGTTTGGCCATGTCGTTGCGCCATGATTTGTAGTCCTTCGGCTCTGGCATCATTTGGGTCTCACGTAGCCTGTCGAGAAACGCAAAAAGTGAGGGCCTGCTTGCCAGAAACTCGATCGGAAGACTTGTGAGATCGCCTATAGCCGGGTTGAAAAGAACAAGTTCGCGCCGACTGTCAAAGATCACCAGACCGACAGGCAAATGGGCAAATGTCTTTGTCAGTGTCTGGGTAAAGTCGCGCAATGCGCTTTCGGCTTTAACCTGATTTGTGATTGGAACTGCATAAGCAAGACGATCTTCCTCGCGACAGTTTAATGTTACTTCGTACCATACCGGATCGCTTGAACTGGAGAGCATCACAGAGGTTGTATAACGGGTCGTTTTTCCGGTGCTTAAGGTAAGATCCGGAGGATGCTGAAAGAGCCGCGCATTGTCTTTTGCGCCTGCGGCGAGGCGGTCAAAACTCATATTTGTTTTGTGCAATTTTCCGTCGTGCCCTTCGATCCATGACGGGATCGGAGCTTTGCTGAAAATATCATCCACTTCATCGTTCTTGGGCGCAGTGATCTCTGCAGGGTTTGTCGGCTTTACAGAGCGTAGTAAAAACCAGATCGCGCTGATTCCAACGATGATCGAGATACCGGTCACTTCAAGGATCACAGCTAGGGAAGTCGAATCGGCCATCGCGCACCTCACAAAAGACACGTCGACATTTCTTCACTTTGGTTAACAGTGCGTTAAGAAATCGATCTCATGCCCGAATTGCGGTGTTCTGGCCCAGCGCTGATTTACTCTCGGCCGAGATCTTGCGACGCGCCCATACAGCTTCGACAATTGCGCCACTTTTTTTGGTGCGCTCGCTTGCCGCTAAAAAGGGATCAGATCCGTTGGCAAACGCCAATTCAGCGCCGGAGCGTTCAAGCAGCGTCTTTGCGATAAACAGGCCAAGGCCCATGCCTTCATATCCAGGACGCCGGGCACGATCTTCGGCAGACCGCCTGCGTCGAACGAACGGATCCCCAAGCCGCCCGATCACTTGCGATGGAAACCCAGGGCCATCATCCGTGATGCGGATCACGATTTCGGTCTCGGTCCAACTGCCTTCGATCCAGACATTTTGGGCGGAAAAATCGACAGCATTCTGAACAAGATTTCGAATACCATGAATGATCTCGGGTCGACGATAAAGCAGCGGGTGCTTGGCCTCGCCCCCTGTTGCGGGCTCAAACATGAAATGCACATCTTTGCCACGATCGGTGTGAGGTTCGGCGGCTTCCTGAACCACTGTCGACAGCGGCGCCGTGCGCATGTGCAAATCGCTTTTGCCCGCGCGCCCCATGGATTGCAGGATGTCACGGCATCGGTCTGCCTGATCCCGGATCAGTTGTGCGTCTTCCTTCAGCTCAGGGTTCTTTTCAAGCTCTTCCATCAGCTCGGCGCTGACCAGCTTGATCGTTGCGAGTGGAGTGCCCAACTCATGTGCAGCGGCAGCCACAACGCCACCCAGATCAGTCAACTTCTGCTCGCGCGCGAGCGCCATTTGCGTTGCCAAAAGCGCTTCTGACATTGAGTGCATCTCAACCGTAACGCGGCGTGCATAGATCGCGATGAACACAACGCCGATGACAATGGCAGACCAGAAGCCGAACAGGAAAATATCGGGAATGCGGAGGATAAAGCCCTCGGCGGTGCGTAGCGGGATATGATAAATCCCGACCAGAGTCGTGAGCGTCAGGCTCACAACACCAAGAAAAACCGTTGATTGTAGCTGCAAGACAGTCGCCGATATGGTGACGGGTGCAAGGATCAAAAGGGCGAACGGATTGTTCAGCCCACCCGTCAGGAAGATCAGAAAAGACAGCTGACAGATATCGAAGAGGATCATCGACACCGCCTCGCTTTCTGTCAGGCGTTTATTCTCGGGGAATATGGAAACTGCGATCAGATTGGCGATCACCGATGCGCCAACAGCGAGGTAGCACAGCCCTAGTTCCAGCTGCAGATTATACAGCCGTTGCGCCATTGTGATCGCGATGATCTGGCCTGTGATTGCAATCCAGCGTAAAGTAACAAGCGTCCGTAGCCGAACCCAATCACTTCGGGTGCCACGCACGATCTGATCCGAGCTTGTGTCCGCCATTGTCCTACCTAAATATCAGGTGAGTTCTGTCACAATCGTCGTTTTGGAGCGACAAATCAATCAAAGCCGCAGCAGGAAAAGGGAACCGCTATGTCTGGGAAATTCACTGTACTTGCCGCTGGAGGTGTTGCCGTTCTTGTCGGGAGCGCCGTTGTTCTCACGACCGTCATGGCACCCGCAGATCAATTTGCGGATTGCCGCGTTGGTCAGGTCGCCGGAGGCCAGATCGGCGGCGATTTCACTTTGGTAAATGGCGATGGTGTGACCGTCACCAATGAAGAAGTTTTGTCCGAGCCCTCTCTGATTTATTTTGGCTATACTTTCTGTCCTGATGTTTGTCCTTTGGATGCCTTCCGCAATGCGGAAGCGACATATCTTTTGGAAGAGCAGGGCAAAGAAATTACGCCTATTTTCATTAGCGTCGACTCGCAGCGCGACACCCCAGAAGTGGTCAAAGAGTTCGCGGCTAACATGCATGAACGAATGATCGGTCTGACAGGCTCACCCGAACAAGTGCGCGCTGCTTCGCAGGCCTATAAAACTTACTATAATCGGCAAGAAGGGGACGATGAATTTTACCTCATCGATCATTCAACCCTGTCCTATCTCACCCTTCCTGAACATGGCTTCGTCGAGTTTTTCCGACGTGATCTGACACCCGATCAATTGGCTGATTCGGTGGCCTGCTTTCTGGATGCTGCATGACATAAATTGACGCAGGCACGTTTCGGCCCTAGGCTCATTGAAGCCAAAGGGAAAAATGTGGGAGGAAGCCACTGTGCCAGAAGACGGGATGAAGGAGATCGGTGAGGATAAATCACTTCTCCTGGTCGACGATGACGAGCCATTTCTGCGTCGTCTGACAAAAGCCATGGAGAAGCGAGGTTTCGCTGTCGAGATGGCGTCTTCCGTCGCTGCAGGACGTGCGATCGCAACGGCACGGCCACCTGCATACGCAGTTGTCGATTTGCGACTAGAGGACGGCAATGGCCTGGATGTGGTCGAAGTCCTGCGTGAAAAGCGACCTGAAAGTCGTGTTGTTGTGCTGACCGGCTATGGCGCTATCGCGACGGCTGTCGCGGCGGTGAAGATTGGTGCGACTGACTATTTATCAAAGCCGGCAGATGCGAACGATATCACTAATGCCCTTCTTGCCAGTGGGGACGAGCTTCCTCCACCACCGGAAAACCCGATGTCGGCAGACCGCGTTCGGTGGGAGCATATCCAGCGTGTCTATGAACTGTGTGATCGCAACGTATCCGAGACAGCGCGACGCCTTAGCATGCATCGGCGAACCTTGCAGCGTATTCTGGCAAAACGTTCGCCCAAATAGCTAGATCATCTCCATAAGCGTATTACACCGGCTGGTGTAATCGCGACGGACATCGCTTGGGGGCCTGAGAGAAATCTCGAGGCCCTCGATCGTTTCATCGGCTGGTTTGCCAAAAAATTTGTCAGCTTCATCCTTGCTGAAGCCTGCAATTTGGGTGGCTTCCAGCCATGCGCTGATTTTGTCGGCACGTTTGATCTGTTGTTTGATCGTCTTGGGTATTTGCGCTGGCAATCCGAACCGCAAATGGATCGCCGCAGTAAGCCGGTCATCAAGTGCGCTGTATCCAGCGCCAACGGCTGCTTTGACCGGTGAGATCATATCTCCGATTACGTATTCCGGAGCATCATGCAGCAACGCAGCAAGCCGCCATTTCGCAGGAGCTTGGCTGTACATCCGTCCAAAAAGCGCTTCGACCAAAAGCGAGTGTTCAGCCACTGAATAGGCAAAATCCCCGATCGTTTGCCCGTTCCATCGCGCAACAAAGGCCAGCCCATGGGCGATGTCGGCGATCTCGATATCGACAGGGGTCGGGTCCAGCAGGTCAAGCCTGCGGCCAGACAGCATCCGTTGCCAGGCGCGGGGGGGTGTCTTGGGCATGGTCCCTCATTCTAACTGTGATCCGCATGAGGGATAATAGCTGTGACCCGGTCGGTAAAGCGCTCTAGATCTCCATGACGATGCGTCCATCAATGGTGCCCGCTCGCATTTGATCGAAAATCGCGTTGATGTTTTCAAGCTTTTCCCACGAGAAATGGGAGGTCACAGTGCCTTCGGCGGCAAAGGCAAGGCTTTCTGCCAGATCGTTGCGCGTTCCCACGATAGAGCCGCGCACGGTGATACCTTTCAGAACGATCTCGAAAATGGGAAGTGGGAAATCGCCGGGCGGCAGACCTACCAAAGACAAGGTTCCACCGCGTCGCATCATCCCAACGGCCTGTGAAAATGCGCTGTTAGAGGCAGCGGTGACCAATGCGCCATGCACCCCGCCCAGTTGTGACTGAATCTCGGCAACGGCGTTTGTATCGACGGAGTTCAGTGTCAGATCTGCCCCTAAATGCCGCGCTAATTCGAGCTTCTTATCCGCAATGTCTATTGCGACGACGTGCAGTCCCATCGCTTTGGCGTATTGCACCGCCATATGCCCCAAACCCCCAATCCCCGAGATTGCGACCCAATCGCCTGGCTTGGTGTTTGTCTCTTTCAGGCCTTTGTAGACTGTGACACCTGCGCACAAGATCGGCGCAGCGTTACCAAACTCCAAACCATCGGGTAGGCGGCCGACGTAATCCGCATCAGCGCGCACAAACTCGGCATAGCCCCCATCGACGGAATACCCCGTCATTTGTTGTGCCTCGCAAAGGGTCTCCCATCCGCCGACGCAGTGTTCACACCGCCCACAGGCTGTGTGTAGCCACGGTGCTCCAATGCGGTCGCCTTCTTTCAGATGTGTTACCCCGGCGCCGACGGCGGCGACCTCGCCAACGCCTTCATGTCCGGGGATAAACGGTGCTGTCGGTTTAACGGGCCAATCCCCTTCGGCGGCATGCAAATCCGTATGACAAACGCCGGACGCTTTCACACGCATCAACACCTGTCCGGGCCCAACTTCGGGCACTGGAACTTCGCGAATGTCCAGAGGCTGGCCGAGGGTTGTGACAACAGCGGCTTTCATCGTTTTTGGTAACGTCATGGTCGTCCTCCTGTGAATGTCACAGGTAACATATGCACTTTACGTTTCATTGCTTTGACAGGCGTCAAATTCGGATGTGGCCAAGCGATTTTCTACCGACAGATTGCGGCGCAATGGGATGGTCAAATGCGTGGTGGTTCAGGACACTAGGACCCTTGTTCTTGGCAGCTGCGAAGACATGCGTATTCAAACATTGAGCGTACCTGCCATTGCTGTTACGTCCGGGGCAAATTTTTACCAGAGGTGCCGCTATGACGCAGGACTACATCGTAAAGGACATCTCGCTTGCCGAGTATGGCCGCAAAGAACTGAATATCGCCGAAACCGAGATGCCAGGTCTGATGGCGTTGCGCGAGGAATATGGCGATAGTAAACCGTTGAAAGGCGCGCGCATTGTCGGCTCGCTCCACATGACGATCCAGACCGCTGTTCTGATCGAAACACTGGTTGAGCTTGGCGCAGATGTGCGCTGGGCATCGTGCAATATTTTCTCGACCCAAGATCACGCAGCGGCCGCGATTGCAGCTGGTGGCACCCCCGTCTTTGCCGTGAAAGGCCAGACGCTGGAAGAGCATTGGGATTACCTCGACAAGAGTTTTGCCTTTCCCGAAGGCGCGAACATGATCCTTGATGATGGTGGTGATGCGACGCTTTACGTCTTGCTTGGTGCGCGGATGGAAGCAGGCGAGGACGTATTGGCGGTTCCGACTTCTGAAGAAGAGGAAGTCATCAAAGTGCAAATCAAAAAGCGCATCGCAGAAACGCCTGGCTGGTTCGCCAAGACCCGCGAGGCGATCAAAGGCGTGTCCGAGGAAACGACGACAGGCGTCCACCGCCTTTATGAATTGCAGCGTAATGGCCAGCTGCCATTCCCTGCGATCAACGTGAACGATTCGGTAACCAAATCGAAATTCGACAACAAATATGGTTGTAAGGAATCACTTGTAGACGGCATTCGCCGCGCAACAGACACGATGATGGCTGGCAAGGTCGCTGTGGTCATGGGCTATGGTGACGTTGGCAAGGGTTCTGCTGCGTCGCTTCAGGGTGCCGGTGCCCGGGTCAAGGTGACCGAGGTAGATCCGATTTGTGCGCTTCAAGC
>CAKZXZ010000050.1 GCA_937883775.1 uncultured Paracoccaceae bacterium
GTGCGCGGATCGGCGATCCTTCTGGAGAGCGGTAATCTTGAGAACCCGCTCGACAATCCCTCTATCGGGGAGGCAAGCGCGCCACTGACAGTAAACGTGCGCCCCGGCGGCAGTGTGATTGCGCGGGCCGGTAAAGACCTGTTCCTGAGCGCGCCTGTCGGGGATCTGCCGCTTGCGAGCGTCTTCGCTGCCGATAAGGCGGTGCTGACCTCAATCGGGGCGATCACGGATACGATTGGTGCGGATGTGGCACGGGTCGTTGCAGATGACATCACCTTGAACGGTGCGACGATCGGCACCAATGCTGCGCAATTGGGTCTGAAGATAAACGATCCGACCAATGGTCGCGTCCGCATCACCTCTACAGGCGATAGCTTTATCAAAGCCCACAGCACACTGCCGCTTGAGACAGTGCGCATCGGAAAAGGTGGTCGTCTGGTTGCGACAGATCGCGCGTCGCTGCATGGCGCTGACACGATCCGCTTTGGCACTTCCGAAAACCTGAAACTGGAGTTTGCCAAGGGTCTCGATACCGCAGCGAGCACTGGTATGGATGTTGCAGGCGGCACGCTTGATATGACATCCGGTGGCGCATTTGGCACGGCCGCCAAACCGATGACGACGGATGTGACGCAGCTCAGCTACGGGTTCCAAGGCACCGATCCGACACCGCTCTATGTGAAAGAAGCGAATGATCTGCGGGTCGATACTGTTACCCAAGGCACCAATCCGGGTTCGGAGACCTTCATCGAGGCGGCGGGCGATATGTCGGTCGGCACGGTCACAAGCGGGGCCGAGGTGCGGCTCAAAGCCCGCAATATTACCGAAGCCCGTGTCACCGGCACACGCGTCCAATTGAATGCCGCGGAAAGCCTTGGCGTCCTGTCCGCGCTCAATATCACGTCGGATCGCTTCTTCGCCGAAGCCCTTGCGGGTGATGCATGGCTGCAACTGACGGGCCGCGCGACCCAGATCGAAGAGATTGATCTGGATGGCGCGGGCAAGACTTTGCGCCTGACAGCAGACATTCCCGTCACACTGCTTGCCGGGCCGGGTATTCACACCAATGCCGGCGATATGACGCTGGTGACAAAGGACGTCACTGCCCGCGCGGATATCAACAGCACCGGCGGCAACGTGGATCTGCAAACCACAGGTGATTTCACTCAGGTTGCGGGTACAAAACTG
>CAKZXZ010000051.1 GCA_937883775.1 uncultured Paracoccaceae bacterium
CATTCCCAAGGCATGGTCTTTACGATGGAAAGCGATGGCTCGCTTTCCGCCTCACAGCCTCAAGACCGATTTGCACGCAACTACAACGACGGGGTCGGTCAAGGCGATCCCAATGCCCCTCTCTACATCTTCGGACAAGGTGACGAACCTGACGCTGCTGAAGAAGAGGCGGATGGCGATGGCACTTTCAGGGTAGCGGCAGTCGCGCCCCGTGTCGCCGTGCCCCGTCCTGAAATCCTTGCAGCGATAGACGACACTGCAATGCGCTATGGCAGCCACAGGGGCCTGCGTGCTGCGGGCTTGACCGTCACCGAGTGGCGTCTGTTGTTCCGCTCAAACATCGAAATCGAGAGCGCCTACAATGTGAACGCACGTTCGCATGTCGGCGCGATTGGCCTGGGTCAGCTCATGCCGGGAACCGCCGAAGATCTTGGCGTCGATCCCTTTGACTGGCGGGCAAATCTTGACGGCTCCGCGCGTTACCTGGTCGCACAATTAGAGACCTTCGGCGACGCGCGGTTGGCGCTGGCGGCATACAACGCTGGCCCCGATGCCGTCAGGCAATACGGGGGCATCCCGCCTTACCGTGAAACGCAAAACCACGTTCAGCGGGTGCTGGCCGTGTTCAACAGGCTTGAAGGAGAAAACTCATGAGGCCGATCCAACTACTGCTGACCGTCTGTACGGTCTTCATCGTCATGGCCGAACCGGCGATGGCGCAATCTATCGACCTATCGCCGATCCAGAACCTCTTGCAGGGTATCGTTGACGCGCTGACTGGTCCGCTTGGTGTCGTGATCGCCACGCTGGCCGTCATCGGCGTCTTCCTGAGCTGGTTCTTCAACATCATCGACCTGCGCCAAGCCCTGTGGGTTCTGGTCGGTATCGCGGGTGTCGCCGCAGCGCCGACAATCGTTGCAGCGGTCTTCAGCTAAGGGGGTGTCGCGTGGCTGAAAGATCACCTCTCTTCCTTGGCCTCGTGCGCCCACCCAAGCTGTTCGGTTTGCCGATCATGTATGCCGTTGTTTGGCTGTTCGGCACCGTCCTGCTCTTTGTCTGGATACAGAGCTTCCTCGTGCTTGGCATCGCGGCGGTTCTGTATCCGGTCCTCTGGAAGGCGGCGGATTGGGACCCCCGGTTCATCGACGTTGCGATGACCGCCCTTCAAGAGACGCCCCCTACCAGAAACAGGAAAATCCATGGCGGAGACAGCTATGCCCCGTGACGAGTTGGATGAACGCACATTGATGCCTGTGTGGTTTCAGCACGAAAAGCAACTGGCCCACATGCTGCCCTATGTGAGCCTCGTTGATGATCGTACCGTGCGGACGCGCGTTAATGAGTTGTTCCAGTGCATCCGGATCACCGGGATCAATAGCTATACGACCGATGATGATTACCTAGATGGCATCCGGGCGAGCTTCGCCCGGATCGTGGCCCAACTAGGCGAAGAATTCAGCTACTATGTCCACAAGGTCTCCAAGGGGATCGGTGTCGATGTAGAACCCATCGAAGGCGACAGCTTCGCCGCGATGGTTGATCAGCAATGGCGTGGCAAGCTCGAAAATGGCGGCTTGCGCGACAAGACGATCACTTTGACCGTGATCCATCGTCCTCCCTCTAAGAGTTTCTTGACCTTCATGCGGAAGCCTTCGCCTGCAAGATTGCGCGAGGAAACCGCGAAGCGTCTTCGCCGACTGAATGAAGCCGTAGGCATTTTCATGTCCGGCCTCGGCAATCTGAAACCGTCGATCTTGTCGGCTGAAAAAGGCGAGCTTGTCGGCTTTCTTGGTGCGCTGAACACGGGTCAAGAACTGCCGCTCTATCATACTTCGAAATTCGGCTTTCTGGCGTCATCCGTGTCAAACACGCGGACCACATTCTATGGCGATTACTTCGAGCTGAGCGAGGGCGTTGCAGGCCGTCGTTTTGGCAAGAGCTACAGCATCAAAGACTATTCAGAGCAAACGAACTGCGTCATGTTCGACCAGCTCAACCTGCCCGTCGATATGATCGTCACGCACTCGTTCACGCCCGTGAACACCAACATGACGATTTCGCGGATCAAGCGGCAGGTGAAGCAAATGCAGGCGGCAGACGACGCCGCGGTTTCCTTGCGCGAAAACCTCCTGCTGCTCGCTGACGATCTGGAAGCAAAAAGGGCCAGCATGGGCGATCACCACATGGTGGTGACGGTCTTTGCTGAAACCCGCGAGGAACTGGAAAGCCTGGGCGCTGAGATTGTAAACGCCGCCGCCTCCGAAGGCGTCACAATGGTGAGTGACCGCTTCGGGGCCAACACCCACTATTTCAGCCAGCACCCAGGCAATCAGCCCAAGCGCCTCCGTGCCAGCACAGTGACGAACCGAAACTTTGCCGACTTTGCGGCCTTCCACCGAACGCAGCTTGGCAAGGCCGGTCCTGAAGTGCCGTGGGGCAAGATCATCTCGATCTTCCCGCCGCCTGAGAAAAGCGCCTATCGCTTCTCCTACCACGAGGCCGGCTCGCCCGAAAAAGAACCTACCAGTGGCCACACACTGATTATGGGCCGTCCCGGCTCTGGTAAGTCTGTCTTCTCGGCTTTCTTGATGACACAGGCCGTGCGGGCCAACGCCCGCGTCTTCGTCTTCGTCTTCGACTACCGGCAAGGGATG
>CAKZXZ010000052.1 GCA_937883775.1 uncultured Paracoccaceae bacterium
CCGCCTTGATGCGGCCGCCGCCCAGTTGCACAACGACACGGCCAAGAGCCTCGCCGTCGACACCTGTGACATGGCCAGCACGCGCGGCATGCACCTCCTGCACAATCGGAGCTGCCGGCAGACGGTCATGCCAGCGCTCTACAAAGTCGCGCGGCCCCCCCATCGCTGCGACCATCGCCTGGAAACGCTCTGCGGCAGATCCGTCATGAAAGCTGTCGGCGATTTGAACAGTGCCCTCATCAGGGCTGTCGGCCAGCCCGACCATAGCCAGCAATTCGCCCCCCAACGTCGCCGCAAGATCTGGCAAATCCGGATTCACCTCGTCTCCGGTCAAGGCCTGCATCACCTCCATCACTTCAAGCGCGTTGCCCAGCGATTTGGCCAAAGGCTGGTTCATGTCGGTGATGAATGCGCGGGTCGGACAGCCCGCGCCATTGGCCGTTTCAACCAGCATTTCCGCAAGATCAGAGGCTGCAGCCATCGACTTCATAAAGGCGCCTGTGCCAAGTTTGACGTCAAGCACCAAACCATCAAGGCCCGCAGCCAGCTTCTTCGAAAGGATCGACGCAGTGATAAGTTCTGGGCTGTTCACGGTCGCGGTCATATCGCGGATCGCATAAAGGCGTTTGTCGGCAGGCGCGATATCGCCGGTGGCACTCACAATTGCACAGCCGACCTGACCGACCAGACGACGAAACTGATCTTGCGGAACCTCAGCCTTCAGGCCGGGGATCGCCTCAAGCTTGTCCAGCGTGCCACCAGTGTGCCCCAGGCCCCGCCCCGATATCATCGGAACATAGGCGCCGCATGCGGCCAGCGCCGGAGCAAGCAAAAGCGACACACAATCCCCGACGCCCCCGGTCGAGTGTTTGTCAAGCACAGGTCCGTCAAGCTGCCACTGCATGACCTGCCCGCTGTCGCGCATCGCCGTGGTTAAACCGACGCGCTCACGTTCGGACAGCCCTCCCATGCACACAGCCATGGCAAAGGCCGCTGCTTGCGCATCGCTAACCGATCCATCCACCAAACCTTTGCAAAAATTGGATAATTCTTCGTCAGATACGCTTTTACCTTCGCGGATCAGTCGAATGACGGCGCGCGGGTCCATAGGTTAGCCCATATGGCCTGCGTCAAACGCACCGGGCAACAGATCGGCGATGCAGACCGTTTCCGATGCACCCGCCAGCGTCGCCATCGTAACCTTGACGTCGGCCGCGCCAAACTCGGCCAGCTTTTGGCGGCAGCCACCGCAGGGTGGCACCGGGCTGGGGCTGTCGGCGATGACGGCCACCTCTGCAATGACCGTGTCGCCTGCAGCGATCATCGCAGCGATCGCGCCAGCTTCGGCACAGGTGCCTTCGGGATAAGCCACGTTTTCCACGTTGCAGCCGACATAGACCGCACCAGAGGCCGCCCGGATCGCAGCGCCGACTTTGAAGTTGGAGTAAGGCGCATGCGCATTTTCACGCACGGCGGTTGCTGCAGCAAGAAGGGTCATGTGGCTCCTGTCGTCTTTATCCGACCTTGCGTGGAGTGTCGCGCAGTTGCAAGCCTTGACGCACAGAACGCACCTTGCGACGATTGGGCATCAAGACTGCCGCATTTGGTGCTTTAACTCGAAACAAAAAAATAGTTTAACACTAAACTAAATTTGGGAGGAGGACATCCGATGACGGATTTACCGAAGGACAGCTTTCGGCAGGCGGCGCTTGACTATCACGAATTTCCCAAGCCCGGTAAGCTTGAGATCCGCGCGACAAAGCCAATGGCCAACGGTCGCGATCTGGCGCGGGCCTACTCTCCCGGCGTGGCGGAAGCCTGCCTCGAGATTAAGGCAAACCCAGCGACAGCCTCGAAATATACGGCGCGCGGCAATCAGGTGGCTGTGGTCACCAACGGATCGGCTGTGTTGGGGCTTGGCAATATCGGCGCGCTGGCCTCCAAACCGGTGATGGAAGGCAAGGCCGTTCTGTTCAAAAAGTTCGCCAATATCGACTGCTTCGACATCGAAGTGAACGAACCTGACCCTGAACGTCTGGCCGATATCGTCTGCGCGCTTGAGCCCACTTTTGGCGCAATCAATCTGGAAGACATCAAAGCACCCGACTGCTTTATCGTCGAAAAAATCTGCCGCGAACGGATGAATATCCCTGTCTTTCATGACGATCAGCACGGCACCGCCATTGTGGTTGGCGCTGCCGCCAAGAACGCTTTGCATATCGCCGGTAAGAAATTCGAGGATATCAAGATTGTTTCGACCGGTGGCGGCGCGGCAGGCATCGCTTGTTTGAACATGCTGCTCAAACTGGGCGTAAAACGCGAAAACGTCTGGCTGTGCGACATTGACGGGCTTGTCTACAAGGGCCGCGAAACGGAAATGACGCCGCAAAAGGCGGAATACGCGCAAGGCGACAGCCCCGCGACGCTGATGGATGTCATCGACGGGGCCGATGTCTTTTTGGGCTTGTCCGGGCCCAATATCCTCAAGCCCGACATGGTCGCAAAAATGGCGAACCGCCCGATCATCTTCGCGCTTGCAAACCCCAATCCGGAAATCACACCCGACGAGGCGCGCAAAGCCGCCCCGGATGCGATCATCGCCACAGGGCGCAGTGATTTTCCCAATCAGGTCAATAACGTCCTGTGCTTTCCCTTTATTTTTCGCGGCGCTTTGGATGTCGGCGCCTCCGAGATCAACGACGCGATGCAGCTGGCCTGTATCGAGGGGATCGCAGAACTGGCCCGCGCGACGACAAGCGCCGAAGCCGCCGCCGCCTACAAAGGTGAAGAGCTGACCTTTGGGGCCGACTACTTGATCCCCAAACCTTTCGACCCCCGGCTGATGGGTGTCGTTGCGACAGCCGTGGCAAAAGCCGCTGGCGAAAGCGGTGTGGCAGCCCGCCCTGTCGAAGATCTGACCGCCTATAAGGCAGCACTGGATGGATCGGTTTTCAAATCCGCGTTGCTGATGCGCCCGATCTTTCAGGCCGCACGCACCGCCAAACGCAAGATCGTTTTTGCCGAAGGTGAGGATGAACGGGTGCTGCGCGCAAGTCAGGCGATCCTTGAGGAAACGACCGACCTGCCGATCCTGATCGGTCGTCCCGACGTTATCGAAGCCCGGTGCGAAAAGCTGGGCCTGTCGATCCATGTGGGCGATGATTTCGATGTGGTGAACCCTGAAAACGATCCGCGCTATCGCCAATATTGGGAAACCTACCACAACCTGATGGCGCGCAAGGGTGGCACGCCCGATCTGGCCCGCGCGATCATGCGCACCAACACAACCGCAATCGGTGCCGTGATGGTGCATCTGGGCCAGGCCGACAGTCTGATCTGCGGCACGTTCGGGCAATTCCTGTGGCATCTCAACTATATCGAACAGATTCTGGGCACGCCACAGCTGCATCCTGACGGCGCACTTAGCCTGATGATCCTCGAAGATGGGCCATTGTTTATTGCCGACACCCACGTGCATCCTGAACCCACTCCTGCGCAGATTGCACAAGCGGTCATCGGGGCCGCGCGCCATGTGTGCCGCTTCGGCTTGGAGCCAAATATCGCGCTGTGTTCACACTCGCAATTCGGCAATCTGGATTGCGACACCGGGCGACGGATGCGCGAGGCGTTGGCGATCCTCGACAGCGAACCACGCGATTTCACCTACGAAGGTGAGATGCACACAGACGCCGCACTTGATGCAGAATTGCGCGCCCGGATCCTGCCCTGTTCGCGCATGACAGGCGCTGCGAACGTGCTGATCTTTGCAAATGCCGACGCGGCCTCGGCTGTGCGCAACATCCTGAAAATGCGCGCAGGCGGGCTCGAGGTTGGACCGATCCTGATGGGCATGGGCAACCGCGCGCATATCGTGACGCCATCTATTACGGCACGAGGGCTTTTGAATATGACCGCACTGGCTGGAACGCCCGTTGCGCACTATGGGTGAGTCGGCCCGTGACTTTTCTCAAACTTTGCAAAGTCGCGGCGACTATTCAAAAAAAGGTCTAAAATCGGGTGTTTTGCAAAAGTTTGCACGGCCTTCACTAGCAAAACTGCAAATTTTTCGCGCCAATCGGTCGCTGCTAACGGTAACTCTCTTGCCCGGGCGGGCCCTGCCCTCCTAAATGCGCGCGACTTGGAGGAGACTATCACGATGACCTACGCCGCCGTTTACCAGAGCTGGAAAGACGATCCCGAAGCCTTCTGGATGCAGGCCGCAGAGGCCATTGATTGGACACAAAAGCCCTCCAAAGCGCTGTTTGATGAAAACGCGCCGCTGTATCAGTGGTATGTGGATGGCAAGGTAAACACCTGCTGGAACGCGGTTGACCGCCATGTGCAAGCCGGGCGTGGCGATCAGACGGCGATCATCTATGACAGCCCGATCACCCACACCAAGCACGAGATCACCTACGCCGAACTGCAGACCCGCGTTGCGTCGCTTGCCGGTGCGCTGCGGGCAAAAGGGATCGGCAAAGGCGACCGTGTTTTGATTTACATGCCGATGGTGCCAGAAGCGCTTGAGGCGATGCTGGCCTGTGCACGACTGGGCGCTGTGCACTCGGTCGTGTTCGGTGGATTTGCCGCAAATGAATTGGCTGTGCGGATTGATGATGCGCAGCCCAAATGCATCATCGCCGCCTCCTGCGGCCTCGAGCCGGGGCGCGTCGTGCATTACAAACCCCTGCTTGATGGTGCGATTGAGCAATCAACCCACAAGGTCGATTTCTGCGTTGTTTTCCAGCGTGAACAAGAGGTTGCCAAGCTCGAAGAAGGGCGCGATTTCGACTGGTACGGCTTTCAATATGGTATCGAGCCGGCAGACTGTGTTCCGGTTGAAGGCAATCATCCCGCCTATATCCTCTATACATCCGGCACCACCGGCGCCCCCAAAGGCGTGGTCCGGCCCACTGGCGGCCATCTGGTCGCGCTGAACTGGACGATGAAGAACGTCTATAATGTCGATCCCGGTGACGTCTTCTGGGCGGCCTCCGATGTCGGTTGGGTCGTTGGGCACTCGTACATCTGCTACGCGCCTTTGATTACCGGCAACACCACGATTGTCTTTGAAGGCAAGCCCGTCGGCACGCCCGATGCAGGCACCTTCTGGCGCGTGATTTCCGAGCATAAGGTGAAATCCTTCTTCACCGCCCCAACGGCCTTCCGCGCTGTGAAACGCGAGGACCCAAAAGGCGAATTCGTCAAGAAATACGATCTGAGCTGTCTTGAGCAAGTCTATCTGGCCGGCGAACGCGCAGATCCTGACACGATTGAATGGGCGCATGACAAGCTGGGCGTGCCGGTCATTGACCACTGGTGGCAAACCGAAACCGGCTATGCCATCGCCGCGAACCCGCTGGGGATTGAAGCATTGCCGATCAAGCTGGGCTCTCCAGCGGTGCCGATGCCGGGCTTTGATGTGCAAATTCTGGACGAGGCAGGCCACCCGATGGCCCCCAACGAACTGGGCGCAATAGCGATCAAATTGCCCTTGCCCCCAGGCACATTGCCGACCCTTTGGAATGCCGAGGACCGTTTCAAGAAAAGCTATCTGCAGCAATTCCCCGGCTATTATGAAACCGGCGATGCTGGAATGATCGACGAGGACGGATATCTCTATATCATGGCGCGCACGGATGACGTCATCAACGTGGCCGGGCACCGCCTGTCGACCGGCGCGATGGAAGAGGTTCTGGCAGCGCACCCAGACGTCGCGGAATGTGCGGTGATCGGTGTGACCGATCAGTTGAAAGGACAGTTGCCCATGGGCTTTTTGTGCCTGAACAGCGGCTCGGACAAGGCCCATGACGCGGTTGTAATGGATGTGGTCAAGATGGTGCGCAGCAAGATCGGTCCGGTGGCTGCATTCAAACTGGCCTGCGTTGTAGAGCGGCTGCCAAAGACCCGTTCAGGCAAGATCTTGCGCGGCACCATGGTCAAAATCGCTGATGGCGAAGACTTTAAAATGCCAGCCACAATCGACGATCCGGTTATTCTGGATGAAATTCGCACAGCGCTTCAGGGTCTCGGCTACGCAAAATAAGGGCTTGGGCGCAGACTGACTTTTAGACAGGTTGGCGGGAACCCATCTCCTGCGCTATCAGGGGGTGCTCAACTCATACGTGTGGGCTTGAGCATCAAAAACCTGAGGATCGCATGCGCCAAGACATTGGGAACGACACGACCATGACGCCCCGCGAGGCCGATGATTTCTGTTCGGATATCGTGCCCGGCCCAGAGATGGCCCTCAATATCGGTTTTCCGATCCAGGCTGCATTTGCCCAGCTTGAAGGCTATGCGCGCAATCTGGCGGCGCAATCGGACGATCCTCACTGCAAGATGCAACTGGAACGTGTTCGCACCGCAGCGCTGGACCTGGCCGCCTCGATCACAAGCGAAATGCTGACCAGCCCGACGGGGCATACGCTCAAGGAAGCCACCCGGCGCACAAATCAACCTGCGCTGATTGACCCTTCCCAGCTGGAAGCCTTGCTGCACATGGCGGGTCCACAGCACCGCGAGCGTTTGCTGAGCCAACTTGCCGTCGATCTGAGCACCGCAGATGACGTGTTGCGGGCAGGCATGCCGAACCCGGCGACCCGCGATGCGACCTGCAGGGCAATGTCTGTGGCCGAAGCCATCGGCGCGACCCGCGCGGCGCGGCTCGCACAGGATCTTCTGGACGGGGTCGATCAGGGCGACAGCCGCAAATGCAGCACCGTCGCTGAATTGCTTCATGCCGATCTTGCAGAACTGATCCAGATGCTTGCAGATCTCACGCCTGCGGCCAATACATGCCCGGCTGAATGACCACTCCAATTCTTTTGATCGAAAGCGCAGACAGTCTGCGCATGGTTTACCGCGATATTCTTGAACGTGCGGGCAACAGCGTCCGCTGCGCGACGACTTTGACAGAGGGGCTGTCCACGTATCACGACGACCCGCCCTGCGTGGTCATTCTGGACGGCTTGCTTGAAGGTCCCGATCACACCGCCACATTACGCGATTTTCAAGCGTCGTCTCCGGGCAGCAAGATATTGATGACGGTACCGCAGACTGTGTTGCAGCAGCGCCCTGAAAGCCTGACAGACGATGTGTTCGATATACTGGCCAAACCCTTCGACGAGTTGCGCCTTCTGACGGCAGTTGCAGATGCACATACCGAGATTTTGCGCGCACGACTGGCCAAAGGCAGCGACACGACAAGCCGGATACCGATCTCGCTCATCGGGACGAGCCCTGCGATTACAAGCCTGCGCGAACGGCTCGAGGCTTTTGCCCAATCAAGTGCGCCCGTCATGATTACGGGCGAGAATGGCGCCGGAAAAGCTGATTGTGCGCGGCATCTGCATAGACGGCGCGATCCGTCACAGTCCGGCACGCTACAAGAGATCGCCTGCCGCATCGCAACCCCTGACACGCTGGTTACCGATCTGGCAAATGCAACGCCCGAGACGTCTTTGCTGCTGCATGAAATCGACCACCTGCCAGCGCAGGCCGCGCAATACCTGCTGGAACGCATCAGGGCGGATGATCTGAATGTGCGCGCGATCATCTCGACCCTTGAAGGATCTGTACTCGACGCGCTGGCCCGTGCCGGGCAGTCCAGCGAACTGATCCACCGGCTGAACGCTTTGCCTTTGAACCTGCCGCGCCTGGCCCAGCGCCAGTCCGATCTTCACGAGATCGCCGAGGCTGCCCTGCCAGAGCTTTGCGCGGTCGAAAAGCGCGGTTCGATGCGCCTGTCCGATGAGGCCGCAAAGCAGTTGGCCGCGTATGATTGGCCCGGAAATATCCCGCAACTTATAAATACCTTGCATCAGATCGTCGTCCTGCATAGCGGGCCCAGTATCACGGCCCAGATAATCTGCGAGGTGCTGGAAGACAGCCCACTGGCTCCTGACAGTCCGGCACCAGATCTGACCGGGAAAACCCTCGCCGATATTGAACGGACAGTGATCGAACAGGCAATCCGCCAGCATGACGGATCCGTACCCAAAGCCGCAAAATCGCTGGGCGTGTCGCCCTCAACACTATACCGCAAACGCGAAAACTGGGAAGCAGACGCCTAGACGAATTGCTCTTGAATGAGCCGTTCTTGCAGCCCGTGGCCCGGATCAAAGAGGATGCGATGGGAAATCGCAGGCTCGCTTCGAATCTCGACCGAAAGAACATCTTTGACAGCGCGGCTGTCCGCCTCGGCCATGACGGGGCGCTTTTTCGGCTGGATCACATCAAAGCGCACATGCGCTGTTTTGGGCAGCAAAGCCCCACGCCACCGCCGGGGCCGAAACGCCGACATCGCCGTCAGCGCCAGCACATCCGCGCCGATGGGCAGGATTGGGCCATGGGCGGAATAGTTATACGCGGTCGATCCTGCAGGCGTGCTCACCAGCGCCCCATCGCACACCAGCTCGTCCATGCGCACTTGCCCATCGACAGAAATGCGCAGCTTGGCGGCCTGAGGACCTGCGCGCAAAAGCGATACTTCGTTGATCGCCAAGCCATCATGAACTGTTCCATCCGCGGTGACAGCTTTCATCGCCAGCGGATTTATCACCTCTTCTTCGGCTGCCGCGAGGCGATCCAGCAAAGCGCCTTCGCCGTATTCGTTCATCAAAAAGCCAATCGTGCCGCAATTCATACCGTAAACCGGAACATCCAGCGCCTGAGTGCCGTGCAGCGTTTGCAGCATAAACCCGTCGCCCCCCAGCGACACGACGACATCAGCCTCAGCCGCGGGCGTGTCACCATACCGCTCTGTCAGCGCTTTGCGCGCCGCGACAGCGATATCGGCATCGCTCGCATGAAAGGCAATTTTGGGCAGGCCTTTGGACGTGGACATGGGGCGAAGCCTTTGAAGTTTCGTAAAAACATTGCGCGTCAGCACCGGAAACACAAGTCGCCTATCGGCTGCAGGCGGTCGCTGATAGCACGCATGTCACGCAGAAAAAGGGTTTTTTGACTTAGGGGAATGCGGTAAACGCTGCCTCAATCACTAAAGACTGCACATCTCTGCTCAGGAGCACACCTTATGAACGCGCCCCATCGTGACGACGGATTTTTCACCGAAACGCTCGCCAGCCGCGACCCCGAACTGCACAAGGCCACCCAGCTTGAACTGGGCCGCCAACGCGACGAGATCGAGCTGATCGCCTCTGAAAACATCGTGTCTGCTGCCGTCATGGAAGCCCAAGGCGGCGTGATGACCAATAAGTACGCCGAAGGCTATCCGGGCCGGCGCTATTACGGCGGTTGCCAGTATGTCGACATCGCCGAAGAACTGGCGATTGAGCGGGCCAAGCAGCTGTTTGACTGCGGCTTTGCCAATGTGCAGCCCAACTCCGGTTCTCAGGCCAATCAGGGTGTGTTCACCGCGCTTTTGCAGCCCGGTGACACCATTCTGGGGATGAGCCTGGATGCAGGCGGCCACCTGACGCACGGTGCCAAGCCGAACCAGTCGGGCAAATGGTTCAACGCGATCCAATACGGGGTCCGCGAAGATACACTGGATGTGGATTACGATCAGCTCGCAGCCCTCGCACATGAGCATAAACCAAAGATGATTATCGCCGGTGGCTCGGCCATTCCGCGCCAGTTGGATTTTGCGAAATTCCGCAAGATCGCGGATGAGGTGGGCGCCTATCTGCTGGCAGATGTTGCGCATTTCGCAGGCCTGATCGCTGCGGGCGTTTATCCTTCGCCCTTCCCCCATGTGGATGTCGCCACCACGACAACGCACAAGACACTGCGCGGCCCGCGCGGCGGCATGATCCTGACCAATGACGAGGCGATGGCCAAAAAGTTCAACTCCGCCATCTTCCCCGGCATCCAAGGTGGCCCGCTGATGCATGTCATCGCTGCGAAAGCCGTCGCTTTTGGTGAGGCGCTGCGCCCTGAGTTCAAAAGCTATCAGCAGCAGGTCATCAAGAACGCGCAAGCCATGGGCGACGCGCTGATGGCAGGTGGTCTGAACCTGGTCACCGGCGGCACCGATTGCCACGTCCTGCTGGTCGATCTGCGCCCCAAAGGTGTGAAGGGTAACGCGACCGAGAAAGCACTGGGCCGCGCGCATATCACCTGCAACAAGAACGGCATCCCGTTTGACACCGAAAAGCCGATGGTCACCAGCGGTATCCGTCTCGGCTCCCCCGCGGGCACAACCCGCGGATTTGGAGAGCCCGAGTTCCGCGAAATCGGTCAGTTGATCGTCGAGGTGGTCGACGGATTGGCCGCCAATGGCGAGGACGGAAACAGTGCTGTGGAAGAGGCCGTGAAAGAGAAGGTCTCAAAGCTTTGCGGCACCTTCCCGATCTATCCGAACCTCTAAGTACTTGTGAAATAAAGAAAACGGCCTGCCCTGCGCGGGCCGTTTTCCGTTTGAGGCTGCTAGATCAGCCCGCGCCATCTGAGGACGACAAGCGACACTGCAAACAGCACGATCAGCCCGAAGGCCAGCGGCCCAAGAATGCTGAGGATACCGCCAATGACGCGGTCCATGGGATTGATCTCTTCAACAAAAAGCTTCAGGTCCCGGTGCCCCGCCTCAACCCGTGCCATATCGATTTGTTTGGCAAGCTTGGGGGTCAGTTCCATATGCTGGGCAAGCGCAATATATTCCCCCTCCACCCGCAACCGGCGCGGCACGCGGCGCCCGGCTTTGCGCAAGGCATGATGCAGATCGCGTGCACGAAAGCGCAGCCGCTCTTGCAGCAGCGCGCTTAGTTCATCCGCTTTGGCCCCGACATCCCCCATGGCGCGACCCTAGCGCGGCTTGCTCAGGCTCGCAATCGCCGCTAAAGCGCGGATATGTTGCATCAAATTGTTCATGACGGGCCAGATGGGCCGCCCCTGCTGATCGCGCATGGGCTTTACGGCTCGGCGCGCAACTGGGGGGTGATCGCCAAGCGGCTGTCCGATCGCGGGCCGGTGATCGTGGTAGATATGCGCAACCACGGGGCCAGTGACTGGCACAGCACGCATAGCTACGCTGATCTGGCTGGCGATCTGGCGGAAACCCTTGAAAGTATTGGAGAACCTTTGGACGTTCTGGGCCATTCCATGGGCGGCAAAGCGGCCATGGTTCTAGCGCTGACGCGCCCTGATCTGGTGCGCAAATTGGTTGTCGCAGACATCGCGCCCGTGGCCTACAAGCACACCCAGCAGGGCATGATCGATGCGATGCGCGGCGTTGATCTGAGCGGGGTTGAAAAGCGCTCGGACGCCGATGTGGAACTGGCAAAAACCGTTGAGGATCAAGGGGTTCGGGCGTTCTTGCTGCAATCGCTGGACGTGGCCCAGAAACGCTGGCGGCTGAACCTTGATGTGCTGGCAGCCGAGATGGATAAAATCATTGGATTTCCGCAGCTTACAGGGGCTTTTGAAGGCCCCGCGCTGTTCCTGTCGGGCGGCATGTCAGACTATGTCCTGCCTGAGCACCGCCCGCAGATCAAATCAATCTTTCCAAACGCCAAATTCGCCAAGATCCCAGGCGCGGGTCACTGGCTTCATGCCGAAAAACCGCGCGAGTTCGAAGCCGCTGTCCGAGCTTATCTGGATCAGGCGTAGATGGCCTTGGCTACCAGGTAAGCCACTGGAATCCCAAGAAAAGCCCCTATAGCGGCCGAGACCAAAATAGGCATCAAAGTGCCATATCCCGCCACCAGAACGATGATGACGCCGACGCCTGCAAGGCTGGGTGCGACGATGGAATATAGGGTCATGGCGAGACGGAACATGTGGTCCTCCGTTAAAGTTTCAGGCGCAGTCTAGACGGTTTCCCAGCACTGTCTTTGATGCAGAACAAGCCATACATTTCGCATACAGATCCTATGCAGATCGGATACATATGCGATGCAGATCATTGTCGGGGAGGACAGGAATGAGCTGGTCAATCCATCACGTGAATTTAGAGGCGCGCGACGTGCGCAAAACCGCCGGCTT
>CAKZXZ010000053.1 GCA_937883775.1 uncultured Paracoccaceae bacterium
ATGAGCGGGAGCTCTTATCGCTCACCGTCTAGCGCAAGCCGCACAAGTTCGCCCAGTCGCTCATCATCGTCGTCATCCTCATCCAGCAGATCTACATCGTCGAGCCGGAGCAGCAGTTCGAGCACGATGTCACGGGCGGCAGCATCGCGGTTTACGTCCTCAATGGGCACGACAAGATCTTCGAGCGCGTCGAGAACACCCACGCGGACAGCATCGGCACCGATGACACGTGCTGCGGCATCCCGCTTTACATCGTCCATGGGATCAAGCACGTCCAGCCGGACGCCAACATCATCCCCCATGACCCGCGCAAGCGCATCCCGCTTCACATCGTCCATGCAGACAAGCACACCCAGTCGGACCACAACACGCGGGTCTTTCCCGTCCCGCGCAAGCCCGTCGCAAAACTATGCGTCCCGCTTTGCAGCGGCACAACGCATCCGGTCCAGTGCGTCGCGGGTTGGGTTGATCCAGGCTGCACGTCAGACCGGCCAGGTTGGGCCAACACGGTATGCCGCAAGTCTTGCCAACAGCTATGCGCAGGATGCGCTGGTCGGAGCAAGCCAGTATGGGCGCAGTTCCAGCCCGAATGCGCGCTACGGCACGTACAACCGGGCAACAGGCCAGTGGAATTCGGGCTACCGGATGTCATCATTCCGCGGTCCGGTGCGGAACTCTCCAGCGTATCGTAATATGGCCGGATCGCAGGGCAGCTGGCTTTCCGCCCGCCGCGCAGGTCCGATTTCGCAGACCCGTTTTGAGGTCAGCCCGACCGGCACCGGGAGACGCTATGATCGCCTGAGCGGCATGTTCTTTGAGGACAAGGTCGGCGGGAACATAAGCGGTCGCCAGCTGGCGACAGACATTTCCAGCGGACGGCGCGTTCACTACAACCTGATGAGCTCACCACTGAGCAATGCGAGCACGCGTCTGCAAAATGGCATGCAGCGCATGTCGCGGGTTGCGGCACAAACAAGTGGCCGTGTGACAGGTGGGACCCAGCCGGGCCCATCGCGCGGCTCGCTTCAGGTCCTGCGCGGTGCTGCGAATGTGGACGGCGTTTTGCGTGGCGCAAGCCGCGTTGCCGTGCCTGCAGCCATTGCGATTGACACTTACCGTCTTGCCAGCGCCTATCGCCGCGATGGCGGAACCATCGGCACAAATACAACCCGGACGGCGGCCGATGTTGGTGGCGCCTGGGCCGGGGCCGGCACGGGAGCGGTTGCTGGCGGTAAAGCTGGCGCGGTTGTCGGAACCTTCGTGGGTGGCCCTGTGGGCACAGCGGTCGGCACTGTTGTTGGCGGCGTCGTTGGCGCGGTTGGTGGCGCGGTTGCGGGCAGCGCGTTGGGCCGGTCTCTTCATTCGTTCTTCTCGGGGCGCGGTCGGCAGACCAGTTCTGTGTCACGCCGCAACAGCCGCCGCTCTACGAGCCTGAGCAGCGCAAGTGCACGCTCGAGTGTTTCATCGACATCGTCGCGTTCGCGGCGGAATGGACGGCGTGGATCGGGCCAGACACTGGCAGGAAACGGTTAAGCTACTGCACAGATCGTCGACAAAATACCATGAGTGACGACGTCCTGTTCCCGTATGCGACGACGAGCCGATTCAAGCCATGGAAACAGCGCGTTTTCGTGTTCTCGAAGGATGCTGTTGCGCCGTCAGAGCTGGAACCCTGGCCGGTGCAGATACCACCCCACGGTGTTTGGCCTGAGCATTTGCAAGATGGACCGCGACAGGCATTCTTTGACTGGTTCATCAGCATCGAAAAGGCGTCTGTTGCGCAAGTGATGCAGGGTTTTTCTCTTTCAACTGACGCCGTCGGCGATCCCACCGCACTCGACAAAATCGGCGACCGCATTCTCGAGTTGATTGAGTTCAGCCCCGAAGCAGAAAAGAACCGTATTAGTCGTGTAAAAAAATGGGGCGAGGGAATGCCCGATTTACCGGCTGAACTGATGTGGCAACCGATCTGGAACACGATCTTAATAGATCTCGCGCATTTTGTCGCTGCGGGAGTGAAGAAGGTCTACGCAAAAGCAAATCCCCGATGGGACCTCATAGATCCAAAATTTCAGCCAACTTACTTCGCGCGAAATCCATTCCTGAAGATGGATAACGCCAAGATCGATCTCGAGTATGCCGAGGAAGACGCGTTCTTCAAAAAGCTTATTGAAAGCGATCTTTCCTTGCTTGAAGATCAGGATCGGTGGTTCGAGATGGTGGAGCCGGAATTGGTCCGCCGGGGCTTTGACCTTGATGAGGTTGATTTTTCTGCATACCGCCCGGAAAATTTTCTCCAGCCAATCGGCGAAAGCGCCGCTTTCGACCCGATTTTCGCTTTGTCTGATTTCTTCCGATACGCTTTTGTAAAGCGTCATGATTTCAAAGACCCTTACGGCTATGAAGAAGGCCTCCGCTCCCTAGGGGACATCCTACGCCCCCGCGATCAAGCCGGTTGGATCGGCTTTCCCCAGCTTAACTTGTGAAAGGTGTAACCATGGCCTCTGACGAAACCAGCTCCAGCGATATTCGCGTCTTTACCGAAAGCGAAAACGGCCCAAAGCTTGAGATCACTGATACGATCATCACCTTTCCCGCATTCGAGCAGCGCACACTTGCTGGCAAGGGCGCTTTGGCCAATACGCTGTCATGCCATCTACACAGCTTCCTTCAAGATAATGGCGTCGGCACGCATTTCATTGAACAGATCGGCAAGCAAGAACAAGCCATTGTTGAGACAGAACAAATCCCGTTTGATCTGGTCTTGCGCAACCTCGCTTTAGACGACATGAGCCGCGAGTTCGGGTTAGAGCCGTCCTATCGCTTCAACGAGCCGCTTTTGGAGTTTTTCGTGCGCCCGGATACGTCCAACGGTCATCCCGTTCGGGTCTCTGACCGCCATTTGGTCGCTTTGCAGATCGCCAGTATTGATGAACTTGGTCTGGTGCAGGATATCGCTTTGCGGATCAACGACCTGCTGACCGGCGCATTCTTTGGGGTCGGTGTGATGCTGGCCGAAATCCGGTATGAGTTCGGAGTATACTACGCGCCTGAAGATGGCACTCCGACGCTGCTTGTCATCTCAGAGTTCAGTCCTGATACGATGAAATTGATCGATACCAAGACCGGCGACGCGCTCGACGCACGCTGCGCCTTTGACGGAGCACGCGATCCCTTGCGCGGATACAAGGCAATCACCCGACGCTTTGATCTGGACGCCCCGAAAAAGGTCGTGAAACGCGCGGCGAAATCGACGTCAAAGACTTCGGCGAAGACCAGTTAACGAACC
>CAKZXZ010000054.1 GCA_937883775.1 uncultured Paracoccaceae bacterium
AGGAAAGCGTTGATATAATCATACGCCTTGTCTTCCGATCCTTCGCCGTCCTTGAGGTTCACGTAACCACACAGCCACAGCGATGATCCCTCTGCCGCTTCGCGCTGAAAGCCCACCGGGAACCCTTCATCGACCAGCGTCGGGTAGGTTTCGTTCCACGCCCAGGCGACCAGAACTTCGCCCGTCGCCATCAGCTGCGCCAACTCGCCCGGATCGGTCCAATAGGTGCGCAGGTTGCCATGCACTTCGCGCAGCCAGGCCGAGGCGGCTTCGAACTGCTCATCTGTGGCCGTTGTCCAATCGGTCGTGCCGGTCGCCAGATAGGCCAGCGCATAGGCGTCATCCACATTGTCGGGCAGCGTCATGCGCCCTGCGTATTTGGGGTCTTTAAACACGTTTAGCGAGGCCACGTTTTCGGCAGGCACCTCATCCATGTTGTAGGCGATCGCGGTGGAGCCGAAATCAACCGGAATGAAATAGGTGTCGGATGCGGCGGCCGAGATATTCTCGCCCACGAGGTTCGCATCAAGGTTCTCCAGTTCGTCAATCCGGCTCAGATCCCACGGCTCAAGAATATCCGAGGCGACCCATTTGGTGACCGAGCCTGCGCAGACATGGCTGACATCGGCCTTGAAACCCGAGCGGATCTTTTGAAGCGCTTCGTCCTCATCGCCGAAAAAGGCAAAGGTCGGGCTGGTGCCATGCTTTTCGATATAGCTTTGGTGAAAAGCGGGCATCTCGAAGCCTGAGTAATCAAAAACCAGCAGTTCGCTGTCTTCGGCAAATGCCGCGGTGGACAGGGCGAGGGTGGCCACGCCCGTGAGAAGAAGGTTTTTCATGTGATGTGCTCCCGAACAGAAATCGCGAAAACGCTATGCGGGGTCGGGGTGGGGCGCAAGCGGGTTCTTTTCAGCACCCTGCGCCCCGGATCTGATCCGGGGCCTCATCTGGCTGAGGTTCCGGGTGAAGACCGGGGCGGGGTTAGCTGTCTGTCCTATCGCGTTTAAAACAATCGGTTTGCGAAAATTCCGGCAGCCACCTTTCTCGACGCTCTGTCCAAAGCTCGTAGGTTGGCTGAAATTGGTTGGGTGCATCCAAGGCGCCCAGATGCACTTCAATTTCCTGCCCAGTTCGAGCAAACACAGACGATCCGCATTTTGGACAAAAGCCGCGCCCGTCATACTCCGCCGCTTCCCCTTCAATCGTTACAGTATCTTCACGAAACACCGCGGCTGCGTAGAAAAGCGCTCCGTGATGTTTGCGACAGTCCAAACAATGACAAATGCCAACGCGCAAAGGAGGACCTTTTGCGCTTATTCGCAAAGCTCCACATAAGCAGCCGCCTGTGTGAATATCGCTTTGTGGGCTGCTCACGCCTTCACCGCCCGTGCCTCGAACACACTGCGCGCCAACTCCACCGTGTATTCTGCCAGCTCCACCAGTGCCGCATCCGCCGCAGCGCCGTCCTGTGCCTCAATGGCGTCCGCGATCCCGCCGTGTAGCGCGATGATCCGTTCGCGCGAGCGGGCGGTGAATGTAATCATGTTCATCAGCGGTTGCATGGCCTCCACCGCGCCCGCAAGCTGATAAGACAGCACCGGATTGCCCGCGCCATCCACCAGCGCGCGGTGAAACGCTACATCGGACGCGCAGAACGCCTCGTCCGTTAGCCCCGGTTGCCCTTGGCGGTGAACCTCTGCACGCATCGTCGCCAAATGATCCGGCGTGCGGCGCGTGGCAGACAGGGGCGCACAAGCCCGCTCCAGCGCATAGCGCGCTTCGCAAGCTGTCTCGAACGACACCGCGTTCATCGACAGCAGCAAAGTCGAGGTCGTGATCTGCTGACTATACGCATCCGCATAGCGCAGCCGATTGACGAACGCGCCACCGGTCGCCCCGCGCTGGGTGCGGATCAGGCTTTGAGCGGCGAGCCGTTTCAACGCCTCCCGCACGGTCGAGCGGGATACATCAAACTGCTCGGCCAGCTCCGCTTCGGACGGCAACCGCTCATCCACAGGCATCGCGCCCGACACAATCGTATCGCGAATGGCCGACGCAATTTGCGCCGAAAGGTCTTTGGAACTGGTCGGGTCAATTTTCATTTGTCAGACAATTAAAAGTCTGACATTTGAATTGCAACGGTTTTGGGAGGAATCGTCCATGCTGCATGCGCCTCTGCGCACATTTCTTTGGCTCGGCTTTTTCACCGCGATCTTGCTGTCGTGGTGGATGATGTACGCCATGGCCATTGATATGGACCTCGATCTGCTGGGTCGCCCCGGCGAGATGGGTGCGCGCATGGCCGCGATGGACCCGCGCATGCCGATGGA